>NZ_JAMYUQ010000016.1:0-140645 GCF_040323095.1 Mesorhizobium sp. M0058
CCGGGGAAAAATTTCGTCGTTTTTGGCCCACCGGGGGCACCCATGTTTATCACCCCGCCGTTTTCCAACCGCCCCGTCTTTCCCCTGGGCCCCCAAACAAACACGCGGGGGCCGGTGCCCGGCGCCTTTTTGTTATGCAGGCTTCGAAATCAGTCCTTTTCGAAGATGCGCGCCTTGGCGACGACGCCGGCGATCGCGCCCCCGATCAGCGGCGCAACGATAAACAGCCAGAGCTGGCCGAGGGCTGTGCCGCCCGTAAACAGCGCCGGGCCGATCGAACGCGCCGGATTGAGCGAGGTGCCGGTCACCGGGATCATGGCGAAATGCAGCCCGGCCAGCGTCAGGCCGATGACAAGGCCGGCGAACGCCGTCGAGTGCTTCTCGGCGGTGACGCCGAGGATGACGGTGACGAAGGTGAAGGTGCCGATCAGCTCCCACAGGAAGGCCGAACTCGTCCCCCACTTCGCCACGTCCCAGCCATTGGCGCCGAAACCGGTGGTGTGCCCGCCGGTCTGGCCGGAGACGATGATCCACAGCGCCAGCGAGGCCAGGATGGCGCCGATGATTTGTGCAATCCAGTAAGGAATGACATCCTTGGCCGGCAGCCGGCCGGCAAGGAAGACGCCGAGCGTGACGGCCGGATTGAGATGCGCGCCCGAGATCGGGCCGACCGCATAGGCCGCCGCAATCAGGCCGATGCCGAACGCCAGGCCGATGGCTTCCTGGCCCAGCGGCAAGTCGGCAAGAAAGCCACCCGTCGCCACCGACGCCGTGCCGATAAACACCAATAGAAATGTCCCTAGAACTTCCGCAAGATACGTTTTCATTGCCCTCTCCTCGTATCGATCCGCCGGTCCGCTTTTCCGCGCCGCGAATCATGGCGCAAAGAGTATTCCCAACGCAAAAGCTTGGAAAGCAGAGCAATTGCGCCACAGATCGTGCTTACGGCGGCCAGTTACCAACATTAGAGACCTTGCATATATTTGAGATTTGTTATCGCCGGCGGGCGGACATTTGCCGGCGGGGAAAATCGTCGGCCGCGAGCGGAAGGCCTCGTCGCCGCGAAATTCAAGCGGGGTTCAATCTCGACGCGAAACGCTCTAAGAGCAGGCCGAAAGATACTGTGCTCGATAGATGGAATGACGAATGCGACTGGGCGGACGGCTGGCGGCAGCCATTGAAGTGCTGGACGACATTGGCCGGCGCCACCGGCCGGTGGCCGATGCGCTGAAAGATTGGGGCCTGTCGCATCGCTTTGCGGGCGGCGGCGACCGCGCGGCGATCGGCAACATCGTCTACGACGCGCTACGCCACAAACGTTCCGCCGGCTGGCTTTTGGGTGAAGACACGCCCCGCGCCATCGGCTTCGGCGCGCTGCTCATCGAATGGGGCCAGACGCCGCAATCGCTCAACGATGCGCTCGAAGGTGACAAGTTCGCGCCGCCGTTGCTCAGCGCCGCCGAGTTGCAGGCGCTGGCCGAGCGCCGGCCTGAAGACGCGCCGGAGGCGGTGCGGGCGGACATACCCGACTGGTGCGCGCCGCTCTTCGAACGATCCTTTGGCGCAGACTGGGTTGCGGAAGGGGCGGCTTTGGCGACCCGCCCGCCGCTCGACATCAGGGTCAATACGCTGCAGTCCGACCGCGCCAAAGTGCTGGCGGAACTCGCCGAAACCGGCGCCACGGCAGCCGCTATCGCGCCACAAGGCATTCGCATCCCGCCCATCGACGGCGACGGCAGGCACCCGAACGTACAGGCCGAGCCGGCCTTCCAGAAAGGCTGGTTCGAGGTCCAGGACGAAGGCTCGCAGATCGTTGCCGCCCTTGCCGGCGCGCAAGCCGGGATGCAGGTGCTCGATTTCTGCGCCGGCGCCGGCGGCAAGACGCTGGCGTTGTCGGCGGCGATGGCCAACAAAGGCCAGGTCTTCGCCCATGATGCCGAAAAAGCGCGGCTGGCGCCGATCTTCGACCGCCTCCGCCGTTCGGAAAACCGCAACGTCCAGGTTGTCACCAAGCCGGCTGAGCTCAGCCCCCTCGCAGGCCACATGGACATCGTGCTGGTCGATGCGCCCTGCACCGGCAGCGGCACCTGGCGGCGCCGTCCAGACGCCAAATGGCGGCTGACGCAGAGACAGCTCGATGCCCGCAAGGGCGAGCAGTCGGCGATCCTCGACGCGGCGAAGGCCTATGTCAAACCGGGCGGCCTGCTGGTCTACATCACCTGTTCGGTGTTCGACGAGGAGAATGGCGAGCAGGTCGCCGCCTTTCGCGAACGCCACAAGGGCTTCGTTCCGGTCGATCATCGCGCGCTTTGGGATGCCAGCTTCCCCGGTCACGCAGCGGCCGCCCGGATCGGCAAGACAAGCGATATCTCGCTGTCGCCGGCTCTGAGCGGCACCGACGGGTTCCATTTCTGTGCGCTGCGTCGGGCGAATTGACGCTGCGATTGACAGGCTGACATAGCGCCAGTTGCAGATGCGCGGCGTCGGCCGCCAGACGGGGTAGAATTCTTGCAAAGATATGTGTCGCTTCTGCTTTTCCTCCTTCTGGTGCTCGGCGGCGGCCTGTTGATCGGCTATGCGACGCTGCCGGGTGAATGGTATGCCTCGCTCGCCAAGCCGCCCTTCAACCCGCCCAACTGGGTCTTCGCGCCGGCCTGGACGCTCCTCTATGTGCTGATCGCCGTGGCCGGCTGGCGGACATGGGAGCGGGAACGAGCAGCCGCCGCGATGAAGATCTGGGCCCTCCAGCTTGTTCTGAACTTCGCGTGGTCGCCGACTTTCTTCGGCGCCAAACAGATGGGGCCGGCACTGGTCGTGATCCTGGCTCTTCTCGCCAGCATTGCGCTGTTCATAGCCACGGTGTGGAACCGCGACCGGGTTTCCGGCTGGCTGTTTGCGCCCTATGCCGCGTGGGTAGCCTTCGCCACCTTGCTCAACGCGTCGCTGCTCCTGTTGAACTGAGTGCTTTGCTGCAGTGCAGCAAAAGCATTTGCGTGGCGTTCAGGCGTCTGCGATAAGCTTTGCAGATAAATCAGGGCGATGGCCATGGCAGCAAAGATCGTACCCGCACCCGACTATGAGGACCGCGTCAGGGCGTCGTTCGCGCGCCAGCAGGCGATGGCGACCATCGGCGCCGAACTGACGCTTGTGACGCCGGGCATCATCGAGATCGAAATGCCCTATTCGGCCGCACTCACGCAGCAGCATGGTTTCCTGCATGCCGGCGTGATTTCGACCGCACTGGACTCGGCTTGCGGCTACGCCGCGTTCTCGCTGATGCCGGAAAATTCCGGCGTGCTGACCATCGAGTTCAAGGTCAATCTCCTGGCGCCCGGCCGGGGCGAACGCTTCCTGTTCCGCGGCTCGGTGACCAAGCCCGGCCGCACCATCATCGTCGCCGACGGCCAGGCCTACGCCTTTGCCGCCGATGGCGAGGCCAAGCTGATCGCGACCATGACCGGCACGATGATGACGGTGGTTGGCCGTGACGGGATAGCAGGCTGATGGCCAAAATTACGCGAATTGGTGGCAAGGACGTCCTCTTCGTCATGGCGGCGCAGGCCGAGTACGGTCCGCATCTGCAAAAACTGTTCACGCCGCTGATGACGGGCGTCGGCCCGGTAGAGGCAGGTGTGCGGCTCGGCGCCGAACTATCATGGCTGAAGTCTGAGAAGACGCTGCCCGATCTCGTCGTCTCGCTCGGCTCCGCCGGCAGCCGCACACTAGAGCAGACGGAAATCTACCAGGCGGTCTCGGTCAGCTATCGCGACATCGACGCTTCGCCGCTAGGCTTCGAAAAAGGCGCGACGCCGTTCCTCGACCTGCCGGTGACCCTCCCGCTATCATTCAGGATTCCGGGCATTAAAGAAGCCAGCCTGTCGACCGGCGGCGCCATCATCACCGGTGCCGCCTATGACGCCATCGCCGCCGACATGGTCGACATGGAAACCTTCGCCTGCCTGCGCGCCTGCCAGTTGTTCGATGTCCCGCTTATCGGCCTGCGCGGCATTTCAGACGGTGCAGCCGATCTGCGCCACGTTGGCGACTGGACCGAATATCTGCATGTCATCGACGAGAAGCTGGCGGATGCAGTCGTGCGCCTCGAACAGGCCATCGGCTCCGGCACGCTACACAAGGAGCAGCCTGGGCAAGAGCCGGCAGCGCTCTGAAAGTCGGGCTACGCACCCCATTGCGCCGACTCGTTTCTTTCTCTAAAGGCTCGCCATGACGACAGCCAATCATCCCGATACAGTCCTGATTGTCGATTTCGGCAGCCAGTTTACGCAGCTCATCGCCCGCCGCATCCGCGAGGCTGGCGTGTTTTCCGAGATCGTGCCGTTCCAATCGGCCGAAGCTGCCTTCAAGCGCATCAATCCGAAAGCCGTGATCCTGTCGGGCGGTCCCGCCTCGACATCGGACATCGGCAGCCCACGCGCGCCCCAGATCGTCTTCGATGCCGGCGTGCCGGTGCTCGGCATCTGCTACGGCCAGATGGCCATGTGCGTGCAGATGGGCGGCGTCGCCGAAAGCTCGAACCATCGCGAATTCGGCCGCGCCTTCGTCGAGATCGAAAAGGACAGCCCGCTGTTCGAAGGCCTGTGGGCGCCCGGCCAGCGTCACCAGGTGTGGATGAGTCATGGCGACCGCGTCATCTCGCTGCCCAAGGGGTTCGAGGTCTTCGGCAAGTCGGAAGGCTCGCCCTTCGCCATTTTCGGCAATGTCGCGCGCAAGATGTACGGCATCATGTTCCACCCGGAAGTTGTGCATACGCCGGATGGCGCCAGGCTGCTGAGAAACTTCGTGCACATCATCGCCGGCATCGAAGGCGACTGGACGATGCGCGCCTATCGTGAGCACGCGGTCGAGACAATTCGCAAACAGGTCGGCAAGGGCAAGGTGATCTGCGCGCTGTCGGGCGGCGTGGATTCATCGGTCGCTGCCTTGCTGATCCACGAAGCGGTAGGCGACCAGCTGACCTGCATTCTTGTCGACCATGGCCTTATGCGCAAGGACGAGGCCGCCGGCGTGGTGGCGATGTTCCGCCAGCACTACAATCTGCCGCTGATCCTGGTCGACGCGTCGGAAAAATTCATCTCGGCGCTGGAAGGCGAGTCCGACCCCGAGAAGAAGCGCAAGACCATCGGCCGGCTGTTCATCGAAGTGTTCGAGGAAGAGGCCAAGAAACTCGGCGGCGCCGATTTCCTGGCGCAAGGCACGCTCTATCCCGACGTCATCGAGAGCGTCTCCTTCACCGGCGGCCCGTCGGTGACCATCAAGTCGCACCATAATGTCGGCGGCCTGCCGGCGCGCATGAACATGCAGTTGGTCGAGCCGCTGCGCGAACTATTCAAGGACGAGGTGAGGGCACTGGGCAAGGAACTCGGCCTGCCCGAAAGTTTTATTGGCCGCCATCCGTTCCCCGGACCAGGCCTTGCCATCCGCTGCCCCGGCGGTATCACCCGCGAAAAGCTCGAAATCCTGCGCGAGGCCGACGCCATCTATCTCGACGAGATCCGCAAGGCCGGCCTCTACGACGCCATCTGGCAGGCTTTCGCCGTGCTGCTTCCGGTGCAGACCGTCGGTGTGATGGGCGACGGCCGCACCTACGAATTCGTCTGCGCCCTGCGCGCCGTGACGTCCGTCGACGGCATGACCGCCGACTTCTACCACTACGACATGGCTTTCCTCGGCGCGGCGGCCACCCGCATCATCAACGAAGTCCGCGGCATCAACCGCGTCGTCTACGACGTGACGTCAAAGCCGCCAGGCACCATCGAGTGGGAGTGATTCAGGCCCACTCAAACGCCGCCGAAAACACGCCATTGTACGCCACAACCATTTGATAACACGTATAAATCCATTCGGAGACAATCAGCGACAATCGGTGCGGAGATTGGATTTGACGGACCGGCTGACGGACCTTCCGCAAATTGCTAGCTCAGATTTTTCGAAGTACCGTCAGATCCAATGAGGCTCTGACGGTGTTTTTTGATGCCTTAAGGCACTGGAGATAAAACGAATGTTCTGCCGAAGAGCCTCGAAATTGTACTGACGGTACTTTTCAGGAGGTACCGGGGAATGCTGACGGACGTCGCCCTTAAAGCCCTGAACCAAAAGAGAAATCTACAAGATTGCGGACCGTGACGGCATGTATGTTCGCGTCATGCCTAGTGGCGCGATCTCCTTTCGGCTGGATTACAGGCTCAACGGAGGCCGCGAGACGCTCTATCTTGGCAGGTATGGACGGGACGGAATCTCGCTTGCCTCAGCCGGGAGAAGTGTCTCGACGCGAAGCGCGCTATTGGCGAGTGACGGTCGCCGGCGATAGAAAAGCAGCGCGACAAGCGCCGAGTTGTCACCCCGGTCTCCGGCCGACTTCAGCGCCGAAATGGCTACCAAACCACAGCGATGTCCGGGCCTTCAAGGCCTCATCTATTCCGGCCAAGCCGGCCCGGAGCGCCGCATTCACTCACATCCCTTGAACCTGAGTGCAGAGCTGCTGCATCGAAGCCATTTGAGCAGCCGAGTTTGCGCCCGAACCCGTGCTGGTTCTGGCGGTCGTATCGCCAGCTGTATTCGAGGATCCCGACGTGCCGGTGGTTGTACCCGAACCAGTGCTGTTGCTGGCCGTGGTGTTACTGCCGGTCGAACCAGAGCTGCCTGAAGTGCCGGTGGCTGTGCCAGAGCCGGTGCCGATACTCGCCGTTGTATCACTGCCGGTCGAAGCCGAGCTACCTGACGTGCCGGTCATTGTGCCAGAGCCAGTGCCGTTACTGGCCGTCATTCTCGAGCAGTCGGAGCGAACCTGTGCCTGCTGTTCAGAGCTCAGGGACGACCAGTTCTTGCGGATCTCATCCTGCGACAGAAGTCTTCCCGAATTGGCGTCGCTGAAGAATGAGCCCGAGAGCTTGCTGTCCCAGCCGCTCGGGATACCGCTTTGGCCTGAGCCGGACGTAGAACTCATACCCGACCCGGCCGATGAGCCGGACGTTCCGTTCGTGCCGCTGGATGTTCCCGACGACTGCGCCAAGGCCGCGGTGGCGAGACAGAGAGAGATCGCTGTAGCTGTCAAAATCTTACGTTTCATGTGAGTCTCCTTTGGGGTTCGACGCCGTTGCGGCGTCGAACCCTAATCTCGAGGAAAGGCACTTGTTCCTGTATAGAGTGGAATTCGATGTCATGATCCTTGTGCACCAGCCTTGGTCTCGAATGCGATGCCGGAGCGCTTCAACGACGACTGACGCCTCAGGCGAGAGCTGTCCGCTACTGGGTGTTAGAGGCGATATGCGGAACGCTTCCCGAATAGTTGGGTGCCACCATCGGGTAATTGCGAGGCAGGTTCCATTTGGTTCGGTAATCGTCCGGATTCATGCCCAGTCGGCCAAGGTGCGAACTGCGTCGGGTCTCGGTTAGAGACAGGAGGGTGGCCTTTGCCGCGGCGTATAGCTCGACATGCGGAGCTCGTCTCGACCGCGCACACTCAATATGTTTTACGATGACGCCGCCAGATGTCATATGAGCGAATGCCTTTCCGGCGAAATAAATTGCTCCCAGCAGGTCGACGCTCAGCACCTTCAGCCAGCCCGCTCTAGTGAATGCCTCAATGGGTTAAAGATTATCAGGCCGGCGCGTTGTTGACGATTATTACCAACCTGCCGAACGCGTGAGCGCAAGTTGACAGCACCGTGATAGCGGCCTCCCCGGCGCGCCCCTTGTCGAACCGATGCGCGCCTTCTCGACCTTGCCTCCACCCACGTCGGCTCACCCGTGCACCTTCGGTGCCCAACCGCATGGCGATGGCCAGTCCAATGCCGCTTGCAGCACCGGTTACAATGCAGCCTTGTTATCCAGGCGCATCGGGTTCGACCTCTTTCTGGGGAGCAGCAAGTGGTTCAGTCCAGCCTTCAGCGACCCGATCCACGCTCAGCAGGCTGCGCGCATAATCCTGTTGCGCGCGAACAATGGCATCGTCTTGCTGTGAGGGAAGAAAGACCGGCAAAGCAAGGCAGACACTTTGTGTGGCCAACAGCTTGTTCCAGTTCGCGATCAGCGCCTTGAAAGCGCGCCCCACCGCCCTCGGATTTCGGTCGAGGTCATAGAGGCCGAGCGGATTGATCCGTCCGTTGTTCTCCCGAAGCGCACTGTCCCAGTCCACCTGATCCGTCAGCGAGTACCAGGTGAAGCCTACGATGGGGATGCCATCGTTGCGGATCCGCAGCACGTTGGCCCACTCTTTCCACAGCCAATAGACGGCCTCGTCTCCATTGGGGCCTTCGCTGATGTTGGTCTCCGTATGCATTACGGGAAGCCGGTAGCGGTTGAAGTACTGCCGCGTGATCTCGTCATAGCCAAACACCTCGCCGGACCCGGACGTCGTTCCGTCTGCCCAAACCCGATGTTCGTTGGTCTGGTAATAGTCGGTGCCCATCACGCAATGCCTGCGCAGATGGCTCTCCAGGAAGAAACTGTATTCTTCGGCCGTCATCCCGTTTTCGAGAAGATAGCGATAGGTGTGCGCGTCGACGTCATGACCGTAGTTGAGATCAAGCGACAGGAAACGCTCGCTGTTGAACCGTTCCGCTCTGCCGACCGCCTCGGGAGAATCGGCGTGGAAGTATTCCGAGGATTCGCTCTGTATGAAGATGGCGTCCGGCCGCACCTCGAGGATCGCCCGCATGGCAAGCACGTTCGCCTTCACGATGTGCTTGAGGGCGGTGACGAAAGCAGTGTCGCTGCTCAGTTGTTCGTTCCACCATCCCCAGCGAGCCGAAAAGGTGGCGCAGATGAACATCTCATTTATTGGGGTGAAGAGCTGGATCCACGGATAGCGCATCGCGAAATCCCTGGCGTAGTGCTCGAATAGTGTCGGAAAGTCCGGGTTCTGGAAGTTGCCAACCCAGTCCGGCACGCCAAAATGGCAAAGGTCGACGATCGGAAGAATGTCTTTCGCCTTCAGGTCCGCGAAGGTCTCATCGGCGAATGCCCAATCATAACGTCCGTCAGCCAGCCATGTTTTGTGGATGGGAGGTCCGTAGCGGAGGAAATGCACCCCGAGATCCTGGACCAGTTCGAAGTCGGTGCGCCATCGTTCGTAGAAGCGGCATTTTTCCATTTCGTCGACGCGCTCCCGGCCTTGTCGAATGGTCGGGGTGCTGTTCTCGATGCCGGTGGCAAACATGAACGTGAACATTGATGGTCCTTAGCCAAGGCGGAGATGCCCGCGCTTGCTCAAACGTTCAGTGCTCGACGCAGTTCCTGCAAGACTGCTTGTCAAGTTCGGTAGGCGCCTGACAACCACGTGCCTGAAATTGGCGGAATTCTATCCCACGGTTCAAGCGAGCAGCTTGCGCCGAACATGGTCGGACTATGCTGGACGGAGAGGTCGGCTTCGGGCCAGCCCAGTTGGCGTCAAACGGGTCTTTGCGAGTGAAAGCGGTACGGCAATTTCTACGAGCTCTACGCGATCGCCGCCGCCGTCCTTGGAGGGTTCTCGTTGCGGGGCGGGGAAGGCTCAATCATTGGTGTGGTGCTTGGAACGATCTTGCTGCAGGTGCTTCAGAACCTTGTCAATCTTCTAGGCATTCCCTCCTCACTCAACTTTGCCGTGAGTGGATCGGTGATCCAGATCGGGGTACTGGCCGACCAGGAATACACAGAGTTTCGAAAGCGCCGCGAATTGATGCGGGGCCGGCTCGCAACCGCCGAAGGTAGGCTGTGATGCCCGAGCCGGTGAAATAGGTTGTTCGCGGCAGTTTCGATCGCCGACCGGTTGGCTGCTTGCGCCCGGGGGGCAGCCGAAGGCCGGGATCTAAAACGCCGCAATATTGCCTCTCGAGCGGCTCCTGCTTCGAAGGCAGTCGCCGCAATGTCGATGCAGTCGGCTCATGATGTGCCGAGTTTCGATCTCGCATGGCGATGTAACTTATGCGATCAGCCCGTACTGCCGTGCCTTGTTGCGCAAGAACGGCAGACCGTTGCCCATTACAACCGCTTCACTCTCGGCCACCGGACGCCACACGCTGAGGCCAAACGCCAGACGCGGATCCATGTTGATGAAGCTCTCCATCGCGAGCCCGCCCTTGAAGCCGATCGCGGCCAGCGTCGCGAACGTCTCATCCCAATTGCAATTGCCCTCGCCTGGGGTGCCGCGATCAGACTCGGAGAGGTGGATATATTTGAGGTAATCGCGGGCGACGATAATACCGTTGCCCATACCTTTCTCCTCGATATTCATGTGGTAGGTATCAAGGTGCACGAACATATTGTCGGCGCCGACTCTCTCGATTAGTGCCACCGCCTGAGCCGCGGTGTTGATGATGTGGTTCTCGTAGCGGTTCACGGCTTCAACACCGAGTTCGATGCCGCGAGACTTGGCTTGCGCGGCGGCGGACGTCATCACTTTCGCAATGTTATCAAGTTCGTCCTGCGTAGGTGGCACGCCAGTACGCTCGCCGATGCCGCCATAGATTACGCCGCATAGCGCCTGGGCTCCGATGTCGGACGTCTTGTCGATAGCCACCTTGAGAAAGTCAATCGCCTCCTGTGGGTGGCGCGATGCCCACGCATATTCGGGCAACCCTAGCGAGCACACCGCCTGCATGCCATTTGCCGCCAGCAGCTTGCGGGTGTGATCGGCATCGCAAGAAAATGGATCGGCCAGCGAAATTTCAATGAAATCGAGATCGTATTTTTTCACCGCCGCTACAGTGTGCTCGGCGCCCTCTACGGACCAACCACTCGTCCACATGCTCGTATGAACGCCAAAACCCTTCATCGTGTTATCCTCATGAAATTGAGCTGCCCGGCAGCCCACCGCAAGATCATGACGCCGATCAGCATGATGCCCCAAATGGCTGTGGCCAGGTGCTGGCTGGCGCCCAAGAGATTCAGTCCCGAAGAAAGCAACTGCAAAACGATGAGGGCTAGGAAGACCGAAACGACCTTGCCGAAGCCGCCAAACGGATTCACCCCGCCCAAGAAGCAGGCAAGCACCGTAATCAGCACATAGGACTCGCCATGGCCGACACGGACGGAATTGAATCGTGCCATCATGATAATGCCGGCCAACGCACACATGGCGCCAGACAGCGCGTAGATCAGAATGATCACGCGTCGCGTCGAGATGCCGGAATAGCGCGTCGCCTCGATGTTGGAGCCGACCATATAGTTTGAAAAGCCAAGCCTGGTTCGGGTCATCAAGACATGCCAGACGATGACTGCGCCGAGCAGTATCAGCAGCGGGACAGGAATGCCGACGATGCTGCCGTGGCCGAGCGGCTGGATGAATTCGGGAAAGCCCGAAATATCGGCGCCGCGGGTCAGAAACTCGCCAAGGCCGCGCAGGAAAATCATCACCGAGAGCGAGACGAGGATGGGGTGCGCGCCGGTATAGGCTATCACCGGGCCCATGACCAAGCCGCTTGCCGTGCCAACGCCGACCGCAAGAACGGAACCGAGTAGAAAGGCATAGATGCTTGCGTCCGGTCCTCCGTTGGCCTGAAGAACCCAGGCGAGCGTGAGGCCGCAGAGATTGGCCGTGAACGTCACGGCGAGATTGATGCCGCCCGAGATGATCGGCATCAACATCGCGAGTGTAAGCAGTCCAAGTTCAGGCAACTGGAAGGCCACCGATTCAAAGGTAGCTTTGGACAGGAATCGCGGCGAGAGAGATCCGAAGAATGCAATCACCAAAATCAATGCCAGCAAAAGTCCGATATTCTCGGCGCCCAACGTGCCGGCAAGACGGCGCAAGAATCCGTGCCGTAGCGCTCCAGTTTCGAGCACGCGCTGCGTCACGTACCCATCCTCTGCCGCAAGCCCGCGAGGATATGCCCGAGCGGCGCGTTGGACAGCGTGATGGCAATCAAGATGATCGCCCCGACGATCATCTTGAAAGCATAGGGAGAGATGCCGAGGAGGTTCAGCCCGTTTTGCGTCACCGACACAAGAAACACGCCAAGGATGCAACCGAGCACGGTGCCGCGCCCGCCACCCAGCCTGGCACCGCCAAGGACAACAGCTGCCAGCACGTCCAGCTCGCGCCCCACCAATGCGTTGGGCACGACTTCCTGGGAATAGTGCACCTGCACAAGTCCCGCGATCCCGGCCATCAAACCAAGCCAGCCGAAGGCAATGAAGTGCATCGCCGCGATGTTGATACCGAGGCGACGGGCGCCCTCCGGGTTATCGCCAAAAGCGTATAGCTGCCGTCCCGTGGTGGTATACCGGATAAGCCCCCAGGTGGCGGCGACACAGACCGCCATGATCGCAACCGGCAGTGTTAGCTCGGCCCAATTGCCATTCGCCTGTTGGAACTCGAAAAGCACAGTGCGATGCGTCCACCAGGCAGGCAGATTGTAGATCGATACACCGTGCGTGAAGAACATCAGCAGGCCGAAAAAAATATTGAAGGTGGCGATGGTGACAACGATTGAAATGATCTGGAAATAGTAGATGAGGCCGGCGTTCACCGCACCCAGGGCGATCCCGACGATTGCCGCCAAGGTGAGGCCGATGAACCAATCACCACCTCCCATTTGGGCTAGAGCCAGCGCCACAACGTATTGAACCACTGACGCGGCCACGGCGAAGGAGATGTCGATGCCCCCAGCGATCAACACCACCAGCAGCCCAACCGCGAAGATCAGATTTGTCGAGCTTGTGTTGAGCAGATTGAAGAGATTGGCAATGGTGAAGAATTTGTCGCTCGCAACGGAGAGACCTGCGCTCATGATGAGAAGAACCACAACGAGCCATGTCTCGGTGGGATGAGCCCGGAAGAGCTTGCCGCGGTTACGCATAGACGGCAGCTTCCAGGTCGCCGAGCGAGATGGCGTGCGGGTCGTATTCGGCGACCATCTTGCCCGCGGCCATATGGAGGATGCGGTCGGCGTTGAAATAGACCTCCGGCACTTCATCGGATATCAGCAGAATCGCCAGGCCTTCGGCAGCAAGCTTGGCGACAATCTCGAAGATGCCGGCCCGCGCGCCAACGTCCACCCCCACGGTTGGCGAATCAAGAATGATCAGTTTCAGTCCGACCGCCAGCCATTTGGCGATGGCCACCCTTTGCTGGTTGCCGCCTGAGAGCGTGGAAATCGCATCGGTCTGCCGCCCGACTTTTATCGCCAATTCCTCGATCCAATGATTGACGAGCGCATCCTTCTTCTCCGAGGAGATCAGCCCTCGATCAAGGATCTTGTCGAGCACCGGGATAACGGCGTTGTCGGCGATGGATTGAGCTTGTATGAGACCAAGGGACAAGCGGTCTTCGGAGAGATATCCAATACCCGCGCGGATTGCGTCGCGGTTGGAGTTCAGATGAAGAACCGTCCCGTTGAGTGCGATGCTGCCGCGGTCTGGGCGCAGCATGCCGAAAATCGAAAGCGCGAGTTCTGTGCGACCGGCGCCGAGTAGCCCGGTCAGGCCAAGCGTTTCACCGCGCCGTATTGTCAGCGAAACGTCGTCATAGTCGCCTGCGCGGGTCAATCGGTCGATCTTCAACACGACGGGTGATCCACTAAGGTTTCTCGTGCTCACGGTTTGGTCGAAAGTCTTGCCGGTCATTAGTTCGGTGAGGCGTGATTGGGTCATTCCGGCGGTCGGGAACACCCCAACGACCTTACCGTCGCGCAGAACGGTGACGCGACTTGAGATCTCCAGAACTTCTGCAAGGCGATGGCTGACGAAGACGATGGCCATGCCTTCATTCGAGAGTGTTCGAACGATCGCGAGCAACCGGTCTGTTTCCGATTGAGTAAGCGACGATGTGGGCTCGTCCATGAAAATAACCTTCGCATCGCCGGCGAGCGCCCGGGCGATGGCGACGATCTGACGTTGGGCGATTGCAAAGCTACGCAGAGGCGCGTCGACATCGAGGTCGGCGCCAAGCCGCGCCAACAGCCCTCGCGCCACCTCGCGAATGCGCGAATGATCGACGAGCCGAGGCATGTTGCCGAGGACAGTTCTGATCCCGATATTTTCCGCGACTGTCATTTCAGGAAACAGTGCGAGGTCCTGCCAGATGACTTCCACCCCGGCGCTGCGCGCCGCAGCCGGCGACATGATGTCGACAGACTTTCCGGCGATCGACATGTTTGCGCCGGCTAGTGGCTGACAAACGCCGGTGATTACCTTGATCAGGGTGCTCTTGCCGCTGCCGTTCTCACCGGCGATGCATTGCACTTCACCCGGGAGAACCTCGAAGGCGACATCCTGGAGGGCTCTAACGCCACCAAATGTGACGCTTATGTTGCTAAACGACAGAACCGATGGGAGGTCCTGCGTCGTAGACGCGACGAGGTTCACGGCGGGCCCTTCTGAAATGACAAGGATGGGGCGTGCCGGGATTGATCTGCCACCCCGGCACGCCAGCCATGGTCCGCCATCTAAAGCCCTAGGGCTGCAAGACCATCGACCGTTTCGACCGTGATAGGCTGCACAGCGTCCACGATGATGGTGCCGGTTTTGAAGTCAGGGTGAACGACACCCAGACCTTCGATCGTCATGCCGTCGGTGATTTCACCGCCGCCCGCCAGAAAATCAGCCATCGTTACGAATACTTTGCCCGCTTCCAGAGGATTCCACATATAGCCGCCGTCAATAATGCCGGATTTGAGCATTGCGCTGCCTTGGCTAGGCGAGAATGAACCGACAAGAACCACCTTGTCACCAAGCTTCTGCTCCTCGATCGCGCGTCCGGCGCCGATCGGTCCCTGACTGCCGAACGTCAGGAAGCCGCCGAGGTCAGGATTGGCGGCAAGCACATCCAGAGCCGTCTTTCGGCTGTCATCGGCGCTCTCGGCGACGCCATATCTGTCGCCAACCATCTGCATGTCGGGAAAGTTCTTCTTCAGGTAGGCGATTGCAGCATCGGCCCAGGCATTGTGTGCGGGCACAGTAAGAGAACCTACGTACACCACGTACTTGCCTTTGCCGCCCATTTTCTCGGCAAATAGCTTGGCATGGGCCTCACCGAAACCAACGGCCGAGACCATTTCGAAGTCCCAATCAGCGTTCACCTGGTCTGGCGATTCATGGGTTATGACCTTGATGCCCGTGTCGCGCGCCTTTTTTAGAACCGGCTCGAGAACGTTTGCATCATTCGGCACGACGCCAATTACGCTGACGCCCTGAGCTATCAGGTCTTCGATCGCGCGGACCTGAAGTGCCGGGTCGGCGCTGGTCGGCCCGACCATGAAGCCGTCGTCGCCAAGCTCTTTCGACTTTTCCTTTATTCCCGTTTCCATGGCATTGAACCAGGGAATGCCGCCGATCTTCACGACGACTCCAACCTTGACGTCCTTTGCCAGCGCAGCATTCATTGTGGCGACCGAAAGGGCTGCGCCGAACGCTGCCGCGAGTATAGTTCTTGCTAACATTTAATTCCTCCCTGATTGACGAGTTTTTGAGTTGCCTATTGCCCATGTCGGCTTTGTTTGGCCCACCCCTTTGTGCCCGACGGCATTGACGCACTCGGCGCCGCATTCCTCCCAGAACGCGCCATAAAAGACTTTGAATGCCGGCCGGTCAAGGTGCTAAATAGATTTAGCAAGGCGGTCACGCCACCAGCGTCTAAAAACATTTCTCGATTGATGTAAACGATCCGCCCTTTCGCACTCAGGCTGCACCCGTAGAAAGGACATGCGATCCCCCGCGAGCCTTGGGTGGAGGCGGTGCTACCCAGATCCGAGGTGCTGATGAACGGAGTTGAACTTCTGCAACGATGTCTCGTGACAAAGAATTGCTAGTGGTCGATGCTCGATTTGGATGCCGAATCCCAATCTTCCTGGGCGCCGTCATGCTCTCCGGTTCGCCCAAAGCTGGTCGGTACGGTCACCAGCGGAAAGTGGTCTATCGAATAATTCTCCAGAAGCGAAAATCCTTCAGCAATCATCACCTCGACATTCTGTCGGACCATGGTCACATCGAAGGGCAAATGCGCCGCGAATGGATCCCAGTCGAAGCTTCCGACAACAACCCGTCCAAGCTCACTTGAGGCTAGCGTCGAAGTGAACCGCAATGTTCCTTCAAGTGCGGTCACGCCGTTGACGAACATACCTGAGGGCAGATGCCCAAGCTGAGCGTATCGTGCAGCGAGAGACCGAGCAGCGTTGGTCGGTGCGTATCCGCAGCAGTCAATCGTGCCCGGGCCCGTAACAATCCCATGCGCTGCCAGCGCATCGTGAAAACCCAGCAAACGGCTACGTGTTGCGTCATCATCGCTGACCCCGCCAAAGAAGAAGAGATCTTCGGTGGAGCCCCCTCGTTCTTTCAATTTCTGAACAATGATCTCTGTGAGCGCCTTGGCGCCCCCGTAGTTGTCAGAAACAACTGAGGGAGCCCGGCGGCCTGGCAGATCGATGTTGATGCACCGGACGCCCGCTGCCCGGCACAGATCATTCAGCGGATCGGGGTCACGAACGCCCGCAAGGAAGAGAAATTCCACCTGCTGGGCCAGCAGGGTTTCCGTCACACTCAACTCGTTATCAGGATTGCGATGGGTGCTGACGACGATCGGGCACAAGCGGTGGACGCGGGATTCCGCTTCAAAGGCTTCGGCCAATCCGGCGAAGAAGCGATTGCGGTAATGTGGCAAGATCATTCCAGCGAGCCCGGATCGGGAAAGCCGCAATCCTCGTGCCTTGAGGTTGACAGCATAGCCAAGCCGCTCAGCCCAATCGAGGATGGTCGCTGCGGTTTCCGCCTTGATCCGGTGCTGTTGCCACGAGCCATTGAGGACGAGACTAACCGCTGTCGGGGACAACTTTGCCGCCACCGCGATGTCATAAATCGTTGACTTGCGCCGGACAGACTTTCTCGCCATTCGTGACGCTCCTACTAGCAGATGCAGTAGACGCTAGTGCGGGGTCAAGGCAACATCTCTAAATTGCGTCAAACGGTTTGGAGGAGCGACCCCACGGAAGGACGCGGCCTCTCGTGCCTCCGGTCCGGTCTCCCTGATTGTCTCGATCGTTGCAATGACAGCGCCAGGGAAATCGGCAGATTTGGGATTTTCCCTGAAGCTTTCGTTCAGCGTCCCTGGAGACACCAACCCCAGTGTTTCGGCTTTGGTCTCCCCGATGATCAATCACCTTGCAAAGGTCGACGAGAAGTTTCGATCAGTTTGGAGCCCACCGTTGGCGATGGTCGGGCGCACGCGTCACGATCGAGTCCTCCGTTTCAATAGCGGGAAGATGAAGCTTTGGGTTTCTGAGTCTCTATCTGGCCCCAAAAGGGTGCTGCCGGATGCGCCTTCGTCTCCGGGCGTTGTTTGCGTACTTGGCCGAGGTGCCCTTGCTTGGCAAGTTCCTTCCGCGACAAGGGTCTGCTCGACAGCATTTTCGTCGCTATTGCCAATGCGGAGCCCCGGAGGATCAAAACCGGTTAGCAGCATGATGCCGACGGTTCAGAGCAAGCGACTCAGATTCCCGATTTGCTCAGAGTCTCCCAGCCTGTGGCTCTCCGTGCAGCAGGCCTTGAGCGTCTGGCTCGACCTTTTTGAAAGCTCGCCTCCAATCGGTGGACGAGTTTGGCGGCAAGGCTAGTCGTCTCCATCGGTGTTATGATCGATGCCAGGGAGGCCGCCTGGACCATGGCGTGAACTCATTGCCGTATGCTGGCAGTGCAAGGCAATGAACTGACTGCACAACATGTAGGTGCATTCGTGGATCAAATTTCCAGATAGCCAAGCAGCGCGCGTATCTCGATTAGGTGGCAAGGAGTTGCGAAAGCTATGTTCGCAGTTTGAGAATCGTCCGATATGCCGCACAACGATGCCGGCAAGACGAGCCGAGAATGATCTGACGCAATGTTCAGATCCAAGAAGGACGGTTACCTGTGGCCCAGAAAGGAATCACACTAAAGGACGTTGCCGCAGCGGCTAAGGTGTCGCGCGCCACGGCCGCCCGGGCGCTCAACAGCTATGGTTACGTTGGCGACGAGACGGCGCTCCGCGTGGTTGAGGCAGCCGAAAGGCTGGGCTATCGGGCCAACCTCGTCGCGCAGGCGCTGCGCAGCGGACAATTGCCGATCATAGGCTTCGTGCCCGGCGATATCCAGAATCCGTTCTTCGCCCGAATCGCGCACGACATAGAGGTGGAACTGCGCAAGCACCGCCACAATCTTCTGATTGCCAGCAGCGAGGAGAATGTAGAACAGGAGAAAGAACTGCTTGAGAGCCTTCGCTCGCTCAGCATTCGCGGCTTCATCCTTGCCCCAACGTCTGCAACCGACAGCCAGCATATTGTGCAACTGGCCCGCGAAGGCGCACCGATCGTGCTCATCGACCGCGTGGTAAAGGACCTGCAATGCGACAGCGTCGTCGTCGACAACGAGGGCGGGGCACGCGAGGCAGTGGACTATCTGGTTGGCAACGGTCACCACCGGATCGGTCTTTTGCGCGACGAGTCACGCATCTTTACGGCACAGGAACGCTTGGCTGGCTACCAAAACTCGCTCCACTCGCATGGGATCGCAATCGATGAAGCGCTCATCGGCGTATCGCGCTCGACCGTGGAGCACGCCATCGAAGCCACGATCCGCCTGTTCAGCCGGCGCAATCGCCCGACCGCACTGTTCACGGTGGACAGCCTCATGACGCAAGGCGCGCTTCTTGGCCTGCGTTCAATGGGGCTCTCGATTCCGCATGATGTGTCGGTGGTTGGCTTCGATGACTTCAACCTCGCCACGTTCACCGATCCGCAGATAACGGTCGTGGCGCAACCCATCTCCGAGATCGGACCGCTCGCCGCCAGATATCTGCTGGAGCGGCTTGCCGGCAAAAAGGTTGCACCGCGCCGTACCCGATTTCAGACCCGCTTGATCGTACGCGGATCGGTTGCCCGGCGCGCTGTGCGCTAAAGAGCAAACCCCTCGATTTCGGAGAATTTCGTCTAAAGGACTTGCCATTGGCGAAATTGCGTGCCCATTATTGCTTGTGAGATCGATCTCACATCGGAAAAACGAGCTAGACGGCCCACCGACGCCTAAGGCGGGCTAGAGGCCTGTCACATGCGAAATACAAGGAAAACGTCATGCTGAACTTCGATAGGGACCGCTTCGTGAAGATCCAAAGCGGGGCCGTCGCCGTCGCAGGTGAGGTTCGCTCACTCATGCGCACACTGCTGGCAGATGGCGTCGAGCGGCTGTTTTTCATGGGCACCGGCGGCGTGCAGCTTCTAACCTTGCCCGCGATCGAGTTGGCGCAGCGCTGTTCTACCTTCCCGGTGAGCGGTGCCTATCCGGCGCAGGTCGTGATCGATCCGCCCGCCGGTCTCGACAGCAAGGCCGTGGTGGTCATCCCGTCCTTGTCGGGCACGACCAAGGAAGGCGTCGAGCTCATGGCCTTTCTGAAAAAACGTGGTGTGCGCACGATTTCGCTCACCGGCCATTCGGATACGCCAATCGCACGGGAGGCTGACCACAATTTCACGAACTTCGCCGAAGACGACACCTCGTCGGAATCCTTCTACCTGCAGACGCTGCTGATCGTCCTGGCCCTGCTGGAAGAGCGCGGCGAATATGATGATTTTGATGGCACTGTCGCCGAACTCAAACTGCTGCCGGATCTGCTTGCCGACGCCAAGGCTGCCTTTGAGGACAGGGCGGCCGAACTGGCCCAGACAATCAAGGACGATACCTATCACATCTTCACCGGCGCCGGCTCGGTGTGGCCGGAGGCACACTATTACGGCATGTGCATCCTCGAAGAGATGCAGTGGATTCGCACCCGCCCGGTGCACGCCGCCGACTTCTTCCACGGTACGCTCGAGTTGGTCGAGCCGGGCGTCAGCGTTTTCGTGTTCAAGGGCGAAGATGCCCTTCGGCCCCTGGCCGACCGGGTCGAGAACTTCGCCAGGCGCTACACGGACCGCGTTCGCACGCTGGACGCGGCCTCGGTCAAGTTGCCGGGCATCTCCGCAAAGGTCCGCGGCATGATCTCGCCGGTTCTGCTCGCCACCTTGCTCGAGCGGCTGAGCGCCCATCTCGAGGTGCTGCGCAACCACCCGCTGACCACCCGTCGCTACTACAAACGCGTGGAATATTGATCCCCTCTTACCTCTGAAGGAGCTATCCATGAAACGTTCGCTGCAAGTCGTGGCGGTCACGGTGGCCGCGGTATCATCATTGGGGTTGTCGATAAGCGGCAGTTCCGCCGCTTCGCCGGCTGTCACGGCCGACCCAAACGCCAAGGTGGAATACACCGGCACGCTTTCGGTCCTGACCAAGTTCGGGCTGCAACAGCTGTCGCCCTATTTCGTCAACCTGGCACAGGCCTATGAGAAGCTCCATCCGGATGTGAAGGTCGAACTTATCCAGGAGAGCGACGACAGCGTGAAGGGCAAGACCAAGACGCTGGTCGCTTCCAACTCGCTGCCCGATATCTATTTCTCCTGGACAGGCAGTTGGGGTGGCAATTTCGTGCGCGGCAATCGCGCCGTTGATCTCACGCCCGTCATTGCTGCCGATACCGAGTGGGGCAAGTCGCTGTCTCCAGCCGCCGTCAAGGCGTTCCAGTACAACGGCAAGTTCTATGGCATTCCGCTTTACCAGGATGCCAAGTTCATGGGCTACAACAAGCAGATGTTCGCCAAGCTCAGCCTCAAGGCACCCGCCACTTTCGAGGACTTGCTGACCAGCTGCGACGCCATCCGCAAATCCGGCGTGACACCGATCTCCTTCGGCAACAAGGAGGCTTGGCCGGCGATCCACTTTGCAGGCCAGCTGCTCGCCTACAACGTGCCGCAGGCAACGCTGGAACGCGACTTCGATCCGGCCACCGCCCAATACAGCGATCCAGGCTATGTCGCAGCACTCAAGCAGTTCAGCCAGCTTGTCGAGCGCTGCACCGATGGCGCCGGCGTCAACGGCACATCCTATGCCTCGGCTCTCCAGGCCTTCACCAACGCGCAGTCGGCCATGTACTACCAGGAGATCATCGAGTTCGATCAGGCCGCCACGCCGGAGTCGGCGTTAAAGCCCGCCGATTTCGGATTCTTCCGGCTGCCGGTGCCCGCCGGCGCCAAGGGTGACGCCAGGTCGATCGAGGGCGCGCCGGAGGGCTACATGATCAATGCGGCATCGAAGAACATCCCGCTGGCGATCGATTTCATGAAGTTCGTGACTTCGAAGGAAAATGCGCAGGTGCTGTCTGCGCCACCCTATGGCCAGCCGAGCGCCACCATCGGCGGCGCCTCGGAATCGAACATGAGCGCGGCTGTGGTCGATGGCCTCAGGGATATCAACGCCGCCTCATACCTCATGCCCTGGCTGGATACGGCCAACCCACCGCGCGTCGCCGCCGTCTGGCTGTCCAGCCTGCAGGCGCTGGCGGGCGGCTCGATGACGCCCGAGCAAGTGATGGACGAGGTGCGCAAAGCCGCATCCGCGGCCAAATAAAGCAGGCGAGCATGGCAAGGGCCTCGGACACAGTGGACAGCGGCGCCGACATCGGAGTCGCCAGGCCGCAACGGCCAAAGAGCCGGCGGGCCTGCTTCGCCAACCTGTTATCGTTGCGATGGGCGGCGATCGCGCTCATCCTCATCGGCTGGTTCGTCTATTATCCGATCGTCGACAATTTCATCGTCAGCACCACCGACCAGGACATCTACACCGGCGAGGTCACCAATGTCGGCCTCGCCAACTACGACCGGCTGCTGCATGACCCGGTCGTGCTGCTGGCGCTGTGGAACAACTGCCTCTACGCTCTCATCTCCGTCATCTTCCAGGTCTTCGGCGCGTTCCTGCTGGCGGCCATTATCGAGGACCTGAAAAGCGAAAGCTGGCGCCGGCTGTGGCGCGCCGTCTATTTCGTGCCGTCGGCAATCTCGATCACAGTGACCGGCCTGCTGTTTTATTTCATCTACCAGCCGCAGATCGGCTTGCTGGATGCCGCGCTCAGCCGTGTTGGACTGAGCCAGCTCGTCATGCCTTGGCTCGGCAATGAGCACACCGCCATCTATGCCATCATCGCCATGAGCCAATGGCAGGGTTTTGGCTATTCGACGCTGCTGTTCGCCATTGCCATCCAGAAGATCCCGCGCGACCTCTACGATGCCGCAACGATCGACGGCGCGGGTCCGCTTCGCCGCCTGTGGAGCATCACTTTTCCGCTCACCCGGGAAATGACGGGATTGATGATCATCGTCACCATCACGGGCGCGTTCCAGGTGTTCAACGAGGTTATGGTGATGACCGCAGGCGGGCCCAACAACAGCAGCCAGGTGCTGGGCACGTGGCTCTACCAGAAGGCCTTCATCGAGGACAATTTCGGCTATGGCGCGGCGATCGCCGCCGTCATCTTCATGTTGACCATGCTCACAGGTGCGGCACAGCTCTGGTACACCAAGCGCCGCCGGGTGCAGCTATGAGTGCGATGGTCGCAGCCGGTCGCAGCCGGCACGTCAATGTGTGGTCGGTCATCGCCAGGACGTTGCTCTATTCATTCCTGGTCTGCCTTGGTGTCGTCGTCATCTATCCGCTGATCTGGATGGCGCTGAGCGGCTTCAAGGACAATGCGCAGATCTTCGACGATCCCTTCGCCCTGCCCACCCATTGGTCGTGGAACAATTACGTGCAGGCATGGAACCAGGGCGTGCGTGGCTACGTGACAGTCTCGGTGCTGGTGACCATCGCTTCGGCCATATGCACCGTGCTGATCAGCGCCTGGACGGCCTTCGGCCTGACCCGCACGAAGATGCCGGCAAAGCCGCTGGTTATCGCCATCGTTCTGGGCGGCTTGATGCTGAGCCCCACGGTGGCGATCATTCCACTGGTGAAGATGTTGCAGGCGCTCGGTCTCTACAACACCTACTGGGCGCTGATCATTCTCTACACGGCGTTCCGGGTGCCGTTCACCACCTTCCTCATCCGCGCCTACATGCTGGATCTGCCTGAAGACATCGACGAGGCGGCGACGATGGATGGCGCCAGCGAGGGTCAGATCTTCTGGCGCATCACCTTGCCGCTGTGCCGGCCGATCATCATTTCCTGCGTCATCCTGCACGTCCTGTTCGCCTGGAACGAATATCTCTTCGCGATGATCTTCACGAGCGGCTCGGATGTGCAGACGCTGCCGGTCGGACTGACGTCGATCATGGCAACCCACGGGACCAACTATGCCGTGGTGTTCGCGGCCATGACGATCTCGGCGCTGCCTATCGTGATCGTGTTCTTTGGCGCGCAACGCTACTTCATCCGTGGCTTGGCCGAAGGCATCGGCAAATAACAATTCCCGAAAGGAGCCTTCATGCCGCAGCTCGCTGCTCATCAGCTGATCGGAGCCAATTTCAGCTTCCAGCACTTCCCCTTCGATGAGGTCGCCAGGACGATCCGAGGCTTTGGCCTGCGCGAGATCGAGCTGTGGGGGATTGCCCAGCATCTGGACCTGTTCCACGCCACGGACGCACGTGTCGAATCCGTTCGCCGGGTACTCGCCGACAACGAGCTGTCGGCCTGGTGCTTTACGCCTGAGCAGGTGTTGTATCCAATCAACATTGCCTCCGGCGACGCCGCACTGCGCCAGGACAGCATCGAGCGGTTTTGCCGTGCAGCCGACATCTGCGCGGCGCTTGGCGCCCGCTATCTCTTCCTGACGCCCGGCCGGGGCTACGAGAGCGAACCCCGGCAACCGGCATGGGACCGCGCGGTCGGTTCGATCGGCGAGATCGCCCGGCGCGCCGCCGCAAACGGGGTGCGCTGCCTGCTCGAGCCGTTGCAGCGGTTCGAGAGCAACCTCGTCAATGATGCGGCAGGCCTGCGCCAAATGCTGGACGAGGTGGGCGCTGAAAACATCGACGTCGTGCTGGACACTGTCGCCATGGCCACGGCCGGCGACACCGTGGCCGGCTATGTCGACCTGTTCGGCTCGCGGCTGGCGCATGTCCATCTGGTCGACGGCACACCAGGCGGGCATCTGGTGTGGGGGGATGGTACGCTGCCGCTCGGCCACTATGTCAGCGAGCTCGCGCGCCTGGGCTATGCCGGAAAGTTCACCTTCGAGCCGTTCGGCAACGGCTCCTACGCGCTCGATCCGGTAAAAGCCTGGACACGCTGCCTTGGCGCCATCGCGCCATACCTCAATCGCGCAACGGTGCCGGCATGAGGTCGAAGAAGCTTATCGCGGTCGGGGACAATTGCCTTGATGCCTATTTGACCAACAACTTGATGACGGTGGGCGGCAATGCCTTGAATGTCGCGGCGCAATGGCGGCGCAACGGCTGGTCCGCGCGCTATTTCGGCGCCGTCGGGAACGATCCCGAAGGCGACGTGGTGCTTGCCGAGCTGGCAGGTGCCGGCCTATCCCCGGACGACGTCGAACGGCGTCCCGGCGATACGGCCGTCACCTTGCTGCGCGATGAATCCGGCGACCGGAAGTTCCTGCACGAATCCTTCGGTGTGGGCGAAAACTTCATGCCGGCGCCCGCGCATTATGCGGTCATCGCCGCGGCCGACTGGGTGCATCTCGGCACCAACGCCAACAAGCACCTCGTCCAACGATTGGTAGCGGACCATGTGCCGTTCAGCGTCGATCTATCAACCGCCCATATGGCGCTGCCGCTCGACGGTGTCCCGCTTTTGTTTGCGTCCGGACCGGACGATGTCGATGTTCCCATCGAGCCGTCGCTGGGCGCGCTCAGGAAGGCCGGCGCAAGGCAGGTGGTTTTGACCTGTGGTCGACGCGGCTCGTACTTCGACGATGGCACGAATGTCGTGCATGCGCCGGCGACGCTTGTCGATGTCGTGGATACGTGTGGCGCCGGCGACAGTTTTATTGCCACCTTCCTCGCCGGCTTCCATTTCGGCGGCCTTGGCGCCCTGGAGGCATTGCACAGGGCGTCGATCGCGGCGGCACAGACCTGCACCCATCTCGGCGGGTTTCCTCAGAGACCGCGTCCGATACCCGATTGGCTGCGAGCCAAATATGCCAGCTTCATTGTCGATGCGCAGGGAGCCCAAGCGTGAGTACACTTCGTTTGCGGCAGCCTGCGGTCGCGCTTGCATCTGACCGGTCGTTTTGGCTGCAGGACATTACCGCCGCCCCTGCGACCGAGCCATTGCGAGGCGACGAGCGCGCCGACGTGGTGATCGTCGGTGGCGGCTATACCGGTCTGTGGACCGCGCTGCGGATCCTTGAACTGGCGCCGCAAACGCGGGTGGTCATCCTTGAAGCCGATCTGTGCGGATCGGGGGCCTCGGGGCGCAACGGCGGTCAGGTCCATTCATGGTTCGCCGAAATCGACCAGATCAGTGCGGTCGTCGGTCTCGAGGAAGCGCGCCTGCTGTGCGCCGACACGGTGGCATCGATCGCGGAGCTGAAGGCGCTGCAGCAAAACGGCACCATAGACATGGACCTGAGGCTGGACGGATGGTTGTGGACCGCAAGCTCCATTGCGCAGGAAGGCGCCTGGGAGACCGCCGTGGCCTTGACGGCGGCTGTTGGAGAAAACCGTTTCAGCCCGCTGACGGCCGAGGACATTCAACGCCGCACCGGTTCATCGGCCTCCTATGTCGGCGTCGTCGAGACCACCGCCGGCACGGTCCATCCCGCCAAACTTGCCATCGGATTGCGCAAGCTGGCACTGGCACGCGGCGTCATCATCCACGAGCGCAGCCCGGTCCTCGCCATCGAACCCGGCATGACATGCACGGTGCGCACGGGGCATGGCGCGGTACGGGCTGACAAAATCGTGCTTGCCGCCAACGCCTGGCTTTCGGCGCTGCCGGAACTGCGGCGGCATCTTTATGTGGTCGGCAGCGAGGTGATTGCCACTGCTGCCATTCCCGAACTGCTCGACAGCATCGGCTGGCGCGACGGTGCCTCGATCTGCGATTCCCAGGCCCAGGTGCTCTACTACCAGCGCACCATGGGGGGCAGGGTGGTCTTCGGTCGTGGCAGCGGCAACGTCGCCTTCAGTGGAAATTTCGGCGCCAGCTTCAACCGCAGCCCGGAGCACGGCCGCGACAATATGCGAGAGCTGCATCGGGTCTACCCGTCGCTGCGCGGTGTGGCGATCGAATATGACTGGTCGGGGCCGATCGACTGCGTGCCTGAACACGTTCCTGTCTTCGACCACCTGCGCGATCATCCCAATATCTTCTACGGCATGGGATTTAACGGCACCGGCATCGCGCAGACGCCGATAGCCGGACGCATTCTGGCGAGCCTGGTGCTCGAGCGAAAGGATCGCTGGAGCGAAAGTGGTCTGGTCGGCATCGAGCGGCGCATGTCGCTGCCGCCCGAGCCTTTGCGTTATCTCGGCGCCAGGCTTGTCCGCGCCGCGGTGCGCCGCAAGAACGAGGCCGAGATCCGCAACCGCAAGGCCGGCAAGATCAGCAGTCTTTTGGCGGCCCTGAAGCCAGGCAGGCGCAAGAAGTAGCCGGGCATCTGGCTCATCGTCACGCTCTTCAAACCATGAGCCGGCACGTGCCGTCCCGATGGCGGTGGACGTGGCATTGCGATCAGGGTGTTTGCTGGGCTTCATTGACCCGTATCAGTCTTAAAGCGGGGGTGCGTCGACCTTGGCTCCCTAGCGTATTCAATGTGGGCCGTATCGCCGTCACACCTATGCTTGGCGCACTTGCGGCTTTCCATTCAAGGGCGGGCCAACGGATCCGCGTGCAATGATGGCGGTCGGCAAAACGAGCTTTTCCGCCGGGCGGGAATCTCCCTTCAATCGCCGGATGAGCAATTCCGCGACGCTCTTGCCAAGCGCGTAGACGGGCTGGTCGATAACGGTGATGGGCGGCGTGGTGACGCTCGTCCAGTCCGCATCATGGAAAGTGATGAGCGAAATGTCGTCGGGAACCCGCAGGCCGCGCTCGCGGGTCACCTTGAAGATCTCCAGCGCAATGACGCTGTCGGAGGCGAGGATCGCCGTCGGCCGATCCGGCGCCGACAGCATCTCGCCGGCAACCCTGCGCGTTTCGGTGGGGCTTGTGGCGCCAAGGCGGACATAGCGTTCTGGCCGATCAAGTCCGGCCTCTCGGCACACGGTGAGGAAACCGTCGATGCGCTCACGGACCGACGAGGTGTAGATCTGCCCGAGATCCCGGTACTCGTGCCCTTCGGCGTCGACCGCGGTTACATAGGCGATGTTACGGTGGCCGGCATCGGCTAGAAAGCGGGTCGCCAGCATGGCGATGCCGCGATCGTCGGTCGTGACCGTATCGACATCCAGATCTGCCAGCGCCCTATCCAGCAGGGCAAGCGGTCGGCCCGAGCGGTGGATATCGCGCAGGTGCGCGATGTCGCGCGATTCCGACGGCGTGACGATCAGCCCGTCGACGCGCTTGCCGATGAGCAGTTTCACGGCCGCCTTTTCCGCCTCGATCTTCTCGCCGGAATTGGCCAGGATGACGTTGAACCCGGCTGCCTTTGCCGCGTCGCTGATGCCGCGTACCGCGAGGCTGAAGAACGGGTTCTCGATGTCGCCGACGACCACGCCGATGATGCCGGAGCGGCCGGTCGTCATGCTGCGGGCCAACTCGTTCGCACGATAGTCCAAGGCCTTGGCCGCGGCCATGACTTCCGCGCGGATCATGTCGCTGACGACGCCGTATCCGCCGAGCACGCGCGCGGCTGTCGCTTTCGAAACATTGGCCGCACGGGCGACGTCGCTGACCGTTATCGACGGGGTCTTGGGGGCGGTTCTTTTCATTGGATGACGACTACAAGAGTTGTTGACGGGAGGTCAATGTGGCGATAACGATTATCAAAGAGACCGGTCTCATGCAATATGAGACCGGTCTCTTTAGAAGGAGTGGAGCCGAGAGGCGTGACGGACCGTAATCTCGTCAAGGGCATGTCGGGGCGCCAGATGGCGGCTCGACGCAAATACCAAGAAGAACAGACCTTCAGAGTGGAGAAAGACATGAGCAGGAAAGAAATTCTCAAGTCGTTGATGTGCCCGGTCAGAACCGGCGCAATGGCTCTTATGGCGATGTGCGTCGGCGCTGGGCTGGTTTCAGGAGTGGCCGCCGCGGATGACAATCCCTATGGCCTCATTGATGCGAAGGTCATCAGCGTCGGGACCATGGGCGATGCCAAACCCTACGCTTTCACCCAGGCCGATGGGTCGTTCACCGGCTTCGACATCGAATTGTTCCGCAACGTCGCGAGCCGCCTTGGATTCAAGCCCGACCAGGTGATCTTCACCGGCCAGGAATTCTCGGCGCTGATGCCTTCCGTTGCAAACGAGCGCTTCGATGTCGCGGTCGCGGCAATCGGCACGACGGAAGCACGCAAAAAGACCGTCGACTTTTCCGACGGGTATATCGCAGGCTATCTGTCCGTGCTTACCGCCGACAAGGCGATCACGTCGGCGGACGGGCTCAAGGGCAAACGTCTCGGCGTCGTGCAAGGCACGCTCCAGGAAATCTACGCGGCGAAGAATTTTGTCGGAACCGATCTCGTCAAATTCCCCGACAACAACTCCGCCGTTTCGGCGCTTAACAACGGAACCGTAGATGCCCACTTCCTCGATTACGAGGCTGCCAAGGACTATGGCGTTCGCTATCCGAACCTGAAGATCGCGGTCAATATTCCTTCCTTTGACGCGCCGGCCGGCTTCGTCCTGCGCAAGGGCAACGACAAGCTCCGCAATGCGCTGAACACCGCCCTTCACGCGGCCATGCAGGACGGCACCTGGAAGACGCTTTATGAAAAGTGGTTCCCCGGCTCGCCGATGCCCGACCAGTATCTTCCCAAGAAGTAGACCGTACCCGGCCGCTGGCTTTCATGCCGGCGGCCGGATTACGCCGCCGTCCTTGATGCGGACGATGTAAATAGCGCAACCAAAAGGGGGGCGAATGAACTGGCTCGAAAACCTGCGGCGCAGT
Organism: Mesorhizobium sp. M0058; assembly: GCF_040323095.1. Lineage (NCBI taxonomy): Bacteria > Pseudomonadati > Pseudomonadota > Alphaproteobacteria > Hyphomicrobiales > Phyllobacteriaceae > Mesorhizobium > Mesorhizobium sp. M0058. The sequence goes on from NZ_JAMYUQ010000016.1 coordinate 28,840, forward strand.
TTCCTCGACTGGCAGGCAATGGCGGACGTGCTGCCCAGCATGATCACCATCGGATTGAAGAACACCTTGATCCTCGCCGCCGCGTCGACGGTACTGGGTGTCATCCTCGGCATGATCCTGGCGGTCATGGGCATCTCGCAATCGCGCTGGCTGCGCATTCCGGCGCGGGTCTACACGGATATTTTCCGTGGCCTGCCGGCGATCGTCACCATCCTGCTGATCGGCCAGGGCTTTGCCCGCATCGGCCGTGAAATCTTCGGGCCTTCGCCCTTTCCGCTCGGCATTCTTGCGCTGAGCCTGATCGCCGGCGCCTATATCGGCGAAATCTTTCGCTCGGGCATCCAGAGCGTCGAGCGCGGGCAGATGGAGGCCTGCAGGGCGCTCAGCATGAGCTACGGCCAAGGCATGCGCCTGATCGTGATCCCGCAAGGCATCCGCCGCGTCTTGCCGGCCCTCGTCAACCAGTTCATCGGCAACGTCAAGGATTCAAGCCTTGTCTACTTCCTCGGTCTGCTCGCCTCGGAGCGCGAGATCTTCCGTGTCGGTCAGGACCAGGCAGTGGTCACTGGAAACCTCTCGCCATTGCTTCTGGCCGGCGTGTTCTATCTCGTCATCACCGTGCCGTTGACCCATGTGGTCAACTACATCGACAACTCGCTGCGGGTCGGAAAGCAAAAGGCCGGCCTCGTCATCAGCGGCCTGGCCGAAGTGAGCGAACTGGAGGGCGCCACCGGCAGTGCACTTTCGGAGGCCGGCTCTGATGCCCGCTCAGCGCTGCCCCGCTTCAAGGGCGGCAGTCTCGCCATTACCGATCTCGACATGGCCTATGGCGACCTCGATGTTCTCAAAGGCGTCAGCCTGGCAGTCAAGCCTGGCACGGTCACATGCGTGATCGGCCCATCAGGTTCGGGCAAGTCGACCCTGCTGCGCTGCCTCAACCGCCTGGTCGAGCCCAAGGGCGGTGAGGTGTTGCTCGATGGTGCGAGCATCCTGGCGATGAAGCCTGAAAAACTGCGCCGGCGTGTCGGCATGGTTTTCCAGCAGTTCAATCTGTTCCCCGACCACACCGCGCTCGAAAACGTCATGCTGTCGCTGACCAAGGTAAAGGGGCTCCCTGTACAGGAAGCTGAGCGCATCGCCGAGGCGCGCCTTGCCGACGTCGGGCTTGCGACCCGCAAACACCATCGTCCAGGGAGCCTTTCCGGTGGCCAGCAGCAGCGTGTGGCAATCGCTCGTGCATTGGCGATGGACCCGGAGGTCATCTTGTTCGATGAGGTAACGAGCGCACTCGATCCAGAACTGGTGAAGGGTGTGCTCAACCTCATGGCGGATCTCGGCCGGCGCGGCATGACAATGGTCGTGGTGACGCATGAAATGGGCTTCGCCCGCAAGGTCGCCGATCAGGTCGTCTTCATGGATGAAGGCCGCATCATCGAGGCCGGCACGCCTGCCGCGATTTTCGACACGCCGAAAAGCCCGCGTCTGAAGCACTTCCTTGCCGAAGTGCTTTGATCACGCATGAGCCCTTCAAGACGGCCGCCCAAACCAACCTCCACCAGTGAAAGATATCTCATGGCTGCATCACATCAGGTTTCCAAGGTCGTTGTTGTCGGCGGCGGCATTTTTGGCGTCTCCTCGGCCGTTCATCTTGCAAGGCTCGGCATCGAGACCGTGCTGGTCAATGATGGACCGCTCGCCAAGGGAGCTTCCGGCCGCTCGCTCGCCTGGATCAATTCGGCGCGCAGGCGCTCGGCTGAATATCATCGCCTGCGCATGATCGGTATCGACCGCTACCGCAGTTTGTCGGCGCGATGCCCGGATGCCGCCTGGCTGCGTTTCGACGGTGGCCTGACGTGGGATGCGGACGATGCCTCAAACGAGATCGCCGATGTCTTCGCTCACGAAAAACGTCTCGGCTATGATGCGCAGCATCTGTCCGCGGACGCCATAAGGTTGGTCACGCCGGGTGTCTGCGCAAGCGCTGTCACGCCTCAAGGCGCGATCTTCAACGCGGGTGAGGGCTGGGTCGACCTGCCGTCGCTGATCGAAATATTGATCGCGGAATTCGTGGAGCGGGGCGGCCAGGTGGTCACCGAGGCCGGAAGCGCTACCGTCACCGTCGCCAACGGCCGCGCCACCGGCGTCACCACCACCAGCGGGATCAGCTTCGCCGCCAACGCGGTGCTTCTGGCGACCGGTGCGGATGTGCCGCGAATGGTCGCCGTGGCCGGTCAGCGTATTGCCGATGGGACACCAATCGCGCTGCTGGTCAGGACCAAGCCAGTCGACTTGCCGCTACGCGCCGTGCTCAACACGCCGCGCGTCGCCATCCGGCCGACGCCTGATGGCGCCCTCGCGCTCGATTCTGCCTGGTCGGAAGAAGAGGTGGTAGTCAATCCGGACGGGACTTATCGCGTAAAAGCATCGACCATCCAGGGGCTTCTCGACGAAGCGTCGAATGTTCTCGACGGTCATCCGAAATTGGAATTGGAGAGCTACGGTGTCGGGCCCAAGCCGATCCCCGGAGACGGCGAGCCGGTCTTCGGCCAGTTGCGGGACATCGAGGGGTATTACGTCGCCTTCAGCCACAGCGGCGCAACACTTGGCTTGATTGCCGGCGAACTGCTTGCAACCGAGATCGCCACCGGAACAGAGCACCCACTCCTTGCAAGCTTTCGACCGTCTCGATTTTCACTTTAGCCTGCCAATTCGCCTCGGAATGGGATGTAATGTGGCATGCCTGAAGTTTCGCTAGCCGAGACGGCGGCCGCCTGGCCGCTTACGCGCACCTGACAAGCGAATATGTTCCGGAACATTTTCTCCACGTTGAAGTTGGACAGCGCCAGGACCGTCGTTCGTTCAAGCTCAACCAGCGCTGAGAAATTCCATGACCAACCAACACCCCAAGACTAAACAGCCCACGGACAAGGATCTGCGAGACAACCCGGGAATCGGCACCTCGAAGGGCGCGGTCAAGGGCGGCGATATGCTCGACGAGAACGATGCTCTCGATGGGGACAATACGTTCGAAGGCGATGTCGAGAACGATGTCACGCCTCAGGGCGGCATCAATCCTGACCAGACCGGACGCACGAACAAGTAGGAGGCGCCTTGCCATGGCCGGCCGGAAGACCCACGAGCAGCAGCTGCGCATCATCGAAAAGCGCGAGAACACCAGCAATGCCGGCGACGATTTCAATGCCGAGGATGAGCTGAAGAGAACCAAGCAGGAGCGCGAGGCGCGGCAAGGCGGCGCCAATCTACGCGACGAGGGCGTGGAATTGACCGACAAGGATGATCGCCAGATGATCCGCGGCGAAAACCAGGAGAGCGAGCACCACAAGCGCAGGCAGGACGACTAAGCCTGTCGTCTTTAAGGCTATCGAGGAGCCATGCCAGACTACCGGCACGCCAGGCACCGCATGGTCGAAGCGCACATCGCCCGCCGCGGTGTGCGCGACGAACGAGTCCTTTCGCCACTGAGGCGGAATCCCGCGCGGGAAATTCGTCAACGAGGGGTGCGAGGAGTTCGCCTATGGGGACGGTCCGGGCGGCGTTGCGCTCTGGCTATAGGGACCTGCGAAGACGCGACCTGAACATCGGCCAGCTCTGCCGCGAGCGCTTTTGGCGATCAGGCAGCCTCAGCCACTACATGCAAGCTCGGCCTCGCAGCAGTTCGATGCCTTGGTCTGTTCGATCGCACCTCGCCTGTTCAGCCGCTGACTGCCGAACAGCGCCTCATCGGGTGGTACTGACAAGTTTGCCTTCGGCACCTGACTAGGCGGCCTTGCCTTCGGGCACGGAACATCTCACCGACTTTCTGGTTAGGCAGGCCGGATGAAGGGAGCTTTGCGCATGGCCACTAATTTGGAAGACGGCAAGACCGCTCAATCTTCCGACGAGTTGCATGGCGGCAATCGCGGCGGCGACAAGGACCAGCGTAAGACTGACAAGACCGCGAACAAGAGCAGCCAGGCGGCGGGATCCGCATCGCGGTAGGACTGAGACATGGCGACCGCCGCGGACATCCTCATCGAGACGCTGATCGACTGGAACGTCGATATCATCTTTGGCCTGCCGGGCGACGGCATCAATGGCATCATGGAGGCGCTGCGCAGGCGGCAGGACCGCATCCGCTTCATTCAGGTGCGGCACGAGGAATCCGCGGCGTTCATGGCGTGCGCCTACTCAAAATGGACAGGCAAGCTCGGTGTCTGCCTCGCAACTTCCGGCCCTGGCGGCACACACCTCCTGACGGGACTCTACGATGCCAAGCTCGACCAAGCGCCGGTGCTCGCCATTACCGGCATGCAGTTCCACGACCTCATCGAGACCTTCACCCAGCAGGATGTCGACTTGACGCGCGTCTTCAGCGATGTCGCCGTCTTCAACGCGCAGGTCTCCGACGCGGCGCATATGGAAAGCCTGGCCGGTCTCGCCTGCAGGTCGGCGCTGGCACGTCGCGGCGTTGCGCATCTGTCGATCGCCAGCGATGTGCAGGAGCACACGCTCGACCAGGCCAAGCGCTCGAAGCGCAACAAACCGTCGCATACGCCGGATCGTTGGTTCGAAGGAAGCAGGCTTCCCGACGAAGAACAACTTGCGAAAGCCGCCGAGATCCTGAACGGGGCGACGAAGGTCGCGATCCTCGCCGGTCGGGGCGCGCTTGGTGCCAGGCACGAGTTGGAAGAGACGGCGGAGCTGGTTGGTGCCCCCGTCGCAAAGGCCTTGCTCGGTAAGGCTGCCTTGCCCGACGATCACCCGCTGACGACTGGCGGCATCGGAATTCTCGGCACGCTGCCGTCGCAGGAAATCATGGAGGAATGTGACGCGCTGCTCGTCGTCGGCTCGACCTTTCCCTACATCGAATACTACCCGAAGCCGGGACAGGCGCGCGGGGTGCAGATCGAGCGCGACCCGCAGCGCATCGGCCTGCGCTATCCCGTTGAGGCCGGCCTTGCCGGCGATGCCGCCGTGACGCTGCGATTGCTGAACAAGCGCCTGAAGCGCAAGGATGATCGCAGCTTCCTCGAGAAGGCGCAGGCGGGCATGCGACGCTGGCGCGAGATGATGGCGCAGTCGGAGCAAAAGGCCGCCACTTCGCTCAAGCCCCAGGTGGTTACACGCGCATTTGGGAAACGATTGCCCGATGATGCGATCCTGGTTGCCGATTCCGGCCAGAACACCGAGATGGCGGCCCGCCATATCGAGCTGCGTGACGGGCAGGCCTTCGGCGTCTCGGGCGCGCTGGCCTCGATGGCATGCGGACTGCCCTATACGATCGCCGCGGGCCTGGCCTTTCCCGGCCGGCCGGTCTTCGCGGTCGTCGGCGACGGCGGTCTCGCGATGCAACTCGGCGAGTTCTCGACGGCAGTTCGGTACCGGGTCCCACTCAAGGTGCTCGTGCTCAAGAACGGCATGCTCAATCAGATCGCCTGGGAGCAGATGATGTTCCTCGGTAACCCGCAATTCGCCTGCGAACTCCAGCCCATCGACTTCGCCATGGCCGCCGAAGCCATGGGCGGCATCGGCTACAGCGTCTCTCGCGCCGAGGAGGTGGAAGGCGTTCTCGACGCTGCCCTGGCTGCTGAGGGTCCGGTGGTCATCGAGGCCGTGGTCGATCCGTACGAACCGATGATGCCACCGAAGATGCCACCGGATTATGCGAGAAATTTCCGCAAGGCGCTACCGGATACCCCCGGACGCGCGGAAATCGAGGCGAATGTGGCGCAAGAGCCGCTGAGGTCGATGATTACCGCCGGCGACAAAGACTGACCACACGCAAGAAGGAGCACGAGTTGAACAAGACCGACAGCGGCACCGCAAATCGCAGTTCGCCGGACCTCATGGGCGGCGACCAAGCGTGCAAGGCCGAGGAATGGGGCGGTGGCTCGAAAGCCGCCAAGGGACCGATCACGGAACCGGATCGACACAACCGCAACTCCAGCCAAAAAAGGACCTGACATGCAGGATGCCCAGCAGAAATATCCTCAGCCGCCGCTTCCCGAACAGCAGCAGGACATGCCCGGCTACACCGACGAGATGGATCCACGGCCCGACCACGGAGAGGAGAGCTATCGCGGCAGCGGTAAGCTGACGGACCGCGTCGCGCTGATCACCGGCGCGGACTCGGGCATCGGCCGGGCGGTGGCTATCGCGTTTGCACGCGAAGGCGCCGACGTCATCATCTCCTACCTTGAAGAGGACGAAGATGCGCAGGAGACGGCGCGCTTGGTCGAGGAAGCGGGGCGCAAGGCGGTGCTCGCACGCGGCGACATCTCGGACGAAATCTTCGCGCGGTCGCTTGTGCAGCGAGCTATCGATGAATGCGGGCGCCTGGACATCCTCGTCAACAATGCAGCCCACCAGGCGTCGTTCGAGAAGCTGGAGGACATCAGCGCGGAGGAATGGGATCTCACCTTTCGCACCAATGTCTATGCGATGTTCTATCTGTCCCAGGAAGCAGTGAAGCACATGGAACCCGGCTCGACCATCATCAACACATCCTCGATCAACGCGACCAGTCCATCGCCGGCACTGCTTGCCTACGCCACTACCAAAGGAGCGATCGCCAACTTCACCGCCGGACTAGCAGGACTGGTAGCTGAACGCGGCATTCGGGTAAACGCGGTCGCTCCCGGGCCGATTTGGACGCCGCTGATCCCGTCGACAATGCCCTCTGAGAAGGTCAAGGAGTTCGGCAAGAACACGCCGCTCAAGCGTCCCGGGCAACCGGCAGAGCTTGCAGCGACCTATGTGCTGCTTGCCTCGGAAGGATCGAGCTACACCACCGGCGCACTCTACGAGGTCACCGGCGGACGGCCGATGCTTTGAGCGAGCGTACCTGCCAGCTCCACGGCGCCCACTCCCCGTAGCACACCGACATGTGGCGAGGCTCATGCCGATCAGGATCGCGGACAACCGCCACGTCCGCAAACTGGTCGAGGCGGATGCCGAAGCCTCCCACCAGACCCTGAACCGGAGGTTGGTAGACGGGAAGCTGACTTCATTCCGGGTTCAACCGGAGCGTCAGCTTTCGGGGAGGGGCAAACGCTGGGTGAATGTCCCCGATAGGCGCATTGCAGCCATGCCGCCGTCGCGTTGTGAGACTGATTTGGCGACCAGCAAAACAGCAGCCTCTACGACTCGTCCCTCTCATCGCGCAAATTAGACACAACGCGGCGGTTCTGCGACCTGCAGGCGGAGTCGGGGCAGTCGCGGACCAGCCTGTCCTTGCCGTAGCCCTTGGCCCACATGCGGTTCCGGTCTATGCCGCCGGCGGCGAGGTAGTCCATCACCGCATCGGCGCGCTGCTGTGACAGCGCCGTTTCGCTTGCGCCGGGATCGTCGGCGAAACCCTGCAGCTTGAGCAGCCAGCGCGGATGCTTTGTCAACCAGGCGATCTGGGTGTCGAGGGTGGCCTTGGCGACAGAATCGAGCGCGGCCGAACCTTTCGTGAAGTAGGTGCGGCGGCCGACATTGAGGATAAAATCCTCCTCGCTGCCCGGCTGCACGTTCTGGAAGCCGGCAATCTCGGCGTTGGTGACGTCGGGCGTCGACGGGGCCAGCGTGTTGCTGGTCGAGCAGGATGTGGCCACAACCAGCAGGCCGGCGGCGAGCAGCCGGCGCGTGTTTTCAATCATGCGGTTCATGATGCGCCAATCATTCGACAGTGGTGGAAGCGGGCGCCTGGTCGGCGATGTGCGGCAGGACCTCCACCGCGGTGCCGATCGGGCACCGCTGGTAGAGGTCGATGATGTCTTCGGGGAACATGCGGATGCAGCCGCTGGAAGCGTCGGTGCCGATGCTCCATGGCTCCAGCGTGCCATGCAAGCGGTAGCCGATGTCGGCGCCGTCGCGGTACAGATAGAGCGCTCGCGGCCCGAGCGGATTGTTGGACGCGCCGCCCGCGATCATGGGCGGCAGGTCCGGCTTGCGCTCGCGCATTTCGGGGGGCGGGACCCATTGCGGCCACAGCGCGCGGCGATCGATCGTCGCGCGGCCGTACCATTTGAAGCCTTCCTTGCCGACGCCGACGCCGTAGCGGATGGCAGTCTTATTTTCCATGATGAGGTAGAGGAAGTGGTGGCGGGTATCGACCACGACGGTGCCGACCGGCTCGCTGCTGAAATACTTGACGATCTGGCGATGCCATCTCTTGTCGATCTTGGCGAAGTTGGTCTTGCGATAGACGAAATCGTTATCGCTGGCGGTACCGGCGAAAAAGGATTTTGCCCCCGCGGCTTGAACAATATTGCTGGTTCCGCCGACCGCGACCAGCGCCAGACCGCCGAGCACGACACCCCTGCGTGATAAAACCATCGGCAATCCCCCATGCCTTAAGCCTGGCGAACCATAGTTGAGAATGATTTCGGCTCAAAGTGGAAAAATGCTGCAGTGGGTGGGCCGCAAGCGGTCTGTCCGCTTGACGGCAAAATAGCGACTGCCCGCCGGCTCACGCCGGCGAGCTTTTTTGTGCGGACGGGAACATCCTCGCTCCAAGGGTGTTCTGTCACACCCGGCTCGTTCTTCATCGGTCGTGCCGGTGACCAAGATGTCCCCTCATTCATCATGGTCGGCCCGCGCAGCCTTGACCGCACGCGCGGGCCATCCCATCACAAGGCCCGCTGGCTCACGCTGGCGGGTTTTTCCGCGTCCATGCGCCGACACTCATCTTCGCATGCCTGTCACAACGAGCCAGGCGGATTCCAGTATCCGCACGCGGCGAGGAGGACTTGCGACATGCCTCGCTGCGGGATTTTCGCGATGAGTCTACCTGGCTCCCGCTGAACGCCATGGCCTGACCACCGGGCGCGTTGGACGACCTTCAAGTCGAAAAAGCCCGCGGCAATCGCACCTTAGGCGAAGAGGCTTTGCTTTGTTGATGCAGTTGTCATCGCATCAATCGTGGGTAGCAACGCGGTTGTTGCGTGTTGTTGGAGAGATGGGGTTTCCCGAAAAGAATGAACATGCGCAGACAAAAGAAGCGAGCAGGATGGCCGTGAGTACATCTGCCAAATATCTATTACCTCATATGCGCTCGCTCCTCGGAAGGCGATCCCGCCACCCTCTCGACAGTGAAGATGGCGGGATCTCAACCGGCGACAAGGGACTTCGATCGACGGTGGGTTTCCAATTCGGCGTCCGGCTGCGTGTTCCGCCGTTCGGGCTTCTTCCAACCGCCATCAGACGCAAGTCCTATCCCATAAGACTGATGGCCAAATTCGGAACATCCGCTGAAGCATTGCGTTCGGCAGCGTGAAACCCCAAGGCAAAGGATGACTAATCATGTCGAATTGCGAGACTGCAAAATCACATTCGTTAGGAAATCGCGTGGCTGATCTCACAGCCAAGATGCGTGAAGCGCAGATTGACGCGGGTGAAATGATGGCCTTCCACAAGGTTGCAACTATGTTGGAGGACAGCCAAGGACGTATCAATGGCGACGACTTGATCGCCGCATCCTTCGTTCTGCTGGAGGACCGGGCGCCCGAGTGACCCTGCGTTGGTCGGCTTCGATCGTTCCTTGATCAGCACTGCGCAGCCTTTTTTTGTCACGGCTGGCGTCTCGCGGGACTGCGGGAATAACGCAAGGCTGGAGGGTGCTGTTAGGGCCGCCGCGCCTATAGCCAAGAGACACCGCTTCGAATTCGACCGCCAGGCGCTCGCCCGCTTTGTCCGAGGGAGGGCATTCACTTTGAAGGCAGCTACGGCGTGTCCTCGCTATCAGTGCCATGCATGCTGGAGCCATGCATGAAGGACTGGATCTCGTCCGCATCGATCTTGCCGTCACCATTCTCGTCAATGCTACTGAACATCCTGCCCACCGCGCGTTGAACCTCGTCCTCGGAAACCGATCCGTCGCCATCGGTGTCCAACAGCCCGAACATCAGTCGCATGCCGGCACCGCGCATCAGCTGATGATGCCAGCGTCCAGCCATTCTGTGTCCACGATCGCGGCCACCGTGGTTCTGCCAACGGCCGCCATCTTCATCGTGGCGGTCAGCACCCTCGTTGCGATCGCCTTGATAGTTGCGACTATCTTCCTCGCGGAAACCTTCTTCGGAACCGCGATCCTGCTGCATTCTCTCCCGGACAGCTTGCTCAACCATCTGGCGGATCATTTCGCGTGTTGGTGCATCCGCTTGTCCGGTCGCATCCGGCAACTGTCCGGCGGCCGGCGGTTCGGTTGCCGGAGCGGGTGCAGGTGTCGAGGGTGATGGTGTTCCGCTTTTCTGGGCGAGCGCGGGGGAGGTCAGGGCAATGAAAACGGCGGCCGCGGCCGTCGTGCTGTGTGGAAATCTCATGGCATGCTCCATCAGTGCCTTCGCTTGGAAGGCCAAACTGGAGCTCGATCTGATTGTTCCCCGAAGGGGATCAGGTCACGGCGAAGTTACAGGGCATGCCCCCCGTCTGAGGTAGATCAGGGTCTTCGCCAGGGAATAATTTCGGCTCTTCTTCCCTAGGCACAAGAGGAAGCCGGCGCCCATTTTGCGGGCAATGAACGTTGGACATTCGGCCTCGCCAATTTTCTGCCAGTCGATCATACCGACGCACCAATTCCCTCTGCGTCCTCTCCTTTCGTGGGACGGAAGCCGTTTCGACCGCACGCCGTCAATCGCGAATCCCGCGTCCATATGCTGCGCGGCCATGATGCATATCTTTTATGTCACGGACCTCTGTCGTCTGGACACCATGTTAGCCAGCGCTAAATCAGAGCAATGCGACGCCTCCTGCTGGGACTTACAGTTTTTCTCTTTTGGACCACGTTGCTTCAGGCCGAGGCGTGGCAGCCCTTCGGCGTCCGACAGCTTGGCTTTAGTTTCGATATTCCTCCGAATTTCGTCCTGACCCAGAATTCGGAGCAGGGCGCGGCTTTTCAGGGCCCAAGAGACGCGTTTCTGGTCGTTTGGGGCGCGCGACTGGGCAAAGCAAGTTTTCGCGCCGAGATTGAACATCGCATGATCGAGGACGAAAAGGCCGGTTGGCGACTGACCTATCGGCGCCTAGCCCCGAAATGGGCCAGCTACTCCGGGGTCAAGAATGGCGAGATTCGCTACGTCCGTGCAATTATGGTCTGCAACCGGCGTGCCGCGCTTTTCACAATGAATTATCGGAAATCCGAAAAGAAACCGTATGACCCTGTTGTTGTGCGCATGGTCCGGTCCCTGAGAGCGGAAGGATGTTAGCCAGCAAAGAGCGGGGTTGCCGTACTGTGCTTCCCTCGGCTAAGGGCCCGACCCAGCGGTAAACCGGGCTCCCCGATAGCCCCGCCCAGTCACATGAAAGCAGGCAGCGGCAGGTATGCGGCCGGACGCTCTCACGCTGGCCCAACCGCTCAAAGCCGTTCACCGAAAAGCTGCTTGGTGCGGTCGCGCGCTAGACCTAGCACTGAGCCATTCCCGCTCTGGCTGGGTAGCGCCTCAGCTCCGTACGCGTTCATACCATGAAACGGGTGGGGCGAACGTCCTGATAGAGCTACGGCTGTAGAAGCGCGCCGCCAAACTGCGCCCACAAGCGCTCGCACTCTCTCGCCCTTAGGCTCGGGGTGCCGGGCGAGCCATAGAAGACCATGGCGCCGCGAATGTCATAGCCAAGCACCGAGGCGTTGGCCACGAACTGGATGGCTCTTCCCAAGCTGGTGATGCCGATGTCGACCTCAGCCTTGTTGGTGAGGTCGACCACACCGAATACTTCCGCATTGGCGCTCCTGCCCGCCAAAACGGCCGTAGACATCGCATCATGCACGGCAAGAAGCATTTCGGTGAGTTGCCCGGTGAAAGGGCTCTACAAACGCTCAAATGTCAGGTTTGTTCCCAACCGGCCTTGGCGGCTTTCCGACTACCAAACTGGGTCCCGCGGCCTCTCATGTGCGTGTAGTTGACATCGTCTGCTGGACCGAACGGTCAAGCCGAAGAGCCCAGTTCCTCTCAGCATCGAGCAGTTCATTCTGCTCAATCAAGCCATTCATAAACAGCCTGAGTATATGCGCAGCTATGCGCTCTCCGTTCTGCGAAGCAAGAGGTAGGGCGCGCTCTTTGCAGACCGTGTGACAAACCTGGGCGAGCATCTCAATCTCGCTTGGCCCCAAAAACCGACCCGGATACAACATACCGTTTTCCTGTTGGAGAGTTGGAATGGCTATCCATTACGCAGGGTCACCGGCAGCCACAATCAACTATGATAGTGAGATGTCGAGTCCCGGTGGAAAAAACAGTGAGGTCCCAAAAGCGGTCGCGCTTGTCTCCGGTTGACAGATGCCTCGACGCTACACCGACCAGCGCTACCGCACCCGCTTCATCGACGCGGCTTTGCAAAGGCCTATGACCAGTTCGCTACCAGCTGCCGGACCGCCCAGGCGAGCATGCCGCCGGCCATTACCGAAAGCGCGATGTCGTGGATGAGGCAGCCTTTTCCGTATACATCCAGCTGTTACGCTGCGCATCTGCTTCGGTTCGAAAACTCGCCGCGAGCCTGGCGTGCTCGCGTGTCCGGGCCGAAAACGCCTTCACAGCCCACATGTTGATACGACATCGATGAGGCTGCCGCCGACCTCGTTGGCATAGGATGCTTCCCGGCAAGGGCATCGACCAATGCCCCGGGGCCGACCAGCACGAACCTGCGGGGGCTTTCCCGGAACAAAGCGTCGACGATCCGGTTCGGCAGGGAAGCGGCCAAAATTCATGCCATCGGAGATGCCGAGGCAGATGACAGATGAAAGGGAAGCTGAAGATGACGAAGTCTCGCGACCGCACCGTTCCCGGCGACGGCAAGATCGAAACCGGCCCGAACACATCTCCGCAACAGGATCCGGCAGAGGGGTCGCGCGAGACAATCGATCGCGAACTCGAGCGGACAGACGACGATAATAATTCCGACGAAGCGGAACGCTTGCGCCGAGACCTGCGGAAAGGGGTGGCGGAAGAGACCGAGCTTCCCGAACGCGGCTCGGCCTGAGGATCGCCGGAACCTTGCCAAGGCAAGAGACATGGAAGGCTCGATGCCGGTCGGATCGCTGCTTGCTTCGTGCCTTTAACGCACCGGCCACACAACCCATGCGCGGCGGTCACCCAGGAGACGGCGAGAACGGCCGCGCGACGGTCCACTCTGTTCCAGCAAACTCGGCTCGCCGAGAGCTACCACCTCTGGCGTTAGGGCCTGACGAGATGCCACCTGTTCAGGTCGCATGCCGCCAGGGTTCCGCAATCTCTATCAGGCTGCGCCGGCCTTCTGGCTGCGCTGCGAGCGGGCACGGTCCCGGGCTGCGGCAGTGCCTCCGGGAAAGCCGCTTCGATCGCTGTAGTCGCGTGGCTTGGTCCCCCTCCGAGAGTGGCGCGCGGTCACGCTTTTCGCACCGATGATGTCGAGCAATGTGATGCCGACGACCATGGCAAGCGCAAGGCCTACATTATCGCGCTTTGGGTTGCCATGCCGATATGCTGTCAGCAATGTCGCGATATCCAGGCCGTCGCCGGCCACCCGGCTCCAAAGCCCGGCCTGCTTGTCCACTGAAAGCGAGAGTATGCCGCTGCTTATTTCCCGCGCCCCATAAGCGCGGATCAGGTCTTCCTTGCCGCGCATGCCGAGCGCGCCGGCAATCCGCTCGGCGCCAACCAGCTCGGCGACGCCAAGCGCGATGCTGAACCAGCCGAGCTTGCGGGCAAGGCCATCGGAGGCCGCGACCGCACTCTGCCCAGTCTTCAGCACTTTGGGATCGCCAGGCGATCGGGTGATGTTGGTAAGTTTGGCAATCACGTTCATGACGATTTCCCTACGGTTTCAGTACAACCTTGATGCAGCTGTCCTGCTTGTCGCGAAACACCTTGTACATCTCGGGTCCCTGCTCGAGCCCCACGGTATGGGTGATGACGAAGGATGGGTCGATCTGGCCATCTTCGATGCGGCGCAACAGATCCTCGGTCCAACGGTTGACATGGGTCTGCCCCATTCGGAAGGCGAGCCCCTTGTTCATTGCCTGTCCCATCGGAATTTTGTCGACCAGCCCGCTGTAGACGCCGGGGATCGAGATCACGCCGGCCGGCCGGCAGACATAGATCATCTCACGCAAAACGTGCGGTCGATCATTTTCCATCAGCATCAACTGCTTTGCGCGATCGTAGACGGTATCGGGCTGGGCCAGCGAGACGTGGCTTTCCATGCCGACGCAATCGATGCACTTCTCCGGGCCCTTTCCGCCGGTGAGTTCCCCCAGTCGTTCGACGACACTTTCCTCGGCGAAATTGATGGCGATGGCGCCGCCGGCCGCGGCCATGGAAAGCCGCTCCGGCAGGCAATCGATCGCCACCACCTGTTTCGCGCCGAGCAGCAGGGCGCTGCGTATGGCCATCTGCCCGACTGGGCCACAGCCCCACACCGCAACCGTATCGGTGGGCTCAATGTCGCACTGTGCCGCCGCCTGCCATCCGGTAGGAAAAATATCGCCGAGGAAGAGGACCTGCTCGTCGGTAAGGCTGTCGGGCACCTTTACGTGCGTGGCATCGGCGAACGGCACACGCATGTATTCCGCCTGTCCCCCGGGATAGCCGCCGGTCAAATGAGTGTAGCCGAACAGACCCGCGGTGGTGTGCCCGAACACCTTGTCACCGAGATTCTTCTTGCGGTTTGTGCGTTCGCAAACCGAAAAGTTCTGTCGCTTGCACTGGTCGCACTCACCGCAGATTATGGTGAACGGCACGACGATGCGGTCTCCCTCCTTCAGAGCGCCGTTGACGCCCTTGCCGACCTCAACGACCTCTCCCATCATCTCGTGGCCCATGATGTCGCCAGGCAGCATGGCTGGCACATAGTTGTGGTAGAGGTGAAGGTCGGAGCCGCATATGGCACAACTCGTCACCTTGATGATCGCGTCACGTTCATCCTCAATTTCCGGGTCCGAAACCTGATCGCAGCGTATGTCTTCCTTGCCGTGCCAGACCAACGCTCGCATAGCTTGCTCCTATTTTCGCAAGATCTGTGGGTAGGGACCTCGCGCCTGTCCTAAGCGGGCCGATGCCTGGTTGGATCGACTGTGCCGCTGCTTGTCGAACCACAGGGGCGGACCGATGTTCCGGGAGCTCGAGAGAATTTTTGGGCCATTCCAGACCCGCACCTTGGAAGGATCTGTCGCGGGCACCAGCGGCCTTCGCGGGCGCGTCGGGGCACGAACCGCTGGAGCCCCACCCACGAATGGACGTACTCAAGTGTACCAAAGAAGGTCCGTCCGCAGGTGTCCCTTCGCGGCGATCGACACCTCATCTGCTCGATTCTCGCGGCCATAACCGGCATTCTCTTCCTCTCCCTCACAGGTCGGCCGAGGCGCTCAAGGGTCAGCGCTGTGTGACCGGAGCAGGTAGGAGATGCCGATCACCGGCGGGCGCGCAGTCCGACCCCGACGCGATCGACACGAGGTGGATGGGCGCCATCGCGACGGCGGCTCTAGCGGAGTATTTCGCAGAAATACAACGATTAGCGGGCAGGGCAGACTGCTAGCCGTGCGCAGCCATGAACATGGCGACGGCCGACCGGCAATAGGATTCGATTTCGTTGTCGTCCGCCGCTCTCGCCTCATCGAAGCGTGCGATAATCAAAAGATCGGATCCTTTGAAAAGCGCGGCAAACAAGCGGGCGGACCGGAGAGGATCGGGCACGTTCAGAACCGCCTTCGCGTGCAACTGACGCAACAGGACCTCGATTTGGGCGATGACATGGGCGGGGCCGGCTTCGAAATAGAGCTTGCTTAACGACCTTGGATTCGTCTGGTCGGCCATGACCATGGCTTCGACACTGCGGACGTCTGATCTCAACAGCGTCCGAAGCAGGGATGATCCCACCGCCATGAGCTGATCTTCGACCGAACCGCCGACGCCTTCAAGAAGGGCCTGTGGTGCAAACAACTGATGGCAGCCGGACGCGATGGCCGCGCTGAACAGCGCCTCCTTGTTCTCGAAGTGCCGATAGATGCTGAGTTTGGATATCTTCGCCCGCTGCGCGACCTTGTCCAATGTGGTCGCTTGAAAACCCAATTCCACAAAGAGTTCGGACGCAGCGTCGAGTATCGTTTGGCCAAGCGCCTCGTTGGCGGGCCGGCCGCGCCGGCCCTGGCTATTTTCGGTCACGACAATTCCAGTCCTTGACAGTATCCTAATTATCGGATTACGATACCATGTAGTTTCTGAAATGCGCAAGCCGATGGGTAGGTTTCAACCAGGTCCAACCAGCCCCTCATCCACAACACGGAGCCCATCATGGATAACGTCATCATCATCGGCGGCAGCTTTGCCGGTCTCGCCGGCGCCCTGCAACTCGGCCGTGCCCGCCGTAAGGTCACCGTTCTCGATACCGGCCTGCCGCGCAACCGCTTCGCCGGCCACTCGCATGGCCTGCTCGGCCACGATCACAAGCCACCGCTGGACATCCTGGCCGAGGCGCGGCGGCAGCTGGCGCGCTATCCCACGATCAAGCTGGTCAATGCCCGGGCCGACAGCCTCTCCGGGGCCATCGACGATTTCTCCGTCCTCACTGGCGATGGCGGAAGCCTCGGCGCGCGCCGCCTGATCCTGAGCTATGGCGTCGCCGACCAGATGCCTGATGTTCCGGGCTTTGCCGAAGGTTGGGGCACGTCCATCGTGCCCTGCCCCTATTGCGACGGCTTTGAAGTCGCCGGCCAGCATTGGGGCCTCGTCTGGTCCGGCCCACAGTCGATGAGTCAGGTCAGGCTGTTCCACGATTGGACCGACAGGTTGACGGTCTTCGCTGATGGTCACGACATTCCGCCCGATATCCGGGCCGGTCTGGCGCGCCGCAACATACCTGTCGTCGACGGCCGGATCAGCGAGATCGCCCATCACGGGGGGCATAACGCCACCGTCAAGCTCGATACCGGCCCCAATGTCGCGGTCGACATCCTGTTCGCGCATCCGCGCAACAAGCCGTCCGCAAGCCTGCACGAATCACTGGGCCTCGCCACGGTCGATACGCCCCTCGGCGTAATCCTCAAGGTCGACGAGCGCCGCGAAACCAGCATGCCCGGCATCTACGCCGCGGGCGACCTCGCCAACCCCCTCACGCCGCCATCGGTCACCCTGGCAATATCGCACGGCGCGACGGCTGGGATCTCCGCCCAGCAGTCGATGCTGGTTTGAGAGCGCAGATTCCCTTCTCCGGGTGCCGCGGGCTATCATATTCTGAAGGCGAGGTTACGGAACGCCGGCCCGCTCTCCCCTGAGGGGCATCTTTGGCCGGTTGGCTTTGAGAACTCAACTGCGCTGCCGGCATGGCGGCGATCGCCGACATCGGTTATCAAGCTCAATCACGCTGGAAAGCATGAACCACGTCGACGTCGACATCGACGGCGGGCTTACGGTATGGGGACCGGTGGCGGGAGATTGGCCACCGCTGTCGGTACCCGATGCTGCGACGCTACTTTGCTGAACGGTCGCGTCCAGCAGCGCTTCTGGCGGAAGTCTCAGGCGGCCACGACGCGGGCCAGCAGTCGGTACCAGCCAAGCCAAGGTCACGGACGCTGCTCATGTGATTGGCCCCGCCAAGGGTCGTGCGCGAAACAGTCAGTCCCTGTGTGTCAAGGTGGTCGGTGAAGAGTGCGGCCTGGCTGTGGAACGGCGGCGTTTCATCGGCGCCGACCAAGATATCTACGCCCACGGATGGATCGAAACTGTGATCGATGGGCGAGAATCGGCGGGCCTCCTCGTCGGTGATCGCGATCTCGGCGGCAAGGAACGACATCTGCAATGGCTTCAGGTCGTAAAGGCCGCCAAGCAGCAGCGCAGCTTTGATGCCGGAAGCCCGCTCGTCACCGTCGAAAAGCATTGTTGCCAGATGCGCACCGGCGGAATGACCGCTAACGGTCAGCAGGCCGGGATTGCCGCCATGGTGTGCGACATTGTCAAATACCCATCGCTTGGCGCGGCGCACCTGGTCGACGATCCTGGCCATCCTGACGGTCGGCATCAGCGCGTAGTCGACAATGACCGCGATCGCACCTGCGTTCGTAACGGTCTCGGCGACGTAGGAATAGTCGCGCTTGGAGAACATGCGCCAATAGCCCCCGTGGATGAACATGTGCACCGGCAGGCGGTCCCGTTTGCCCTCGGGAAAGAACAGATCCACGGTTTCGGTGGCGTCAGCCCCGTAGGCGACATCGGCGACCATGGGAACATTCGCCCTGGTGTCCTCGCTTCTGCGAACGATCTCGGCGACCATGTCGTCGAACTCGACCACATGATCGCGAATGCGAAACGGATCTTTGGCGTGATGTCCGCTCACAGGGTCACGGCGATGTACTTGGCCTCCATGAACTCGGCAACGCCATGCTTCTGGCCGCCTTCTCGCCCCAACCCGCTTTGCTTGACTCCGCCGAAGGGCGCCGCCGGATCCGACATCAGGCCGCGGTTGAGCGCGATCATGCCCGACTCGATCTTTGATGCCACGCGCATTCCTCTGGCCAGGTCGCGCGTGTAGATGTAGGCCGCGAGACCGTATTCTGTGTCGTTGGCCTTGGCGATGACCTCCGCCTCGCTGTCGAAGCGACTGATCGGCGCCACGGGACCGAAGATCTCCTCGTGAGCCATGGCAACGTCGGCCGGCACGTCCTTGAGCACCGTTGGCGGATAGAAAAAGCCTCTGCCTTCAGATACGCCGCCGCCACACAGGATTTTGGCGCCGCGGGCAACGGCGTCCTGCACAAGCCGGTCGATCTTGTGCACAGCCTTCCTGGTGATCATCGGCCCGCATTCTGTGTCTGAGTCTGTGCCCGGGCCCAGGTTGAGTGCCGCCATGCGTTTGCTCAAGCCTTCCGCGAAGGCATCATGGATGCCGGCCTGGACGTAAAGCCGGTTGGCGGCCGTGCAGGCTTCGCCGGCGTTGCGCATCTTGGCAACCATCGCACCGTCGAGGGCGGCTTCCAGGTCGGCGTCGTCGAAGACGATGAAGGGTGCGTTGCCGCCAAGCTCCATGGAACAGGAAATGACGTGCTTTGCGGCTTCGGCCAGCAGCACGCGCCCGACGCCGGTCGAGCCGGTGAAGGACAGCTTTCGCACGCGCGGATCGGCCAGCATGGCCGCCGTCACCGGTCCGGGGGTCGAGGTCGTCAGGACGTTGACGACGCCGGGCGGCACGCCGGCTTCCTCGTAGAGCGCCGCAAGCGCATAGGCCGTCAGCGGTGTCTCGCTGGCGGGCTTCAGGATCACCGTACAGCCGGCCGCCAGCGCCGGAGCGATTTTACGTGTCGCCATGGCGGCTGGGAAATTCCATGGCGTGATGAGCACGCAAATGCCGATGGGCTGGTAGTCGACAATGATCCGGTTCGCGCCCGAGGGTGCAAGGCCGAACTCGCCGCTGATGCGGACCGCCTCCTCGGCGTTCCAGCGGAAAAACTCAGCGGCGTAGGCGACTTCACCGCGCGCATCGCGCAGCGCCTTGCCGTTCTCCAGCGAGATCAGCGCAGCCAACGTCTCCATCCGTTCGGTCATCAGTTCGAAGCAGCGCCGCAGGATTTCCGATCGCCTGCGTGGCGGGGTCTCGCGCCAGCCGGCCGCCGCCTTCGCGGCAGCGTCGACGGCGGCGGCGGCATCAGTGAGCGTTGCATCGGGAACCGCAGCGATCACGGCTTCAGTCGAGGGATCGACCACTTCGATCACGCGACCCTCCGATGAAGGCCGCCAGCGTCCGCCAATGTAGAGACCGTGCGAGACCGTGGCGTAGTCGAACATATCTTGATCCTCGTCGGATATGCCTGCGGCAATGTTCATTGGATGAACTCCTGGTCGGTCACATCATGGTGGCGGACATGTCGCCGTCATAAGCAGCCCTGACCAGCCGTCGCATCGCGGCAAGGTCGAACCGGCGGGGATTGTTCTTGATCAACCGGTCGATGCCCAGCGCCTGCTCGGCCGTCCAGTCGATCTTGTCTTCGGGAAGACCCAGTTCGGCCAATGTCGGCGTGATGCCGATGGCGCCAAACAGCCGGCTCACCTCCCGGATGGTGGCGTGCGCCAAGGCATCGGCGCCGCCGCCCTGAAGGGAAAGGCCAAGAGCAGTGCCGACTTCCGCAATCTCCGCGGCTGCTGCGGCCAGGTTGTAGGCCATCACATAGGGCAGCATCGTGGCCACTCCCAGGCCATGCGGGGTGTGGGTAAGCGCGCCAACGGGATACTGCACCGCATGGGCGGCGGCCGTTCCCGCCGTACCGAAGGCGCAACCGGCGGCCAGCGCTCCCATCATGACGTCGGCGCGCGCATCCTCGTCCGATCCGTCGCGATATGCCTTTTCCAGACTGCGGCCGAGCAGCCTGATGGCCAGAAGCGCGAAATGGTCGGTCAGAGCGCTCTTGCCGATGAACACGTGCTGTTGCGGCAAATGAGGGTCGACGCCGCGTTTGGCCGCTGTATAGGCCTCGATTGCGTGCGTCAGCGCGTCGGCGCCGGCGATCGCCGTCAAGGACGGTGGACAGGTCACCGTCAGATCCGGATCGCAAAGCGCCACTGCCGCGATGAGATGCGGACTGGCGATACCCACTTTCAGCGTCCGATCCGGGTCGGAGATCACGGCGACGGGGGTCACCTCGGAGCCTGTTCCAGCCGTCGTCGGCACTGCGATTACCGGAAGGGTAGGGCCGGGTACCTTGAACTCGCCATAGTAGTCCTCGAGCTTGCCGCCATGGCTGAGCAGAAGTGCAGCGCATTTGGCCATGTCGAGGCAGCTGCCGCCCCCGATTCCGATCACCACGTCGGGCTTGAAACCCTTCGCCTCCGCAATGCAGGCGGCGACGCTGTCGCGCGGCACATCCGGCAGCGTTCGGTCGAAGACCAACGTCTCGATCGCCGCGTTGTGCAAGCCAGCGAGAATCTCGGCGAACTGCGACGTCGCCGCGAAGCGCACATCGGTACAGACGAACGCGCGGCGCCCATATTTGGCGGCGATGGCAGGCAGGACATGGCGCTGGCCTTTGCCGAACAGAATCTCGCTCGGCAGGCGCGCCGCTGCAAACAAGCTCATGCACAAGATCCTGCGAAGACGGGTTGGAAGCCGACAGGCTTGGCTTCGTGCCAGAGGCCGACCTCGGCGCTGCAGGTCATAATCATGCGATGCCCTCTAATAAAATCGTATAGGATATAGGATTGAGTTTCGCGGAGCATCGTGTTAGTGGGTGGTTCTGTCAAGAGGCAAACGATGCAGAACACGGACCTGACGGTTGACAATGAAGCCCGTGCCAGGGGTCGTATCCAGCGCGCCAACAGTCTGGCCGGCGACGTTTACGAAGCAATCTTCGCGCAGCTCATGTCCTTGAGGATTGCTCCGGGATCGCGCATCACCGTCGACAATCTCGTCAAGGAATTCAACGTCTCACATACCCCCATTCGTGAAGCGCTTGGCAGGCTGGAGGGGGAAGGGCTGGTTCTGAAAACCCACCTGATCGGCTATCGCGCCGCCCCACAAATCACCCGCCGGCGCTTCGACGAACTTTACGAGCTGCGTCTATTGCTTGAACCTGCCGCCGCGGCCAAAGCCACCGCAACAATGGACGGCGAGCGCCTTGCCGCGCTGCAGGAGGCGGCTGGCGTCATGGCCCGACGGGTGGGGAAAGACGAACGCCTGCGCTATTCGAACTTCGCCCGTCAGGATGCGATCTTCCACGACAAGATCGTCGAGTTCGCCCAAAACGAACTCATTCGCGAGACACTGAATCACCAGCATACCCACTTCCATATCTTCCGGCTGATGTATCACTCCAGGGTGACCGAAGAGGCGCTCGACGAGCACGAGGCTATTCTCGCTGCCTTTGCCGCGGGCGATCCGGACGCCGCCGAAAAAGCCATGCGTGCGCACATCGAAAATTCGCGGGACAGGCTCCTGCCTGCGTTCGAGTAGCCTGGCGATGCTGCTTGCCCGAGGCACCCTCAAGCGCGGCGCGCCGCTGTTCGCCCAGCCTGCCGCCTACGAATTCTACTCCCCGTTCTGAGCCGATTTCGATACCGGGAAGGAGGCGCGCAGTGCACCTCGCCCCTGAAACAAGCCGAGAGGAAAAGACATGCCAGCCAAAAAAATCCTGATGCTGACCGGTGATTTCACCGAGGAGTATGAAATCTTCGTCTATCAGCAGGCGATGGAAGCGGTGGGACACACCGTTCATGTCGTGTGCCCCGACAAAAGCGCCGGAGACATGATCAAGACGTCGCTGCACGATTTCGAGGGCGATCAGACCTACACCGAAAAGCCCGGCCACAATGCGCTGATCAACAAGACCTTCGCCGACGCCGAGAGGCAGCTGAGCCAGTACGACGCTGTGTATTGCGCCGGCGGTCGTGGCCCCGAATACATCCGCACCGACAAGCGGATACAAGCGATGGTGCGCCATTTCCACGAGGCAAAAAAGCCGATCTTCACGATCTGCCATGGCGTCCAGATTCTGATCGCGGTGGACGGCGTCGTGCGCGGCAAGAAGGTGGCGGCGCTCGCCGCTTGCGAGCCGGAGGTGACGCTTGCCGGCGGCACTTATATCGATTTGTCTCCCACCGACGCCTATGTCGATGGGACCATGGTTTCAGCCAAAGGCTGGACCGCGCTTGCGGCATTCATCCGTGAATGCCTGAAGGTGCTGGGAACGGAAATCCACCATTCTTGAACCGTTTGTCCCGGCGCATCCTGAGGGGATGCGCCGGCTCCCTAAACGGCGCGGCGACTTCCGTCATTTCATCAGGTTCAGATCAGGAACCTGCGGCAGGTGTGCTCCAGAACCTGTGGCCATCATCACCTCGGACGCCTTCAAGGCGCTGCCGCATCGCGTGCGTGCACAGCGCGCCATCCTCGTTGAGCTTTCCCAGCTTGACGGGTGCGAACCCGAGTTGATGGACTCAATGGGAGGTCGACATGAAGTCGGCGCCCGGGAGCTGTCAGGGCTTCACGAACCGAAACGCGAAGCGATCGGTCTCGCCCTTGGTCGCGGGATCGAACACCTTGATCGAGTGCGGGTCATCATTATTCACCAGCACGGTGCTTTCCGCGTCCAGTACGAAGCCGGCCGCCTCCACCTCCTCGCGGACGAATGCAGTCGATCCGATGCAGCGACTGAGGTCGCTCGTGCCCGACCCAGCGGCGGCGGCGTGGTCAACGATGACGTAGGACCCACCGGGTTTCAGCCGCTTGTAGACAGCTCGATTGAAGTCGGCCGCCGTCGCACCTTTCTTCTGGATCAGGGCGGTGTGAAGATCGTGGTAAAACAGGTGCAGCCATAGGACATCGGCTGCCTGCGTGACCTCCGGCATCGCGACGAGGTCCGCCGAGGCGGCTTCGACGTTCTCTCGGCCCGGCTCCTTCGCGAGCGTCCGCATGAGGCCGACCGGATCGTTCTTGAAGTGGGCGACTTCGGCCGGCACGAAGCTGTAGACCCGCCCCTCTGATCCGACGATGTCGGAGAAGAGGCGCGTCCAGTCTCCGTCGCCAGGGTAGACGTCGATCACGGTGGAGCCCGCCTCGATTCGTGCGAACCGGATTAATTCGGACACCTTGGATTGGTCGTACATCGAAATCTCCTTAGGAGTGGATATTCTTCTCGGTGCTCATAGTGATTTCTCCATTTGCTCGGATCGGATCGGGCTTGATCCGATCCGAGTTCCGATCGCGTGCGTCGTCTCTTTGCCGAGGACGTCGCGCTCGTCAGTCGAATTTGACCAGGTCCTTGAAGATCAGATGACCCCAGCTGTTTCCGCGCGCCTGGACCAGCAGGCCACCTTCCGACACCCCGCCAAGCTTGATCGGCGCGAAACCGAGATTTTCCGCAAGCTCCCCAATCTGTGTTGCGGCAGCGTCATCGTCGCTTGCCAGGAACACGACCCTCCGGCCACCATGTACGGCCGGATCCTGATCAAGCACCGGGGCGACCAAATGGTTGAAGCCCTTGACCAGTTTTGCGCGAGAGAAGGCCTGCGCGATGAACTTGGAAGAAGGTTGTCCTCCCAGTTCCTCCGGGGGCACGCCATAGGCATTGGTCACATCGATGATCGTCTTCCCCTGCCAGGTGGGGAGCGCCTTCGCGACATCCGGGTGCGCCTCGAAGCGGACAGCCAAAAAGATGATGTCTGCCTTGATGGCTTCCGCCAGTTTTTTGGGGATGATCGTGGGTCCGATCGCGGCCGCATCGGCGGCAAAGCTTTCCGGGTCGCGTGTGGTTGCAACGGAAACTTCGATGCCGTTTCGGGCAAACGCCTTGGCAAGGGCCTGTCCGATATTGCCGAATCCTACGATTGCATAGTTCATAGTGCTTCTCCGATCTTGGTGCTAATGCCGGGATCAGACTTGCGCCATGCCTCCGTCGACGGCGAGATCCACGCCGGTGACGAAAGAACTTTCATCGGAGGCGAGGAACGTGACGGCAGCAGCGATTTCCTCTGGTTTGCCCCTGCGGCCCATTGGGATCTGTGACGCAAACTGGGCGGCCGCTTGCTCGGCTTGCTCAGGCGTAAGGCCAGCCGTTGTCTCCAAGGCCGGCGTTTCGATTGGTCCCGGACTCATTGCATTGACGCGGATTTTGCGGTCTTTGAATTCCAGTGTCCAAGCGCGCGCGAAGTTGCGTACAGCCGCCTTGCTCGCGGCGTAGGTACTAAACCCTGGAAGCCCCAACACGTTCGACACTGAAGAATTCAGGATGATCGAACCGCCGTCTTTGAACAGGGGAAGGGCCTTCTGCACCGTAAAGAACAGACCCTTCACGTTCACATCGAAGGTCTGATCAAAATGTGCCTCGGTAGCGACGGCGAGCGGTGCGATCGTCCCCGCGCCGGCGTTGGCGAAGAGAATGTCGATATGACCATGTTTCTCCTTCACGACGGCATAGAGGCGATCCAGATCTTCCAGGAGCGACACGTCACCCACGACCGTCGTAACGTTTTTCATGATGAAGGCTGCGGCCTCCTTCAGCTCCTTCTCTCTTCGCCCGGTAATCACGACGTGCGCTCCTTCTTCTACGAAGCGCTTGGCTGTGGCCAATCCGATCCCGCTGCTTCCGCCCGTGATGACTGCGATCTTGCCTTCGAGTTTTTTCATAATTCTTTGTCTTTCGTTGCGCACGGGCCAGGTACGGACCGCGCTGGGGGTCAGAGTTGAGCCAGGCCGCCGTCGACGGCGACCTCGCTGGCGGTCATGAAGCTGCTGTCCGGCGACGCGAGGAAGGCGGCCGCGGCGCCGATCTCCGCCGGATCGGCCATGCGCTGGAGCGGGGTCATCGCGCCGTAGGCCTTCTGGCCTTCCTCGCCTAACGCCTCCTTCGCGAGTTCGGTCGCCGTCGCTCCGGGCGACAGCACGTTTACGCGGATGCCGGTGCCCTTCAGGTCTTCCGCCCAGGTCCGCGCCAGGTTGCGCACTGCCGCCTTGCTCGCGCTATAGGCAGTGAACCCCGGAGCGCCCGTGGTGCCGGCGCTCGACCCGGTCAGGATGATCGAACCGCCCTGGCTCATCAGCGGCAGCGCCTTCTGGACCGTGAAGATCGTACCCTTCACATTGGTGTCGAAGGTTTCGTCAATGTGCCTGGCGGTGATCTGGCCGAGCGGAAGCGGGCTTCCTGCCCCGGCATTGGCGAAGACGATATCGAGGCTTCCGCGCTCGGCCTTCACCGCAGCGTAGAGTCGGTCCAGGTCGGCCTCATCCGAGACCGAGCCCTTAACCGCGCGGGCACTAGGCCCAAGGTCGGCCACGGCTGCGTCGAGCGCTTCCTGCCGGCGGCCGAAGATGAAGACGAAGGCGCCCTCCTCGATAAAGCGCTTGGCTGCGGCGCGGCCGATGCCCGTAGCGCCGCCGGTTATCACAGCGGTCTTTCCATTCAGTCTGTTCATGTCATGCATCCTTCGTTTCGCCGTCTCGTATCTTTGGCTGTACGGGAAAGTCCCGCGAGAGCCTCAAGATGGGTTCGCCGAAGTCGGGCGGTGAGTGCGCAATCGCGCACATCGCTGGTGCGAAAACGATCCAGCTAGATGATTGAAGGCCACGATGACCGCACGAACTACGGCTGATCGTGTTAGTATGGGCTTTGCAAGCCGCACTGCGCTGCGCAGGAATGCACCATGATCGACTGGGATGACGTTCGCTACTTTCTTGCCGCCGCGCGCGGAGGCTCGGTGCGTGCCGCCGCCGCGCGCCTCGGTGTGAACCACTCGACCGTGCTGCGACGCATCGCTCAGCTCGAGGAACGCCTCGGGGCGCAGATGTTCGAAAAGCTGCCTTCCGGCTACCGCCTGACGGCTGCGGGCGAAGAGGTCCTCGATCTCGCGACCCAGATGGAAGCGTCGTCGCACCTGCTGGAGACGCGCGTCTTCGGTCGTGACCAGAGCGCGCGCGGACTTTTGCGGGTGACGCTTCCACCGTTCCTCGCCACACACCTGCTCATGCCGGATCTCGCCGACTTCGCGCGTTTGCATCGCGACATCGAGATGGAAATCTTGTCGTCCGGTGAGC
The DNA here is from genome assembly GCF_040323095.1 of Mesorhizobium sp. M0058. Taxonomy (NCBI): domain Bacteria; kingdom Pseudomonadati; phylum Pseudomonadota; class Alphaproteobacteria; order Hyphomicrobiales; family Phyllobacteriaceae; genus Mesorhizobium; species Mesorhizobium sp. M0058. The sequence continues at coordinate 55,300 of NZ_JAMYUQ010000016.1, forward strand.
TGGCAAATCTGACCAACCGAGAGGCCGACGTCGCGATCCGCATTGTCGCCGACCGCAAGACCCTGCCGCTCAATCTTCACGGCCTGAAGGGACCGGAGCTGTTCAGCGGCGTCTACATGTCTCGCGATCGACTAGCCGCGTGGCGTGCGGGCACGCCTGATCCTATCCGATGGATAGGCATAGACAATCATGGAATTCCGGACTGGGCGCGCGAGGGAGAAGTTCACGTCACGGGAGTACCGTTCAGGACACCTGACGCCGAGACGCAGATCATCGCGGCGCACCAGGGGATTGGGATAACGAAACTGCCGTGCTTCGTCGGAGATACCGACCCCCTGCTGGTGAGGGTGCCGGGGATCGACGTGCCCATGCATGGGACACTCTGGCTTCTCACGCAAGGCGAGACACGCAAGACGAAGCGGGTGCGGCTCTTCACAGAGTTCGTATCCCGCAGGCTCGCCGCGTACGCTCCGCTTCTCTCGGGGCTGTCCATATCGCGCGACTGACGCCCGGCAGATCCGCCGGCAACGCTTCCCGCAATCCGGGTGGAAGCCGAGCTGCGATCGCTTGAAGCGGCGTGTTCAATCCGCGAATCCAGTGGGAGTAGGGAAACGGCGGCAGTAGCGTAGAGGTACCAGCCTAAGCTCGACCTCTTCCCACACCATGATCAGACAACGATGCCACCGTCTTCAGCGCGCCATCGAGCATGTCGCCTTTCTCGTCTTTCAGCGCAGCTTCGCGCAACCGCCTGATCCAGTCGGCAGCGTCATCGCGGCTCCTGACCAGATCGAGCGCCGACAGCACGCGATCGAATTTGGACTGGGCGCGGAGGTGGGTGTCGCTGTAGCCCTTGATCAGCCGGCGGCAGTTCAAGATTTCGACGGCGAGCGCGTAGTCCTGAGGCGCGTGGCTGAGCGCCAGCGCAAACCAGCGCTCCAGATGCGCCGTCTCGACCTTGTGGCGCAACAGGCGCCGCCGCCAGCGGCGCAGGCCGCCAATCAACCAGAGGACCGCAAAGCCGGCAAAGCTGTCGGTGCGGATGCGCCGGCCGCGATTGATGCGCCGGTCGAGAAAGCCGGCAAGTTTCGGCCGGTTCTCGATGTAGCTGCCAAACCCCGCCGGCAAGGTGCCGCAGAACTCCTCGATGCGCGGATGGAAATATTCGGTCACTTGCAGGATGGAGCCGTCCTTGACGCCCACCTCCTTGCGCACCCGCCGGTCACGCGTCGAACGTGTCTTGAGATCGGCGACGCGGATCATGTCGTCGTAGCACAGCGCGTTGGCCAGATGCTTGGCGGCAGCGATGGACAATGCATGGGCATGTTCAGCGCTATCCAGCGCGACCGCCTGGTCGAGCCGGTCGAGATACTCGCCGCCATAGGAGATGTCCTGGTAGTCGACGACCTTTCTCAGGCCCCGGAGCGCCATGTCGCGCACCGCCGCGGGCATCAGGTCGATGCGGGCGGCCAGCGCCTGCCAACCCTGCAGCAGGTTCGGCGGACCGCTCACGCGCCCTGAACCCGGAGCGGGGACGACCGTGGCCGGTTCTGCCGGCTGTGGCGCGGGGGCCGTCGTACCGCGCGCGCGGTCGTAGGCGACGGCGAAGGCAGCAAGGCTGGCTTTCGCACCCCGGCCGCCGGCGCCGATCGCTTGCTCATAGCTTTCACGCGTGAACGGCAATGCGTCGGAGCCGGCCAGCGCGCCAAGCAGACTGGCCGAGATCATTGAGCCATTGTCCGCGGCGATCTTTTCCATGTCGAAGGCGATGAAGCGTTTCGATGCAGCTTCCGCCGTCGCGCGTACCTTGGAAGACGAGGCCCGGCCGTCACCCGGCTCGATCTTTTCCGACACCGCGGCGATACGGTGCGAGGAGGTGATCAGCGTGGTGCGATCGGGCGTGACGAAGCCCCTGATGATGGCGCGGCCGGCTTCCATCAGCTCGGCGGCGATCAATATGTCGACATCGCCTTGCGAAGGCGAAAGGGCAAAGACCGGCAGCCGGCCGGTGTCGCGGGCCATCTCGACGTAATAGATCGTAGCGCCGGTGCGCTGGGCGACGCCGGCGACCGAGGTCGATTGCGCGACATAGGAATTGCGCTCGGCGACATCGGTGATCCAGTCGGCGAGCACGCCGCCGCCCTGGCCGCCGACCGCGAGCAAAGCGAGTTTGATCACCGGCTCGGTATCGGCGGCATCGGATTTCGGGCGCAAGGGCGAAGCCTGGTCAAGCATCGGCGAACGTCAACCTGCGGCTTTCACGGCGCCGCTGCAGCAGGCCGATCACGGCGCGGCGCGTGCCTTCCAGAAAACGATCCCAGCGGCGGGGATTGTGCACGACATCGGCGCGGTAGAAGGAAGGGCACAGCACCGCTGCATCCGCCACTTCACCGCAATTGCCGCAGCCGACGCAGCTCTGGTCGATCGATGCCACCGGATCGTCGCGCAACGGATCGTCGAGCGACTTTACCGACAGCGACGGGCAGCCGGACAGCCGCATACAGGCATGGTCGCCGGTGCAGATATCCTCATCGACGCCGAACTTCGGCTTGACGACGCGAGTCCCATCCTTGATCGCCTTGTCGACCAGCGGCTTTTCGCGGCGCTGGCGATTGAGCATGCATTCAGACGAGGCAACGATGACCTTGGGACCCTTTTCGTCCGTCGTCAGCGCCTCACGTAACGTGTCCTGCATCTTGGTGATGTCATAGGTGCGGTCGACATGGCGCAGCCATTTGACGCCCATGCCCTTCACCGCCTCGGTGATCGGATGCTTGGTCGACTTGGTCTTGTTGCCCGCACGCGACGACAGGATGTCCTGCCCACCGGTGGCGGCGGAGTAAAAATTGTCGACGATGACGATGACGCCGTCGTTCTTGTTGAAGACCGCGTTGCCGATCGAGGAGGTCAGGCCATTGTGCCAGAAGCCGCCATCGCCGACGAAAGAGATCGACCGCCGTTTGGCGTCGGGCGAATTGAACGCCGATGCCGATGCCGGCCCCAGCCCGTAGCCCATGGTGGTGGCGCCGAGCTCGAAAGGCGGCATGATCGAGAACAAATGGCAGCCGATGTCGGATGCGATGTGGTGGTTCCCGAGTTCCTGCTCGACCAGCTTTGTCGCGGCAAAAATCGGCCGCTCCGGGCAACCGATGCAGAAGCCTGGCGGACGTCCCGGCACGACGTTGATCAGGTCCGCGGCGTCAACGCCGTCGCCGACCTTGTTGGGCGCGCGCACCTCACCCGGCAAGAGATGCGGGGCCTCGGCGCGCAGGAAGGCGCCGATGCCGTCCAGCATGACCTGGCCGGTATATTCGCCGGCCATCGGCAGATACTCCTTGCCGACCAGCCTGGTGCCGCGCCCGGCCTTGTGCAGCATGGCGGCAAAGGCCTGCTCGATGTAGTTGGGCTGGCCCTCCTCGACCACGAGCACCGCCTGCTTGCCTTCGCAGAAGGTGAGGAACTCGTCATCGATCAGGGGATAGACGGCGTTGAGAACGTAGAGCGGCACATCCGTCTCGCCATAGGTGTCGGCAAGGCCGAGCCGCTGCAAGGCGCGGATGACCGAATTGTACATGCCGCCCTGCATGACGATGCCGACCGAGCCATGGTCCGAACCGAAGAATTCGTTGATCTTGTTCTTGGCGATGAACTCCACCGCCGCCGGCCAGCGCTTCTGCACCTTCTCCTTCTCGTGCAGGAAGGAGGCGGGCGGCAACACGATGCGGCCGGTGTCGCGGCGCGGCGCGTCGAGCGCATCGGCCACCGTCATCGGCGGGCGCTTGTTGTCCTTGGCGATGAAATGGCCATGCACATGGCAGCAGCGGATGCGCACCTGCAGCATCACCGGCGTGTTGGATGCCTCGGACAGCTCGAAACCATCCTCCACCGCCTTGACGATCGACGGCAAATTGGGGCGCGGGTCGAGTAGCCAGACCTGGCTCTTCATGGCGAAGGCATGGCTGCGCTCCTGCATGATCGAGGAGCCTTCGCCATAGTCTTCGCCGACGATGATCAGCGCGCCGCCGGTGACGCCGCCGGAGGCGAGGTTGGCCAGTGCGTCGGACGCGACATTGGTGCCGACGGTCGACTTGAAGGTCGCCGCACCGCGAATGGGGTAATGCACCGAGGCCGCCAGCATGGCGGTGGCGGTGGCTTCCGAGGCGCTCGCCTCGAAATGCACCCCGAGTTCGCCCAGAATCTCCTGTGCGTCGGCCAGCACGTCCATCAGATGGCTGATCGGCGCGCCCTGGTATCCGCCGACATAGCCGACGCCGCATTGCAGCAGCGCCTTGGTGATGGCGAGAATGCCTTCGCCCGCAAACTCCTCGCCGGCGCCGAGCCGGAGCTTTTCGACTTCCTTGGCAAAAGACCGTTCGGCCATTTTTCCAACCTTCCGTTGCCGGCGGTGCGGCCGGCGCCTGCGTCTAGATGTCGTGCTTGCGAATGTTCTTCAGCATCTTCTGCAATGTGGCGATCAGAGCCGCGTATTCGGCGTCGTCGACACCGTTGAACATCGCCTCGAACGCATCATGCATGGCCGGCCAGGCGCGGGTGAACTCGGCGCGGCCGTCATCGGTCAGGAACACATGGCGGATGCGGCTGTCGGTAACGCCCTGCTCGCGCCGCACGAAACCTTGCCCTTCCAGCGTGTCGAGCGTGCGGCTCAATGTCGACTGCTCGATGACGGTGTAGACCGAGAGGTCGTTGACGGTGACGCCGTCGGTGACCGACAGCACGGCCAGCGTGCGGACCTGCGGAATGGTCAGGCCCTGCTTGCGGAAATCGTCGCGCAAGGTGGCGTTGTAGCGCCCCATGATGCGGTTCATCAGATAGGGCGCGAATTGCTGCAGGCCGATCTGGCCAAGCGTCGAAATGCGCTGGCGCTTTTCCGGAACCTTCTGCTCCATCAAAGCCTCCCCGCCAGCAGAAAGCCGGAACCGCCACCGAGGCCCGCGCCCGGATGGGTGGACGCGCCGATGTGATAGAGGTTTTTGATGCCGGTCTGATGGTTGCGGCTGGTCTTGAACGGCCGCCACAGGAACGACTGGTCGATGGTCGAAGACCCGCCATAGGGGTCGCCGCCGACCAGATTGATATTCATCGCTTCGAGATCGGCCGGCGAATAGGCGCGCCGCGCAATCACGCTGTCCTTGAAACCATCGATGTGGTTGGCCAGGATGGCTTCGGCACGATCAGCATAGGCTTCGCGCAACGCCTCGGTCCATTGCCCGTCGGTGGGTGCCTGGAGCGTGCCGGCAGCATCGCCCTTGATGTGACGGGGCGCCTCGGGCAGTTGCAGCCACAGGATCGCCTTGCCCTCCGGGCAGCGCGACGGATCGAGCGCATGCGGCTGGCCGACGCAGATGGTCGGCACTTCGGGCAGCATGCCGCGCGCCGCCTCGTTGCAGGCTTTCGAGACGCCATCGAGCCCCGGCGTCAGGTGCAACAATGCCACCTGGTCCAGGCCTTCGCCGCGCCATGCCGGCGGCTTGTTCAGCGCATAGTGGATCTGGAAATTGCCTTTGCCGTAGCGGTATTTCTGTGTCGCCTCGACATCGGCTTCGGGAGCTTCGCTGCCGACCAGCCGGCCGTAAAGCTGCGTCGGCGTGACCGAACAGATGACGCTCTTGTTGGCAGTGATCGTTTCGCCCGAGGCGAGCCGTACGCCGGTCGCGCGGCCACCGCTCTGGACGATCGAGGCGACATCGGCGGCGGTGCGGATGTCGCCACCACGTTCCCTTATCAGAGCTTCGAAGGCGGTGAGCAGGGTCTTCGCTCCACCCTTGACGATCGGCGCCCCGGCCGCTTCCAGCGCGAAGGCAATGACCTTGGCGATCTGCCCTGAGAAGGCGTCTTCCGGTCCGAGCCCGGCGTGCAGCACCCAGGGCGCCCACAGCGCGCGGATTGTCTCGGACCGATAGGTGCTTTCCAGCCAACTGCGCGCCGGCACCAGTGCTTCACCGAGAAAGGCGGCAAGCCCGCGCGGGCTTCGCCGCCAGGCGTCGCCCGCCAGCAGTTTGGCCGTCGGATAGGACCACAGGCTGCCGCCAAGCAGGCCGAACAACAGGCCGGCATTGCGCTCGATGCCGCTGACATCGCCGGCATGCCGGTCGCCATCGCCATTCATGATCGCATTGATTGCAGCGACATTGGCGGCGCGGTTGGTGGTGAGCACTGCATGACTGCCGTCCGGCCGCAGCACGCCGGTTGGCGTGCCGGTGTGACAGAACTCCAACCCGTGCCTGGCGAGATCGCCGCCCAATGCCGCAAAGGCCGGGGAGGTGACGAACAGCACGAAGGTCGTCGCCATTACATCATGGATGAAGCCGGGTGCAGTAATCTCCTCGGTGCGCATGCAACCGCCGATGCGGTCGTTGCGCTCGAGGACGAGCACACGCGCCCCTTTGCCGCCCAGCATCGCCGCGCAGACCAGCGCGTTGATGCCGCTGCCAACGATGATGTGATCCGGCTGGCTCACCCTGGCGTGCTTTCACCTAGCCGTTGGATACAAGCGCCAGCGCGCGAATAGGGCTGCCGGTGCCATGTTCGATCTTGAGCGGTGCGGCGATCAGGATGGCGCCCTTCGGAGGCAACTGGTCGAGATTGCAGAGGCTGGCGAGGCCATAGCGGTTGGCCTTGTGCATCAGCGTGTGGGCCGGAAATGGCGGCTCCATGCCGCCGGCCTTGCCGGCATCGGTACCGATGGTCTCGGAGCCCCAGCCCTTGATATCCTTGCTGATCAGGAACTGGATGGCTTCGGCTGTGGGACCTGGCGTATGCGGGCCGGTTTCGTTGGCGTTGAGGAATTCGGCTTCCGAACCGTTGCGTTTGTACCAGTCGGTGCGCATCACCACCCACTCGCCGGCGTTGATGGCGCCATGCTTGGCTTCCCACGCCTTGATGTGGTCGACGGTGAGCAGGAAATCGTGATCGGCGGCGGCTTCCTTCGAGCAGTCGATGACATTGACCGGGCCGACGAAGTTCTGCGCCGGAATGGTGTCGGTGGCGCCGTCCGGATAATCCTTGCCGCTGATCCAATGCTGCGGCGCATCGAAATGCGTGCCCGAATGCTCCCCAAGCTTCAGCCAGTTCCATGCCCACCACGGGCCGTTCTTGTCATAACGGGAGATGTTATGGATCTCGACCTTTGGCGTGTCGACGGCAAGCTCCGGCGGCAGCTTGATAAGAGGCGTGTCGGGTCCGAGTTGCGCAGAGAGGTCGACCACCCTGATGGCGCCTGAAAGCAGCTGGCCGGCGACTTCGCCGAGGAGTTTTTGCGTGTCCATGGTCTGAAGTTCCCTCTTTATGGTGAAGATCAAGGCTCGTCTCGGCCCTTAATATCCTACTAGACGAAAACATATGCATCTGCAATTATCTTTAAGCATAAAGGAAATGGGAACGGGGCGTGAGCGAGTTTGACGCCATATTCGTCGGGGCGGGCCACAACAGTCTGGCATGCGCCGCGCATCTCGCGCTCAAAGGCTGGAAAACCGGGATTTTCGAGCGCAGCGCAGCAATCGGTGGCGCCGTCCAGACCCACGAATACACGCTTCCCGGCTTCCGGCACGATTTCGGTGCAATGAATCTGAGCCTGTTCGCCGGGTCCGCCTTCCACCGGAAATATGCAAATGAATTGAAAGCACAGGGTCTTGAGTTCGCGCCGGTCGCCGACTGTTTTGCCAGCGCCTTCCCGGACGGACGCTGGTTCGGCGTCAGCAACGATCTGGAAAAAACCACCGCCCGCATGGCCGCTTTCTCCGCCGCCGATGCCGCGACCTGGCGTAGACTGGTCGCCGCCTTTCCGGGTGAAGCCGAGCACCTGTTCCGGCTGCTGGGATCGCCGATGAGTGCGCGTGCGCTTGCCGGCACCGCCTGGAACCTGTGGCGCAAGAAGGGCATGTCAGGCGCGCTCGATACCGGCCGGCTTTTGCTGTCGTCACCTCGCGCCTGGCTGGAGGAGACCTTCGAGTCGCCTTATGTGCGGGCAACGCTTGCCACCTGGGGCATGCATCTCGATTTCGCACCCGACATCGCCGGCGGCGCCGTGTTCCCCTATCTGGAATCGATCGCCAACCAGAGCTTTGGCATGGTGCTAGGCAAGGGCGGCGCCGACACGATCATCCGGGCGCTGGCAGGTATGGTCACCTCGGCGGGCGGCACGATCGTCACCGGGGCGGAAGTTGCCGAGATCACCGTTGCCGGCGGCAAGGCATCGGGCGTGCGACTCGCTTCAGGTGAGACACATACGGCCACCAAGGCAGTGATTGCCGGCGTCGCGCCCAGGGCGCTGACCGGCAAGTTGCTGCCCAACGGTTCCGGCGACGCCGGCTTCGACACGGCGATGCAGAAATTCCGGCACGCGCCGGGCACGATGATGATCCATCTGGCGCTCGACGACCTGCCCGATTGGCGCGCCGGCGCGGAGCTTCGGCAGTTCGCTTATGTGCATCTGTCGCCGTCGCTCGACGCGATGTCGCGCACCTATCAGCAGGCGATGGCGGGCATGCTGCCGGACGAACCGGTGCTGGTCGTCGGCCAGCCGACCGCGATCGATCCGTCGCGCGCGCCTCAGGGCAAGCATGTGCTGTGGGTGCAGGTGCGCATGCTGCCTGCCGAAATCCTGGGCGATGCGGCAGGCAGGATCGCGCCCGCGCATTGGGATCAGGTCAAGGATGCCTACGCCGAGCGCGTGCTCGACATCATCGAGATATACGCACCCGGACTGCGCCCGAAAATCCTCGGCCGTGCAGTGTTCTCGCCAATCGACCTCGAGCGTGAGAACCCCAATCTCGTCGGTGGCGACCAGGTCTGCGGCAGCCACCATCTGGCACAGAATTTCCTGTTCCGCCCGGCGCGCGGTTATGCCGGCTGGAACACGCCGGTCGGCAATCTGCATCTCATAGGCGCCGCGACATGGCCCGGCGCCGGCACCGGCGCGGCCTCCGGCTTCATGCTCGCGCAACAGCTTGGCGGGAGGTAGCTCGCAAGATTTCATGAAGGCGACGAGAGGCAAGGCGCTGCTGCCCACGAAGCCCGGATCGATAAACTGATAGTGCCGCGCAAAGACAACAAAACCAACAAGGGGAACGACCATGACAATCAACAGACGAGAATTGCTGGGATACAGTGCCGCGGCACTTGGGGTGGCGGCGATCGGCCTGCCTGAGATCGCCAAGGCGGCAGCGGGCGAGCTGACCATCGCCTATAACGTCAACCTGCCGTCCTGGGATCCGACCACCGGACCCTCGGCCGTCAACCCGACGATCCAGGGCCTCTACCAGTCAGTGTTCGACCAGTTCATTCCGCAAAAGCCGGACCTGTCCTTTGCGCCTGGCCTGCTCACCGAATGGGGCTGGAACGAGGATCGCACCAAGGTGACGATGACGGTGCGCGAAGGCGTGACCTGGCATGACGGCTCGCCCTTCACGCCCGAGGACGTGGTCTGGTCGCTGCAGCGGGCGGGCGACGAAAAGACCGGCAATCCGATCCAGTTCGTCTGGAAGAACGTCAACAATTTCAAGATCGACGGCAACAAGATCACCGGCGACGTCGTGCAGTTCGATCCGGTCTACTTTAAATGGATGTCGTTCCTGACCGGCTACATCCTGCCGAAGGCCTATTATGAGAAGGTCGGCGCCGAAGGTTTCGAGAAGGCGCCGATCGGCACCGGCCCTTACATGGTGGAAAAATTCGAGCGAAATGCTTTCCTCCGACTGAAGGCCAACCCGCACTATTGGGGCGACAAGCCGGCCTTCGAGAATGTGACGATCAAGTTCGTCACTGATGCGGCGAGCCGCGTTGCCGAAATCGAATCCGGTTCCTCGCAGGTGACGCTGGAGGTCCCCTATGAAGAGTATGACCGGCTGATCGCCAAGGACGGGCTTGCCGGCTCGTGCAAGCCCGTTTCCGACATCGGCATGATCTTCTTCAACGACATCGAAGCGATGCTGGACAAGAACGTCCGCCAGGCCGCCGTCATGGCTGTGGACAAGGAGCTTCTGGTCAAGCGGCTGCTGCGCGGCTATGGCCAACCGATCGCTACGCTGGAGACCCCGGAGTACACGGCCTTCGACGCCTCGATCAAGGTCGAGCACAATCCGGAAAAGGCCAAGGAGCTGCTCGCGGCTTCCGGCTATTCGCCGGAAAAACCGGTCAAGTTCACCATCCAGACGACCAAGGGCTTCAAGCCCAAGGATTATGAGATGATCCAGGCGATCGTCGGCATGTGGCGTAAGGTCGGCATCGAGGCGACGATCGAGGTCTACGAGATCGCCAAGCACTATGAACTGCGCGCCGCCGACAAGCTGGCGCCGGCCGCCTTCTACAATTGGGGCAACGCCATCGGCGACCCGACGACGTCGACGGGTTTTGCCATGTATGGGCCGAGCCCGCACTCGGTGTGGGACAGCCAGGATCTGATCGACATGATCAATCCGCTCTGGGGCGAGAAGGACGAGGCCAAGCGCATCGCCGGCTGGAAGGCTGTCGACAAGTATATCGCCGAGCAGGCCTATGTGCTGCCGCTGATTCAGTATGCGCAACCTATCGTGCATGCCAAGGGCGTCAACGTGGTGCAGCATGTGTCCGGCGCGCTGCTGCCGGCGCTGATGACCCCGGCCTGATATCGGCTTGTGGGCGCCACCCTTCGCTGAGCGGCCCCCTCATCCGGCCCTTCGGGCCACCTTCTCCCCGCTGGGGAGAAGAGACCAGCTCAGCTGTCCGTGACCTCTTCTCCCCTCGGGGAGAAGGTGGCCGCGAAGCGGACGAATGAGGGGGCTCTTCGTTAGAAACGCACTGGGCCAACACCAGAATGCTCCTGCAACGATTCCTGATCCGTCTGCTGACGATGCTGATCACGCTGTTCGGCGTGGCTGTCGTCGTCTTCGTCGTGATCCGCGTCGCGCCTGGTGACCCGATCGCCATGATGCTGCCCCCCGGTGCGACAGATGCCGACATCGACCGGCTGCGTGCACTCTACGGGCTCGACAAGACCATCGTGCAGCAATTCTTCATCTGGCTGTCCGGCGTCGTCAGGGGCGATTTCGGCACCTCGATTTCGCTCAGGCAAGATGTGCTCAGCCTCGTCTTCAACCGCTTGCCGGCAACGCTGGAACTCGCCATCGTCGCGCTGATCATGGCGGTTGGGCTCGGCGGCACGACGGCGATCCTCGGCGCCCGCGAACGTGGCACGGCGGTCGAAGCCGGCATCGATATCGCCAGCGGTGCCGCCCTTTCCATTCCCGATTTCCTGTGGGGCCTCGTGCTGATCCTTTTGTTTGGCGTGCTGGTGCCGATCTTCGACATTTCCGGCCGCGTATCGCCGCAGCTCGACCTGCCCTTCGTCACCCAGTTCTATTTCTTCGAGAGCTTGCTTCGGCTGCGCCTCGACCTGACCTGGGATCTCCTGAAGCACATGCTGATGCCGGCTGTGGCGCTGGCGCTGCCGCTGGCCGCAATCATCGCGCAGTTGCTGAAACAGTCGCTGAAGGAAGTGCTGGACCTCGACTATGTCGTGCTGGCGCGGGTGAAGGGGTTTTCGGAAACGCAGGTTATCTTACGCGAGGCGCTGAAGAACGCTGCCTTGCCGACACTGACTCTCGTCGGCGTCCAGTTCACCTTCCTCATCGGCGGCACGGTCATCGTCGAGCGGCTGTTTTCCTACGAAGGGCTCGGTAACATGGCGATCGATGCCGTCATCAACCGCGACCTGCCGCTGATCCAAGGCATCGTGCTGGTGTTCGCGCTGCTGTTCGTGCTGATCAATCTTGGCGTCGACATGATGTACGCGCTGCTCAATCCGAGGCTGCGCCATGGATGAGGCACGCATCGCCCGGCGCGGACTGGGCCCGAGGCTGTGGCTGGCCGGCGGCTGGCTGCTGCTGGCGCTGCTGGCCGCGATCTTCGCGCCGCTGGTCGCACCGCAGGACCCGCTGGCGCAAGACCTGATGCTGGAACGGCTGCCGCCATTCTGGATGAGTGGTGCGGAATCCGGCTATTGGCTGGGCACCGACAGCCTCGGCCGCGATCTCCTCTCCCGGCTGATCTTCGGCGGCCGTATCGCCTTCATCGTCGCTTTCGCGGCGGCGATCGCCGCCTGCCTTGTCGGCTCGACGCTCGGACTGGTCGCCGGCTATTTTGGCGGCTGGGCCGACCGCATCATTTCACGCATCGTCGACGTCTGGATGGCATTCCCGCCGGTGCTGTTCGCCATCCTGCTGGTCGCGGTGCTCGGCACCGGCCTCAGTTCCGTCATCCTCGCCATCGTCATAATCGACTGGACGCGCTTTTGCCGGGTGATCCGCGCCGAAGCGATGGGCCAGTCGCGCATGGACTATGTCGAGAACGCCCGCATCGCCGGCTATGGCCGCATCGGCATCATGCTGCGCGAGGTGCTGCCCAATGTGGTGCCGTCGATCGTGGCACTGCTGTCGCTGGAGATGGGCATCGCCGTCATCGTCGAGGCCATCCTGTCCTTCGTCAATCTGTCGATCTCGACCGACGATCCGACCTGGGGCGGCATCATCGCCGAGGGCCGGCTGTCGATCCATCAGGCCTGGTGGGTGCTGGTGTTTCCGCTTGTCACGCTGATCCTCACCGTGCTGTCGTTCAGCCAGTTCGGTGAGGCGCTGAAGACACGCTTCGATCCGGTGCTGCGATGAGCGCTTGCCTGGATATTGCCAATCTGAGCGCCGTGCTGCCGAACGGCCAGCGCGTGCTGCGGTCGGTGTCGCTCTCCGTGCAGCCGGGTGAGGTGCGTGCCCTTGTTGGCGAGAGCGGCGCCGGCAAGACGATGATCGGCAAGGCGGTGCTCGGTGTGCTGCCGTCAAGCGTGCGCATCGTCGAAGGCGCCATGCAGCTCGAAGGCGAAGACCTCGGCAGGCTGCAGCCCAAGGCAAGGCGCACGCTGATCGGCGCTCGCACGGCGCTGATCCCGCAAGATCCGTTGACTGCGCTCAACCCGTCGCGCCGCATCGGTCCGCAGATGACTGACCGGCTGGTGCGCATTCTCGGCTGGAACGGTGACAAGGCGGACAAGCGTATCCGGCAATTGTTGGATGAGGTGCAGATCCGCGATCCCGACCGGGTGCTGAAATGCTATCCGCACGAGCTGTCCGGCGGCATGCGCCAGCGTGTGCTGATCGCCGCCGCCTTCGCCGCCGAGCCACGGCTGATCGTTGCCGACGAGCCAACAACCGCGCTCGACGTGACCGTGCAAAAGCAGATCCTGCGCCTGATCGCCGAGTTGCAACGCGAGCATGGCACCGCGATCCTGTTCGTCACCCACGATCTCGGCGTCGTTGCAAAGATCAGCCAGCAAGTGTCTGTGCTCTACGCCGGCAAGGTGGTGGAAGAGGCTGATACAGCCGCTCTCTTCGCCGCGCCTGAGCATCCCTATACGCGGGCATTGATAGCCGCCACGCCACGCTACACCCATCCCTTGGCCTCGCTGAAGCCGGTGGACGAGACCGTGCTGGCCGGGCTTGCCGCCGAGATCGGCGCGGCAGACCAGGCGTGGAGGCGGCCGCATGGTTGAGCCGCTGTTTTCCGTGCGCGGGCTGAAGGTGGCGCTGCCCGAAATGACCCGCAAGCCGCTGATCGGCCGCGCGCCGCTGGCCGAGATTTTGAAAGGCCTGGACTTCGATCTGCCGAGAGGTTCGGTGACCGGCATCGTCGGTGAATCCGGGTCCGGAAAATCGACGCTCGGCCGCACGCTTGTCAGACTTCTGGAGCCGAGCGTCGGCAGCATCCATTTCGAGGGCCGCGATATCGCCCATCTGCCGGATGCGGAGCTGCGACCTCTGCGCCGCGACCTGCAGATGATCTTCCAGGACCCGATGTCGTCGCTCAACCCGCGTCGCACCATCGCCGGCATCATTGCCGCGCCGCTCAAGCAGAATGGGCTTGGCGACAGGCTTAGGGAACGCGTCGCCGAGGCATTGCATCGCGTCGGCCTGCCGCAAAGCTTCGCTAGTCGCTATCGTCATGAACTGTCGGGCGGGCAGCGCCAGCGCGTCGGAATTGCGCGCGCGTTGGCGCTTTCGCCGAAATTCGTGCTGGCCGACGAGATCGTCTCCGGCCTCGACGTATCGACGCAGGCGCAGATCCTCACCCTTTTGGAGAGACTGGCCGCGGAGATGGGGCTGACGGTCGCCTTCATCAGCCACGACCTGTCGGTCATCCGGCGGCTCTGCCAACAGGTGATCGTCATGCGCGAGGGCAGGATCGTCGAGGCGAGCGCCACCGATGCGCTGTTCGACAATCCCAGGGAGACCTACACGCGCGACCTGCTTGCCGCCATTCCGCTGCCCGAGATCGATGCGGACTGGCTGCGGCCAGCGGCGAAAGCGCCGGAATAGGATTGTTCATCTGCACGCCCAACAGCGGGCCTCGGACGTGCAGAAGAGCAAAATCAGCCCGCGAACGGAGGGTAACATGAACTATGCAGCCCGCGGCACGATGCTTGCCGCGATCCTGTTCGGCTCGATGGGAGCGGCCTCGGCCGATTCGATCCCCGGCATGCGCGGCGACGACCACACCGGCATAACGGTTCCCGACATGAAGCAGGCGGTCGACTTCTTCACTGAGGTCGTCGGTTGCAAGAAGGCGATGTCGTTCGGGCCCTTTGCCGACGACAAGGGCACCTTCATGCAGGATCTTCTGGGCGTCGATCCGAAGGCTGTCATCGAGCAGGTCACCATGGTGCGTTGCGGCTATGGATCGAACATCGAGCTGTTCAAATACACCGCGCCTGACCAGAAGGATTTGACGCCGAAGAACAGCGATATCGGCGGCTTCCACATTGCCATGTATGTCGATGATGTCGCCGCGGCGAAAGCCTATCTCGACGGCAAGGGGGTGAAGACGCGGATGGGTCCGCTGCCGGTCAAGGAAGGTCCGGCGGCCGGCCAGACCATCCTTTATTTCCAGGCGCCATGGGGACTGCAACTGGAGGCGATCAGCTATCCCGATGGGATGGCCTATGAGAAGGGTGCCGAGACTGTGCTGTGGAGCCCGAAGAACCCGGACAAGTGATTTCCAGAGCGCGCTTGCGGGGCCAGCCCGCAGGCGCGCCACCCGTGTCCAGCAATCGTTCCAACATGAAACTTTAAGCTTGAAATATTTTATCTCCGGCGCGATACTTGATATGCAGCAAGCGAAGAGGAGATCGCACGGATGAAGGTTGCGGTTCTCGGTGGCGGACCAGCCGGCCTCTACTTTGCCATTTCAATGAAGCTGCGGGACGCCGCCCACGAGATCACGGTGTTCGAGCGCAATCGCGCCGACGATACGTTCGGCTGGGGCGTCGTGCTGTCGGCCGAAACACTCGACAACCTTGCCAAAAACGACCCGGTCAGCGCTGTCTGGATCAAGAAGCATTTCGCCTATTGGGACGACATCGCCGTCATCCATGACGGCGTGCGCACGGTCTCGTCGGGCCACGGTTTCTGTGGCATCGGCCGCAAGCGGCTTCTGGTCCTGCTGCAGCGACGCGCGCGCGAACTTGGCGTGAGGCTGATGTTCGAGAGCGATATCGCCGACCCTCAGCCCTATATGGAGACGCATGATCTGGTCGTCGCCGCCGATGGGCTGAACTCAAGGGCGCGCAACACCTTCGTCGAAGTCTTCAAGCCCGACATCGACACCCGCAAATGCAAATTCGTCTGGCTCGGCACCAACCAGAAATTCGACGACGCCTTCACCTTCATCTTCGAGAAGACCGAGCATGGCTGGGTGTGGGCGCACGCCTATCAATTCGACAGCGAGACAGCGACCTTCATTGTCGAGTGCAGCGAACAGACCTGGGCTGCCTTCGGCTTCGGCGCCATGTCGCAGCAGGAATCCATCGCCGTCTGCGAGCGCATCTTTGAGAAACATCTCGGCGCCCACGCGCTGATGACCAATGCCAATCACATCAGAGGTTCGGCCTGGATCAATTTCCCGCGCGTGCTGTGCGAACGCTGGTCCTACAAGAACCTGGCTCTGATGGGCGACGCGGCGGCCTCGGCACATTTCTCGATCGGCTCCGGGACCAAGCTCGCATTGGAAAGCGCGGTGGCGCTGGCCGAATATGTCAAAACCGAACCGGACCTCGACGCCGCCTTCCGCAAGTATGAGGATGCGCGCCGCACCGAGGTGCTGAAGCTGCAGTCGGCGGCGCGCAATTCGCTGGAGTGGTTCGAGGAGGTCGAGCGCTATCTCGGCCTCGATCCGGTGCAGTTCAATTATTCGCTGCTGACCCGCTCGCAACGCATCAGCCACGAGAATTTGCGGCTGCGCGATGCCAAATGGCTTGAAAGCGCCGAGGAATGGTTCCAGCGCCAGGCAGGGGCAGGCGGCAACAGGCAGCGCCGGGCACCGATGTTCGCGCCGTTCAAACTGCGCGACATGCAGCTCAACAACCGCATCGTCGTTTCGCCGATGGCGCAGTACAAGGCAGTCGATGGCTGCCCGACCGACTGGCATTTCGCCCACTATGCCGAGCGTGCCAAGGGCGGCGCCGGGCTTGTCTATATCGAGATGACCTGCGTCAGCCCGGAAGGACGCATCACGCCCGGTTGTCCCGGCTTCTATGCGTCCGAACATGAGGTGGCGTGGAAGCGGCTGGTCGATTTCGTCCACACCGAGACCGAGGCGAAAATCTGCGCCCAGATTGGCCATTCCGGGGCCAAGGGCTCGACCCGTGTCGGGTGGGAAGGCACCGACGTGCCGCTCGCCTCGGGCAATTGGCCGGTCATGGCGGCCTCGGCGATTGCATGGTCGCCTGAGAATCAGGTGCCGAAAGCCATGGACCGCGCCGACATGGACGAGGTGCGTGACCAGTTCGTCGCGTCCACCGAGATGGCAGATCGCTGCGGTTTCGACATGCTCGAGATCCATGCCGCGCATGGCTATTTGCTGTCGTCCTTCATCACGCCGGTCACCAACCAGCGCACGGATGAGTATGGCGGTTCGCGGGAAAATCGCATGCGCTATCCCCTGGAAATCTTCCATGCGGTGCGCGCCGCCTGGCCGACGCGAAAGCCGATCTCGGTGCGAATTTCGGCCAATGATTGGGTCGGCATCGAAGGTGTGACGCCGGCCGATGCGGTGGAGATCGCGCGGATGCTGCACGAAGCCGGCGTCGACATATGCGACGTCTCGGCAGGCCAGACCTCGATTGCCGCCAAGCCTGTCTATGGCCGAATGTTCCAGACGCCGTTCTCGGACCGCATCCGCAACGAGGTCGGCATGGCGACGATGGCGGTCGGCAACATCTACGAGCCGGATCATGTCAATTCGATCCTGATGGCCGGCCGCGCCGACCTGGTGGCCCTGGCACGGCCGCATCTCGCCGATCCCTACTGGACGCTGCATGCGGCCGTGACGCTCGGTGATCGTGGTGTCAAATGGCCGGATCCCTATCTGCCCGGACGCGACCAGATCTACCGGCTGGCCGAGCGCGATGCGGCGGCGGGGCTGAAAGTATGACGACGGCCTTGGCGATTTCAGGCAAGCATGCGCTGGTCACTGGCGGCGGCTCCGGCGTCGGCCGGGCCATAGCACTCGTGCTGGCCGAGGCCGGCATAGAGGTGACCATATGCGGGCGGCGCGAGGCCGAGCTTGCCAAGGTGGCTGGCGAGAACGACCGCATCCACGCCATGTCAGCCGATGTTGCCAACGAGGCGGCGGTGACATCGCTCTACGCGCAAGCGGAAGCCGTGCGCGGCCCGTTCGACATCGTCGTCGCCAATGCCGGCATGGCCGGCAGCACGCCGGCGCACAAGACCTCGCTTGCCGACTGGCAGCGGACGCTCGACGTCAATCTGACCGGCGCCTTCCTGACGGTGAAGCCGGCGCTGGCCGGCATGGCCGCGCGCAAGGCGGGCCGGATCGTCTTCGTCGCCTCGACCGCAGGGCTGAAAGGCTACGCCTATGTCGCGCCCTACGTGGCGGCCAAGCATGGGGTGGTCGGGCTGATGCGGGCACTGGCGGCCGAGACGGCGAAATCCGGCGTGACCGTCAACGCCGTTTGCCCGGGCTTCGTAGAGACCGACATGCTGGTGGACTCCATTCAGCGCGTCGTCGAAAAGACCGGCCGCTCAGTCGAGCAGGCGCGGGCGAGCCTTGCCTCGACCAACCCGCAAGGCCGTTTCATCCAGCCGCAGGAAGTTGCCGCGGCGGTGCTCTGGCTGTGCGGCGATGCGGCTGCGTCGATTACCGGACAAGCGATTTCGATCTCAGGAGGCGAAACATGGTAGCCGGCCCATTGCCCGCGCCGTCGGGACCCGGCAAGGACCGGCTGCGTCTCTGGATCAGGCTGCTGCGCGCCTCGCGCACGATCGAGGCCGAGCTGCGCGAGCGCCTGAAGAAGGAATTCGATACGACACTGCCGCGTTTCGACGTCATGGCCGCCCTCTACCGCGCGCCGGAAGGCATGCTGATGAGCGATCTGTCGCGCTTCCTGCTGGTATCCAACGGCAATGTCACCGGCATTGTCGACCGGCTGGTTTCGGAAGGGGTGGTCGCGCGCGCGCGCCGCAATGGCGATCGCCGCACATCCATGGTGCGACTGACCGACGAGGGTTCCAAATCTTTTGCCGCAATGGCCGCGGCGCATGAGGGTTGGATCGGAGAATTGCTGGCCAAGGTCAGCGAGGAGGATGCGCGCCGGCTGACCGGCATGCTGACCTCGTTCCGCAGCAACTGGGAGGGACGCGAATGAGTTCGATGGCCGGCCTCAAGCCGAAGCACTTCCTTTGGGAAGTCGAAGGCAGGATCGCCAGGGTGCGGCTCGACCGGCCGGAGCGCAAGAATCCGCTGACCTTCGCCAGCTATGCGGAACTGCGCGATACGTTCCGCGATCTTGTCTATGCCGACGACGTCGACGCCGTGGTGTTCCTGCCCAATGGCGGCAATTTCTGCTCTGGCGGCGATGTCCACGACATTATCGGCCCCTTGGTCAAGATGGACATGAAGGAGTTGCTCGCCTTCACCCGCATGACCGGCGATTTCGTCAAGGCGATGCTCAATTGCGGCAAGCCGATCATCGCGGCGGTCGACGGGGTCGCGGTCGGCGCCGGCGCCATCATCGCCATGAGCGCCGACATCCGCATCGCCACGCCGGAGGCCAAGACCGCTTTCCTGTTCACCCGCGTCGGGCTTGCCGGCTGCGATATGGGCGCGTGCGCGATCCTGCCGCGCATCATCGGCCAGGGCCGTGCCGCCGAATTGCTCTACACCGGCCGCACGATGACGGCGGCGGAAGGCGAGCGCTGGGGCTTCTACAACAGGCTGGTCGATGCCGCAGTGCTCGAGGCCGACGCGCTCGAGATGGCGGCGCGCATCGTCTCCGGCCCGACCTTCGCGCACGGCATCACCAAGACGCAGCTCAACCAGGAATGGTCGATGGGCCTCGACCAGGCGATCGAAGCGGAAGCGCAGGCGCAGGCGATCTGCATGCAGACGCGTGACTTCGAGCGCGCCTACAAGGCTTTAGTCGCCAAGGAAAAACCGGTGTTCGAGGGCAATTGATGGCTGACAAGAGTTTCCTCAGCTGGCCGTTCTTTGAAGATCGCCACCGCGAACTCGCCGAGCGCCTTGATGCCTGGTGCGCCAGGAACCTGCCGGTCGATCACCATGACGTCGATGCCGCCTGCCGTGAGCTTGTGGCCAAACTTGGCCGCGACGGCTGGCTGAAGCCGACGGCGCTCGATACCGACAATCCCGGACCACTCGATGTCCGCACTTTGTGCATCACGCGCGAGACGCTGGCGCGCCATGACGGCCTGGCCGACTTCGCCTTCGCCATGCAGGGCCTCGGCACCGGCGCGCTCAGCCTGTTCGGCACGCCCGGCCAGCAGCAATGGCTGGCAAAGACCAGGGCCGGCAAGGCGATCTCGGCGTTCGCGTTGTCGGAGCCGCGTTCAGGCTCGGACGTCGCCAATATGGAAATGTCTGCGACGCGCTATGGCGACGATTATATTCTGTCGGGTGAAAAAACCTGGATATCCAACGGTGGCATCGCCGATCTCTACGTCGTCTTTGCCCGCACCGCCGAGGCACCGGGTGCTAAGGGACTTTCCGCCTTTCTCGTACCCGCTGATACCAAGGGGCTTGGCATTGCCGAGCGCCTTGAAGTGATCGCGCCGCATCCGCTGGCGCGGCTTTCCTTCGATCAGGTCCGGGTGCCGGCTTTGGCGCTGATCGGCAAACCGGGAGACGGCTTCCGCATCGCCATGTCGGTGCTTGACGTGTTCCGATCGACGGTCGGCGCGGCGGCACTCGGCTTTGCCCGCCGGGCGCTGGACGAAAGCATCAGCAGGGTGGCCGAGCGCAAACTTTTCGGCGCTCCGATGGCAGAGCTGCAGATGGTACAAGGCCATATCGCCGACATGGCGCTGGACGTCGATGCCGCGGCGCTGCTGGTCTACCGCGCTGCCTGGACCAAGGACATGGGCGCGGCGCGTGTAACCCGCGAGGCGGCGATGGCCAAGCTGTTCGCCACCGACAAGGCGCAAGAGGTGATCGACAAGGCTGTGCAGCTGCATGGCGGCGACGGCGTCCGCAAAGGTCACATCATCGAGAGCCTGTATCGCGAAATCCGCGCGCTGCGCATTTATGAGGGCGCTTCCGACGTGCAGAAGGTGGTGATCGCGCGGCAGGTGATGGGCGCGGCCTGACGGCGATGTATTTCATTTGAGATTGATCTTTAAGAATACCGGGGAGGCTTGAAAATGCACGAGATCCTGCAGCCGGAGGGCTGGGCGAAACCGGTCGGCTACGCCAACGGAATTGCTGCGCGCGGCAGGCTCGTCTTCGTCGGCGGACAGGTCGGCTGGAACGGACAGTGCCAGTTCGAGACCGACGATTTCGCCGGCCAGGTGCGGCAGACGCTGCAAAACATCGTCGCCGTGCTGGCGGAAGCCGGCGCGGAGCCACGCCACATCACCGCGATGACTTGGTATTTCACCGACAAAGCCGAATATCTCGGCAACCTCAAGGGCATCGGCGAAGCCTATCGCGAGGTGATCGGCCGGCATTTTCCGGCGATGGCCGCCATGCAGGTGGTGGCGCTGGTGGAAGATCGCGCCAAAATCGAGATTCAGGCCACCGCCGTTATTCCGGATTAACGAATTCGTTATTCCCTGACTGATCAGCAGCGCAGCCCCGCCCGCTTCAGCAGCGGCAACACATGGTCGCAGAAATAGGGCAATTCCTGGGTGTAGTTGACGAACGACAGCGCGATGCCCTGGTAGCCATGCCCGGCAATGGCAGCCATCTCGGCGGCGATCGTCTCCGGCGTTCCAACCAGCGGGTAGGTGCCGGCGCCGCCGGCGAAACGCTGCCGGTAGCGGTCATAGGCATGCGGGTCATGCGACTGCGAGAACTCCTTCTTGCCGGCCATATGGGCATCGACCGCATCGTGGTCGGCCAGATCGACGGCATAGCGCGTGTAGTAGGCCTGCGCCACTTCCATGGTTGGACGGCAGACGACATGCGCCACCGTGTAGACGCCGACGTTGCGGCCAACCTTGTCGGCCCGCTCGCTGATGTCGGCGACATGCTTGCCGGCATCGCTCATTTCCGAAAAGGTCGTGAACAGATAATCGCATCGGGCGGCGGCGAAATCCCGGCCCGGGCCACCGAAAGCAGCGTTCATGGTCACCGGGCGTGGAACCTGCAGGCTCGCCGGCCGGCTCACCGCCTCCTTGAGGCGATAGTAGGTGCCTTCATAGTCCAGAGGCTGGTCCGAGGCGTAGAGCTTTTCCAGGATTTCGATCCATTCGGCGGCCTGGTCGTAGCCCTTCTCGACCAAAGGCGTGCCGAACATGCCGAATTCCTTCGGGTTCCAGCCGCAGACGATGTTCAAGCCGGCGCGGCCCTGGCTGATATGGTCGACAGTTGCCAGCGCCTTGGCGGCATAGAGCGGATGCACCAGCGGCACATGCACGGTCATGAACAGGCCGATCTGCTCGGTGGCCACCGCCAGAGCTGCTGCCCAGGTGAAGGTCTCGAACGACCATTCGCGCACCTTGTTGCGGCCGCCAAAGCCACGCCAGCGCGCGATCGGAAGCATAAATTCCAGCCCGGCGCGGTCGGCGATCTGCGCCGCCGTCAAATTGTCCTGCCAGCTTGCCGTCCAGCGTTCCGGCACATCGGTGATGGCCAGACCGCCATCGGCATTGGTCGAAAAGACGCCGAGCTTCAGTTTGTTCGAGCCGTGCAGGGGATGCGTTTTGATCATCATGGGAACTCGTGGCGGGAGACCGACACGCTAGGCCCGCGCAAAAATATTTCAAGCCTGAAATAGCTTCGCCTCGCCGCCGATTGCGGATATGAATTTGGAGGGGAAAAGGGGATGGATATGAGCGCGTTCCGTCAGAAGTGCATCGGCAAGACCAATCTCGTCGGCTCCTTCGCCGCTATTCCCCATCCCGTCGCCGTCGAAGTGATGGCGCTCACCGGCCTCGACTTCGTCTGCATCGACTGGGAACATGCCCAGATCGCGCGCGACACGATCGAAACCATGGTGCGCGCGGCCGACGTGCATCGCGTGCCGGCCATGGTGCGTGTTCCCGGTCATGCGCCGGAAGCTATCCAGGCGGCGCTCGACAGCGGCGCACAAGGCGTGCTCGTGCCGCGCGTCTCGACCGCTGCTCAGGCCGAGGCGGCGGTGAAAGCCTCGCGCTATCCGCCGCTGGGCGAGCGCGGCGTCGGGCCTGGCCGCGCGGCCGGCTATGGCTATCGCATTCCCGAATATCTGGCCGCGGCCAATGATAGGGTGGTCGTCGCGGTCCAGGTCGAGACATCGGAGGGGCTGGCCAACATCGAGGCGATCGCGGCCATAGACGGCATCGATGTGGTCTTCGTCGGCCCCGGCGATCTCTCCGTGTCGATCGATGCGATCGGGCCGAAAGGCGTGGACAAGCTCAATGAGGCGATCACAAGGATCATCCGCGCGACCGTCGCGCATGGCAGGACATCGGGTATATTTTGCGCCAGCCCACAGACGATCAGCCAGTGGGCCGCTATCGGCGCGAGCTTCTTCGTGCTGGCCAGCGATACGATGTTTCTTGGCGCCGGCGCTGCGGCCAACTGCACCGCTGCGCGCGCCGAGCTGCGGTAGACGGGCGGGATCGGGCAAAAACTTTTTAAGCTTAAAACTTTTTCCTTGAAAAGCGCAGCACATTGGATAGCATCCAAACTCGATGGCGACTGTCGTGCCGGTGGGGCTTGCCGGGCAGTCCGTCGCGGTGCTCCGGGTGGGAGGGGTTTCAGTCCTTGTCGTTCATACTGCCCCAGTCATCGTCCAGCGCGCGTTATGCTTTCGACGGCGTACGTGCCCAGATCCGTGACCTGCACACCGAAAACATTGCCAACCTTGCCGTGCGCGCCCGAGAACTGGGCGACGTGATCGCGCTCTGGTACGGCGAAGGCGACATGGTGACGCCCGCTTTCATCCGCGACGCGGCGAAGGCCGCCTTCGATGAAGGCCAGACGTTCTACGTCCCTAACATGCGTGGGCACCCCCTACTGAACGAGGCGCTGTCGGAATACCAAACGCGCATTCACGGCCGGACGATCCCGATTGCGCGCACCACGGTCACGCCCGGCGGCATGCAGGCGCTGTACCTGGCGCTGGAACTGCTGGTCGATACCGGCAGCAACGTCGTCTATGTCGCGCCGCAATGGCCCAACATCCACAACGCCATCCATCTGATGGGCGGCGAGCCAAGGCCGTTTTCGCTCGACTTCAAGGGCGACTGGCATCTCGATCTCGACCGGCTGTTCGCCACTTGCGATGCGCGCACACGCGCGATCTTCCTGTCGACGCCGTCCAACCCGACCGGCTGGACCGCGTCGCGCGAGGAGATGCAGGCGCTGCTCGACTTCAGCCGGCGCACCGGCATCTGGATCATCTCCGACGAGGTCTATGGCCGGCTCTATTTCGACGGCAATGTTGCTCCTTCCATCCTGCAGATCGCCGAGGATGGCGACCGGGTGCTGTCGGTCAACAGTTTTTCGAAGGCGTGGGCGATGACCGGCTGGCGCATCGGCTGGCTGACGCATCCGTCGGGGGTGGCCGACCAGCTTGGCGCCATGACGCAGTACATCAACAGCGGCACCGCCGCGCCTATCCAGGCAGGCGCTGTCGCCGCCATCCGCCAAGGCGAGCCGCTGGTCGAGGAGATCAGGCAGCGGATCAAAACCGGCCTCGACCTTGCCTATGACAGGCTGGCCCAGATTCCCGGCATCATCCTGCCGACGAAACCGCGCGGAGGCATGTATGCCTTCTTTGCCATGGACGGCGAAAGCGACGCCCGGCAGGCCTGCGCCAGGATACTGGAGACGGCGCGCGTCGGGCTGGCTCCCGGCCACCTCTTTGGAAATTCGGCAGCGGCCTTCCTGCGGATGTGCGTGTGCCGTGAACGCGACCAGATAGCGACCGCGCTCGAGCGCATGGTCGCCGCCATGAATTGACGCCCCGCTGGGAGGTGGGACGGCAACAAACCGTGCGGGAGCAAACCCGCCCGATCACAACCAGAGGGAACACAAAATGAGCTTCACTCGTCGCAACCTGCTTCTTCTCGCCGCCACGATCGGCATCGCTGCCGGCCCGGCCACCGCCTTTGCCGCCGATGTGCTCAATGTCGGCGCCTACCCGACCAATCCGCCCTTCGAATACAAGAACGAGAGCGGCACGTTCGAGGGCTTTGAAGTCGACATCGTCAACGAAGCGGCCAAGCGTGCCGGCATGACCACCGACATTGCCGACCTCGGCTTCCAGGCGCTGTTCGCGGCTGTCAGTTCCAATCGCATCGATGTCGCGATCTCCTCGATCACCATCACGCCGGAGCGACTGAAAACGCTGTCCTTCACCCAGCCCTATTATGACTCCGACATGGGCATTGCGACGAAGACCGATAGCGCTGTTAACACCGAGGCCGACCTCAAGGGCAAGATCGTCGGCGTGCTTTCAGGCTCGACCGGCGAGACCTGGGTCAAGGCGCATCAGGAGGCTGACGGCTACAGCGACGTGAAGGGCTATGACACGCAGCAGAATCTGCTGCTCGACCTCAGCGCGGGCCGCGTGGACGCCGCCGTCAGCGATATTCCGGGCATGGAATACTCCTTCACCAAGATGAAGGACCTCAAGGTCAAGCAGCGCATCAAGACCGGCGAACAGTACGGCCTGATGATGAGCAAGGACCATCCGCTGCTCGGCAAGCTGAACGACGCGCTGACCGCGATGAAGAAGGACGGAACGCTGGCCGCGATCCACAAGAAGTGGTTCGGCAGCGACGCGCCAGCCGATTCCTCGACGGTCAAGGAAATGCCGCTGCCCAAGGCCTGACCGGCAATGCACTTAAATCGTGCCGGCTCCCAGGCCGGCACGATTCATTTCACGCTCCGGCGCCTGCTGCCGCACGGATAGCCTCATCGGAGGCAAGGTCGATTGGTTTTAACTTGAGCATCCTTTGCTCTGGGGTTCGGGAACGCTCCCATGTCGCTGATCGACACCTTCTTCAATCCTGACGTGATAATGTCCAGCCTGCCGGCGCTGTTGCGTGGCTTCCTGAACACGCTGCTGCTCGGCATTTTGAGTATCGGCATCGGCATTCCCATCGGCCTGGGGATCAGCCTGTTGCGGCTCTATGCGCCGAAGCCGCTGCGCTGGCTGGCGGTCGGCTACACCGACATCTTCCGCGCCCTGCCGGTGCTGGTGGTGCTGATCCTGATCTATTATGCGCTGCCCTTCCTCGGCATCCGTCTGTCGTCCTGGGCCTCCGCCGTGACGGCGTTCGCCATCATCATGTCGGCCTATTCAGCAGAAGTGTTCCGCTCCGGCATTGAGAGCATTCCGAAAGGCCAATTCGAGGCAGCACAGGCGCTCGGCCTGCCTTTCCTTTTGACCTTGCGCAAGGTGGTGCTGCCGCAGGCGATCCGCGTCGTCATCCCGCCGATGACCAGCAATTGCGTCTCGATGTTCAAGGACACGTCGCTCGCTTCCACCGTTGCGCTGCCTGAACTGTTGAAGGAAGCGACCAACGCGCAGTCGCTCTATGCCAATCCCTCGCCGCTGATCGGCGCCGCTTTGGTCTATCTCATCTTCCTCTGGCCGATGGTCCGCCTCGTCAGCCTGCTCGAAGACCGCTTCAAGACCGAGAAGACGCGCTGACCTCATCAACCGTCCCGCTTCCCAAGCCATTCGCAGGAGATACAGTTGAGCAATTCCCAAGCCGCCGGCGGCTTTCCGGTCGACCCCATCCGCGCCATGTTTCCGGCCTTGCAGCGCGCCGGTGATTTCATCTTCATGGACAACGCCGCCGGCGCGCAGATCCCGCAGAGCGTGCTCGACGCGGTGACCAATCACCTGGTCTCGCACAATGTGCAGCGTGGTGGTCGCTATGGGCGCTCGGTCACGGTCGACCAATCGGTTGCGGATGCTCGGACGAGCGTGGCCTTGCTGATCAACGCCTACAGTCCGTCGGAAATCTGCTTCGGCATGAACGCCACCTCGTTCATTCGCCTGGTCAGCCTCGGCATCGGCCAGATGCTGGCCAAGGACACAGAGCGCGACGAGATCGTCATCACCGATATGGACCACGACGCCAACATCGCCACGTGGCTGGCGCTGGAGCCCGCCGGAGCCAAGTTCAAATGGTGGCGCATGCGCGAGGACGGCAACCTGCATGTCGACGACCTCAAGCCGCTGGTTTCCGATCGCACCCGTCTCGTCGCCTGCACGGTGACCGCGCATTCGATCGGCTCGATCGTCGACGTCGCTTCGGTGGCCGCGATCGCGCATGCGGCCGGCGCCGAAGTGTTCCTTGACTGCGTGCATTACGGACCGCACGGGCTGATCGACGTGCAGGCCTGGGACTGTGATTATCTCGTCTGCTCCGGCTACAAGAATTTCTCGCCGCATATGGGCTTTCTGTGGGGCCGCTTCGAAACGCTGAAGCGGCTGCCGACCTTCCGCGAGGATTTCATCCCCGACGAGCCGCCTTACAAGGTCGAGGCAGGCACCTTCATCTACGAGAACGTCTCAGGCATGGATGCCGCAGTGCAGTACCTGGAACTGATCGGCCGCAATCTGGCGCCCTCCAACAACCGCTCGCGGCGCGACAACGTCGTTGCCGGCATGGGCGCCATCCGCGATTACGAAGTGCTCCTGGCGCGTGAGATGCTCGCCGTGCTCAAGGGATGCAATGCCACGATCTACGGCGTCGCCGAGGAAGCCCGCATCAACGAACGCGTGCCGACATTCTGCTTCAACATCGGCAAGCTGTCGCCGCAGCGGATCGTCGAGGAAATGGCTGACATGCAGATCGGCATCCGCGACGGCCATATGTATGCGCCCCGGCTGATGAAGCGTCTCAACCTGTCGATGGACAGCGGCGCCATCCGCGCCTCGCTGGTTCATTACAACACGGTCGACGAGGTCAGGCGTTTCGGCGAAGCCCTGCGCGCCGTCATCGCCAAGCTGTCTTAGCTCGATCGTCAGATGTCTCCGGCGTGGAACATCGGCCCGCCCTTGTGGGCCGGGAAGCCATAGCCGTTGATCATCACCAGATCGATGTCGGAGGCACGCGCCGCGATGCCTTCGGCCAGCAGTGCCTTGCCCTCTTCGGCCATTGCCGCCAGTAAGCGCGTGACGATCTCATCGGACGAAAAGCGGCGCGGCACGATGCCGTTGGCCGCTCGCACGGCCTCGATCAGCGCCGTTACTTGCGGGTCGCTCCTGCGTTCGCCGTCCGAATAATCGTACCAGCCGCGCCCGGTCTTGCGGCCGAAGCGGCCGGCCTCGCACAGCCGGTCGGCGATTTCGACATAACGTGCTTGCGGATCGCGCATCGCCGCCTGTCGCTTGCGCCGCGCCCAGGCTATCTCCAGCCCAGCCATATCGTTGACCGCGAAGATCCCCATCGGGAAGCCCCAGGCCTCCAGCGCGGCATCCACCTCATCGGGTGCTGCGCCATCCTCCACCATGAACTCCGCCTCGCGGCGGTAGGCGGAATAGATGCGGTTGCCGATGAAACCCTCGGTAACGCCGCACACGACAGGCAGCTTGCCGAGCTTCCTGACGAAGGCGATCGCCGAGGCGAGCACATCGGGCGCCGTCGCCGCGCAATCCACCACTTCGGTGAGCCGCATGACGTTGGCCGGGGAGAAAAAATGCAGGCCGACGATCCGTTCGGGCCGGGCGGTTGCCGAGGCGATCTCGTCGGGGTTGAGGTAGCTGGTGTTGGTCGCAAGGATGGCGTCGGGGCGGACGATACGTTCGAGCTTCCGGAAGAGTTCGGTTTTTACCGCGAGATCGTCGAACACTGCCTCGATGACCAGATCGGCCTGCACCAGCCTGCCGGCGTCGCTGGCCGCTTCAAACCGGCTCAGCGCCTCCCTGCGCGCATGATCGGTGAGACGGCCGGATTGGACCGACTTGTCGAGAAGCCCGGCGATACGCTCGTATCCTTTTGCCGCGGCGTCGTCGTTCTGCTCGATGCCGATTACGCGATAGCCGGCATTCAAGGCCGAGACCGCGATGCCTGCACCCATCAGGCCGGTTCCGACGATACCGACGGTCTCGACCTTGCGAGGCGTGACACCCTCCAGCCTGTCGACTTTGCTGGCTTGCCTCTCGGCAAAGAAGACGTGGCGCAACGCTGCCGCCTCGCGAGAATCCCGGAGGCGCAGGAAGGTCGCGCGTTCGTGCACAAGACCGTCCTCAAGTCTGGCCGTGGACGCGGCCCGGACCAGTCTCACGGCCTCTGCAGGCGCGATCTGTCCACGGCTGCGGGAAAGCACCTTTCTTGCGGCTGCCGCGTCGGCCTCAGGTTGCGAGCGCGGGACGGAAAGCGCACCCGTGCGCCGCAGCGGTTGGCCGACGAGATGGCGGGCGACGTCGAGCGCGCCTTCGGGAAGATCGTCGGCAATGGTATCGATCAGACCGAGAGCGAGCGCTTCGTCGGCATTTGCGGGCCGACCCGTGCCGATCAGGTCAATTGCGGCGACCGTGCCGATGAGGCGGGGCAGGCGTTGGGTTCCGCCGGCCCCAGGCACTAACCCGAGCTTGACCTCGGGCAGGCTGAAGCTGGCCGCCTTGCTGGCCACCCGGTAGTGGCAGGCCAGCGCAATCTCGCAGCCGCCGCCGAGCGCCGCGCCGCCTGCTGCCGCCACGATCGGTTTGGCGAAGCTCTCGATCGCTTCGATCACGTCAGGCAGTGTGGGCGAGACAGCGGGCTTGCCGAATTCCTTGATATCGGCGCCACCGATGAAGGTGCGCCCAATGGCGGTCAGCACCACGGCAGACACTTCATCCGACGCCGCACGCCCAAGCGCAGCCATCAGTCCGGCCCTGACATGGAAGGACAGCGCGTTGACCGGCGGATTTTCGATCGTGACGACGAGAACGCCATCGACGATCTTGCCTGTGACACTCTCGGAAAATCGTGCTGTGTTCATGGAGTTTTATCCCGGAACGACGGCAAATCTTCCTCCTCCTTCTGCTCTCCGCCAAATGCCGGTGTCCCGGCTCGGACGGATGAAGCGCCATGGATCTTCAAAATAATTTCAAGCTTAAAATAATTAGAATTCGAAAAACTTCAAGCCTACCGGAGTCGACTGCAAAAGGCGTCGCTACCACGACGGTGATCGGTCAGACTTGACGGTTGCACTGCGGTGCCGGGTCAAGGCGAGTTTGTGGAAACCTTCGGCAGCAGGGCTTTGAAATAGTCGATCGTCTGTTGCAGCCCGGCTTCTAAAGTCACCGTCGGCTCCCAGCCGACAAGCCTTTTGGCAAGGGTGATATCGGGCTGGCGGTGCCGCGGATCGTCTTGCGGAAGATCGCGGTAAATTATATCCGAACCTGATCCGGTCATCTGCGTCGTCAGTTCGGCCAAGCGCCTGATCGTTACTTCCCTTGGATTGCCGATGTTTACTGGACCGGTCACCTCCGGCCCCGTATCCATGAGGCGCAGCATGCCGCTCACCAGGTCGTCGACGTAGCAAAACGACCTTGTCTGTGAGCCGTCGCCGAAAATGGTTATCGGTTCACCACGAAGCGCCTGCACGATGAAATTTGAGACAACCCTGCCGTCTGCCGGGTGCATGCGCGGCCCGAACGTATTGAAAATCCGCGCGACCTTGACCCACAAGCCATGTTGTCGGTGATAGTCGAAGAACAGCGTTTCGGCGCAGCGTTTGCCTTCATCGTAGCATGAGCGCGGCCCGATCGGGTTTACATTGCCCCAGTAACTCTCGGGCTGCGGATGCACAGACGCGTCACCATAGACCTCACTGGTGGAGGCCTGAAAGACTTTGCATTTCAGCCGCTTTGCCAGTCCAAGAACATTGATGGCGCCGTGCACGGCGGTCTTGATCGTCTGAACCGGGTCGTACTGGTAGTGAACAGGCGAGGCCGGACACGCCAGGTTGTAAATCTCATCGACTTCGACGTAGAGCGGAAAGGTCACGTCATGGCGCATGAATTCGAAGCGGGGATGCTTGGCCAAATGGTCGATATTGCGCTTTGATCCGGTGAAAAGGTTGTCGACACACAAGATTTCGTCGCCTCGTTCCAACAGGCGGTCAATAAGATGCGAGCCGATAAACCCTGCGCCCCCGGTAACGAGAATGCGTCTGCGGCTGTCATAGAGTCTGGCCAATTTCTGCTCCCAGGCAAATGCTGATCGACCAGATATCGGTCGCCACACGCAGGATACGACGTGTCCGCAGCCAATGCACAAGGACCAAACTGAAATTTCGCAGATCCGCTCGGTGCCGATGCGAATTCCGATCCGGGCATTTGGTTTGATCAGAAGGCACGATTGAGGCCGATAGTGGCCTATGGATTGGCAGCAGAGAATATCAGCCCTGTCGTCAGGGCCGCCGCTGCGTAGATGGCCGGCAGAACCTGACGGTTCACCCCAATCCGCAGCAGAGAGTGGCTCGAAACCCGGTCCTGCTGGATTTTATCCACAACATCGATGGCATCGGCGGATGGCAACATGAAAATGGCAACGACCATTTTTCGTGAGACATTCCTCTTCGCGATAGAGCATCGTTGAATTGGCCAACAGCCTGCCATACAAGCACGTCGGCTCAACAGGTGGCTCGAGGAACCCCACGGATGTCCGAACGCATTGCAGTTATCGGCCTGGGTTATGTCGGCCTGCCGGTAGCCATTGCCTTTGGGAAGGTTTTCCCCGGCACCATAGCTTTTGACATCAGCGAGCGTCGGATCGGGGAATTGCGTGGCGGCGTCGATCGTACGGGGGAAGTTGACGCAACGGCGCTCAAGGAGACCTCGATAGGGCTGACCACCGACCGGGAGATGTTGAAAGGCGCTACTTTCTTCATCGTCGCCGTGCCAACCCCTATCGACGCAAATCGCGCTCCCGATCTAGCTTCTTTGAAACTGGCGTCCGAACTCGTCGGCGAGGCGGTGAGCAAAGGCGCCGTCGTCGTTTTTGAGTCGACAGTCTATCCAGGTGTGACCGAAGATTTCTGTGGGCCGATCATCGAGCAGGTTTCCGGCCTGCGACATCCCCGCGACTTTGCCCTCGGCTATTCGCCCGAACGCGCCAACCCCGGCGATCGAGAACACTCGCTGCAAAAGATCGTCAAAGTCGTCTCCGGCGAGAATAACGAGACGCTGGAGCGCGTCGCGAACGTTTATGGCCGTATCATCGATGCCGGCGTCTACCGCGCCCCGTCGATCAAGGTGGCCGAGGCAGCGAAGGTTATCGAGAACACCCAGCGCGATCTGAACATCGCGCTGATGAACGAACTGGCAATGATCTTCGAGCGGCTCGATATCCGGACGCAGGATGTTCTTGATGCTGCGTCGACGAAATGGAACTTCCTTCCCTTCAAACCGGGGTTCGTCGGCGGCCACTGCATCAGCGTCGATCCATATTATTTGACCGCCAAGGCCGAGGCCGAAGGTTACCATCCGCAGATCATCCTCGCCGGACGTCGCATCAATGACGGCATGGGGGCCTTCGTCGCCCAGCAGGTTGTCAAACGGCTGATTGGTTCTGACACGCCCGTCAAAGGGGCTTCTGTCGGCATTCTCGGGCTGACATTCAAGGAGGACGTGCCGGATTTGCGCAACAGCCGCGTTTTCGACATGGTCAAGGAACTAAGGCAGTTCGGAATTGTCCCCAAAGTCCATGATCCCCTTGCCGATGTCGAAACCGCTCGGCGTGATCACGGCGAAACAATCCTGCCGCTCGATGAGATAAACGATTTGCAGGCGCTTGTTCTGGCGGTGCCTCACAGGCAATATCTCACCAACGAAAGAGCGCGTCTTTTTCAAATGATCAGGCCGGGGGGGACACTGTTCGATGTCAAGTCGGCCATCAAGCCCAATGAAGTTCCCGACAACATAAAATACTGGAGCTTGTAAAGCTCGCCTGAAATTAACGCTAGGATATGCAGTGACATCAAGCAGGCCGATACTGATCACCGGCGCAGCCGGGTTCATAGGGTTTCATCTTTGCCTGAGGCTGCTTGCCGAAGGACGCCAGGTTATCGGCCTCGACTCCATGAACGAGTATTATGACGTCAGCCTGAAGCAGGCTCGTCTCGAGCGGCTGAAAGCGTTTTCGAATTTTTGTTTCGAGCATGCCGATCTCACGGAGCGGGACCGTATTTCGGAGCTCTTTCTTTCGGCCGCGCCGGAGGTTGTCGTCAATCTCGCGGCGCAAGCCGGCGTACGCTATTCGATCAGCAATCCGCACGCCTATGTGGAAAGCAACCTCAGCGGCTTTGTCAACATCCTGGAAGGATGCCGGCAGGCGTCGGTCGGCCATCTGGTCTATGCATCGTCGAGTTCGATTTATGGCGGCAGCACCCGCATGCCGTTTTCCGTGCACGATCCGGCGGACCATCCGCTCAGCCTTTACGCGGCAAGCAAGAAGGCGAACGAGCTGATGGCGCACACATACAGCCATCTGTTTGGACTGCCGACCACCGGGCTGCGTTTTTTCACCGTCTATGGTCCGTGGGGGCGGCCGGACATGGCGCTGTTCATCTTCGCCAAGGCTATCCTCGCTGGCGAGCCGATCGAGGTCTTCAACTATGGCAATATGCAGCGGGATTTCACCTATATCGACGACATTGTCGAAGGCATTATCCGCGTCATGCAGCAACCCGCGACACCCAATCCTGAGTGGAAAAGTGTCGCGCCAGACCCAGCGACCAGCAACTCCCCGTTCAGGATTCACAACATCGGCGGCAATTCGCCCGTTCAACTGAACCGATTGATCGAGGTGCTCGAAGACGCGCTGGGACGCAAGGCAAACCGCAACCTCAGGCCACTTCAGCCAGGCGACGTTCCGGCAACTTTCGCCAATGTCAGCTCGCTCGAGGAGGCGACCGGCTTCAAGCCCAAAATCCCGATCGAAATAGGGGTTCCGCGCTTTGTCGAATGGTACCGGGAGTTCTACCGAGCATGATCGGACGCTTCGCCACCTGGAGGCGGCTGGCTCCTGACCAGCCATGGCTGGCGCATGCCGCTCGGAAAACTCAATAAGCCGCAGCCGAACTGGGTGTTGCCTGAAGGCGGTCAATATCTTTCCGGGGCGGCGCACCGAACAGGCGACGATATTCTCGGCTGAACTGCGAAGGGCTGTCATAGCCCACCGCGAACCCGGCCGTGCCTGCGTTTGCGCCGCCGGCAAGCATAATCCTTCGCGCCTCCTGCAGGCGCAGCTGCTTCTGGTATTCGAGCGGGGTCATGCGCGTAATCGCCTTGAAATGGGCATGAAGGGACGACGCGCTCATGCCTGATGCCGCCGCAATGTCTTCGATGCGCAGTTGTGCCTGGAAATGATTGCGGATCGTGGCGATGGCGCGGCTGACCTGGCTCAGGTGGCTGTCCACCGACGCCATCTGGCGAAGCGTGTCACCGTGCGGTCCGGTGAGGAGCCGGTAAAGGATTTCGCGTTCGATCAGCGGCGCCAGCACGGTGATGCTCTCGGGGCGATCGAGCAGCCTGACAAGCCGACAGGCGGCATCAATCAGGTCGGGGTCACTTGGATAGGCAGCTAACACCGGCAGATCCCTGCTGGGGGATGCACGTCCTTCTTTCACAAGCAGTTCGGCCAGCGCGGTGGAATCAAAATCTATCTTGCAACAGAGGTAGGGCGCCGCCGGGCTCGCCTCCAACACATGCCCGACCAGCGGCAGGTCGACCGAGACGAGCAGGTAGCTCGATGCGTCATAGACCACGCTCTGGTCGGCCAGCGAGACGCGCTTCGATCCTTGGGCGATTATGCAAAGCGACGCCTCGTAGACCGCAGGCACGGGTGCACTGGGCTGGTTGGCGCGAATGAGCGACAGCCGCGGCACCGCAGTGCCGGCCATGCCAGATTTCGGCGCAAAGCGGGTGATCAGCTCGGCGAGTTCATTGATTTTCCCCATGCCGCATAATCTTCATGGCGCGAAATGTTGCAAGGCATTTCGAGTTCATTTGGAGGATCGTGCAAACTCTTTGGACGATCACGCTACCGCCCTTTGCCGGTTCGCCGCCATCTATCTCCCCGTCACCGCAGCGAAAAAGGAACGATCATGACGGGACTTAAAGACAAGGTTGTACTCATCACCGGCGCCTCCAGCGGCATCGGCGAAGCGACGGTTCGGGAACTTGCCGGTGCCGGCGCCAGACTGTTCATCGGGGCCCGCCGCACCGAGCGGCTCAAGGCGCTGGCCGCAGAAATAGGCAAAGGCGTCGCGTGGCGCGAACTCGACGTGACTGACGCGGCGAATTTCGACGCCTTTGCCGATGCCGCTCATGCCGAATTCGGGCAGATCGATGTGCTGGTCAACAATGCCGGCGTCATGCCGCTGTCGCCGCTTGCCGCGCTGAAGCGCGATGAGTGGTCTCGCATGATCAATGTCAACATCGGCGGCGTGCTGAACGGGATCGCCGCGGTGCTGCCGCGCTTCGTCGCCCAGAAGAATGGGCATATCGTCAATGTCGCCTCGGTCGGCGCGCATATCGTGCTGCCCACCGCGGCGGTCTATTGCGGCACGAAATATGCCGTCTGGGCAATCACCGAGGGGCTGCGGCAGGAGCATGACGACATCCGCGCCACGATCATCTCCCCCGGAGTGACCGCAACCGAACTGGGCGACGATATCAGCGATCCTCAGGTCGCCACGGCTCTGAAAGAATGGCGGCAGAAGTCGCTCACACCGGACGCCATTGCACGGGCGATCCGTTTTGCGCTTGATCAACCCGATGGCGTCGACGTCAACGAAGTGATCGTGCGGCCAACCGCTGCCAATATGTAGAACTTGCTGCCGGATGCCGGCTTTCGGCGAGCTAGGGCGCTATCCGAGATCGGCAAACGGCCCACCCCTTAATGCACCCGCCCTCAGCCTCTGGCGCAACTCCCGCGGGCCACATCGTACCGGCTCTCGAACGCGCGCGAAAATGCGCACTCGAATTGAACCCGCAAGCAAAGGCGATTTCCGAGATCGTGGGCGACGCTCGGGCGGGCGACAACAATTCTTCCTTGCTGCGCTCCAGCCGCCTGTCCCAGACGAAGCGTTCCGGTCTCGCGGCAAGGCCGGTGCGCCGCTGGGAACTTAACCCGCTAATCATCTCCCCTCCGACGGTAGAGATGTCAGGCTTCGCCGGCCAGGCGCGCTGAAATCAGCCGCGCCGCCTGGATCACCGCTTCGCCCTGGCTGGCCGCCATGCTGTCATCGGCGCGTGACGCAGGCGAGGCCACCGCGAGCGCACCGAGAGGACGCCCATCGGAGCCGAGGATTGCCGCGGCTATGCTGTGCACGCCTTCTTCATAGCCTTGGGAGCTCGAGGAATAGCCGCGCTTGGCGGCAAGCCGGATCGCCTTCATCAGCCTGTCGGGCTGCGTCACCGTGTGTGGCGTGAAGGTCGGCAACGGCTTGTCGACATAGGCCTCGGCCGCTTCCCGAGGCGAAGCGGCGAGAAAGGCGATGCCGGAGGCGGTGCCGTGCAAGGGCAGCACCTGGCCGACATCGACATTGACCCGGTTGGCCTTTGCCGACAGCTCGACATGGACCGTCAGCAGTGCGCCGGCGCTGAATTCCGACAGATGCACCGTCTCGC
Source organism: Mesorhizobium sp. M0058 (assembly GCF_040323095.1). Classification (NCBI taxonomy): domain Bacteria; kingdom Pseudomonadati; phylum Pseudomonadota; class Alphaproteobacteria; order Hyphomicrobiales; family Phyllobacteriaceae; genus Mesorhizobium; species Mesorhizobium sp. M0058. The sequence goes on from NZ_JAMYUQ010000016.1 coordinate 91,385, forward strand.
CGGTTTCCAGCGCCAGCTCGCGAACCACAGGTGCTGCCACGCGCACGAAGGGAAAATGCGCGTCGCGAAACCGGGCCAGCCGCGACAGGCCGGCGCCGAGCCGGTAGCGGCGGCTTGCCGGCTCTTGTTCGATCAGGCGGTGGTCGGCCAGCGCCATCAGCAGGCGCCGCGCCGTCGCCTTGTCGAGGCCGGTTTTGCGGGCGAGCTCGGACAGGCCGATCTCCGGTTCGCCGAGCGTGAACTGCTCCAGCAGCGATATCGCTTTGCCGACTGTGCTCATCGTGCATCCTCAAGATACTTCGCATGGGACGAAAGCCAATCCACCTTGCAGTCCGCTCATAGCACATCAAACGGTGGTTCAAATAACGAACCGTTTGGAAGCGACAAAAAACACCAGCAAGTTTCGCGGCGACATCAATCTCGATGCGCCGCGCCGTGCGCGGGGTAATGCTGCGCGGCAACACCTATCAACAGGTGGATCAACTCGGCGGCGCCGTGCCTGGCCGGCGTGTCGGCCCAAACGCCTGATCCTGGCCGGCGCGGAAGCTTCAACTCTGCCCCAGCTGCGCGCGGCGCCAGGCGGCGGGCGCCTGGCCAACCCGCTCCCGGAAGAAGCGTGAGAAATAGGCCGGATCTTCGAAGCCGATTTCGTAGGCGATGTCCTCGACGGTGCGCACGGTGAATAGCAGCAAGCGCTTGGCCTCCAGCAACCGTCGCTCCCCCATGAGTCGCTTGACGCCGCTGCCAAGCACCGTATGGGCGGCCTTGTCGAGAAGATGCGGTGTCGTGGCCAGCGCCCCGACGTAGCGGTCGACGGGCCAGTTGTCGCGGAAATGCGCATCGACCAGGCGGCGCAAGCCGCGCGCCAATGCAGCATCGGAAGAGCCAGTGGGATCCATTACCTCGGGACCAAGACGCGCGATGTGCGAGAGCGCGACGGCAATCAGCGCCGGCAGGGTCTTGTCACTCCCGGCCTGCGCCTCGGCATATTCGGTGGCGATCATCTCCAGCACCGCCGCAAGCCTTTTCCACGCGACGTGCTGAGGAAGGCTATCGGCAAAGACGGGCCGGTCCAATGGCAGCAGGCTGTGAGCTGCTATTGCCGCAAGCGCATCATCGGCGACCGAAACGACGATGGCGTCGGTGCCGGGCCCGATCGAGAAGCCATGCACGATAGTGCTCGGCACGAAGCTGACGGACGGTGCCGAAAAGTCCCAGGATTGGTCTTCGATGCGATAAGTGCCGGAGCCGCTTGTCCAGTAGGTGATCTGGCCCATTTGCGGATGCTTGTGCGCGGCAACCTGGCCGAGATGAATGTTGCTGCGCGCAAGCACCGTCTCGACATGCAGGAAGCCGACATCGAGCGGCCGCACCGGCTCGCCATAGACAAAGAAATCAGGAATGGAATTGAGGCTCATGGCGCCGGAAAAAGTCCAATCGGTTTTGCCGTTACGTCCTAACCGATCCTTGCCAGGAGCGCTAGAGTTGATGCCATAAGTGGAGGAACATCATGCGATCGGAAGACTTTCGTGCCGACAATGGGCGCCCGTTCACCGGGGCCGAGTATCTGGAGAGCCTGCGCGACGGCCGCGAGGTCTACATCAACGGCGAGCGCATTGCCGATGTCACCACCCATCCGGCCATGCGCAATTCGGCGCGGTCGCTGGCGCGCCTCTATGATGCGCTGCACGATCCCAAGCGGCAGGGCACGCTGACCTCGCCTACCGATACCGGTTCGGGCGGCTACACCCACAAATATTTCCGCGTCGCCAAATCCTCCGGCGAACTCGCGGCCCAGCAGACCGCGATCGCCGAGTGGTCACGCATGTCCTATGGCTGGATGGGCCGCACGCCCGATTACAAGGCGGCACTGATGAACACGCTCGGCGCCAATGCCGACTGGTACGGCCCGTTCAAGGACAATGCGCTCGCCTGGCACAAGCGTGCGCAGGAAGCCGTGCTGTTCATGAACCACGCCATCGTCAACCCGCCGATCGACCGGCACAAGCCGGCCGAACAGGTGAAGGATGTCTTCGTCCACATCACCAAGGAGACCGACGCCGGCATCTATGTCTCCGGCGCCAAGGTGGTGGCGACGTCCTCGGCGCTGACCCACTACAATTTCCTGGCGCAGAGTTCGGCGACGGTCACCGAAGATCCGTCGCTGTCGGTCATGTTCATCGTGCCGATGAATGCGCCGGGGGTAAAGATGTTCTGCCGCGTCTCCTATGAGCAGACGGCCAACACGGCGGCGGCTCCGTTCGACTATCCGTTGTCGTCGCGCTTCGACGAGAACGATGCCATCCTGGTGCTCGACAATGTCTTCATCCCCTGGGAGGACGTACTGGTGCTGCGCGACGCGCAGAAAATCCTGTCCTTCCATCCAGCTTCGGGCTTCATGCATGGCTATTGCTTCCAGGGCTGCACACGCTTTGCCGTCAAGCTCGACTTCCTCGCCGGCCTGCTAGCCAAGGCGCTGCGCGCCACCGGCGGCGATGCCTTCCGAGGCAACCAGGCGGCGCTGGGCGAGGTCATCGCGCTCAGGCACATGTTCTGGAGCTTTTCCAACGCCATGGCCTACAATCCGATCCCGTGGGCGAATGGCGCTGTCCTGCCCAACCTGGAAGCAGCCCTTGCCTACCGGACTTTCATGTCGGAAGCCTATCCGCGCGTCATCGACACGGTGCGCCGGGTGATCGCCTCCGGCTTGATCTACCTGCCGTCATCGGTGCGCGACTTCAACAATCCCGAGATCGACAAATACCTCGCGCAATATGTGCGCGGTTCCAACGACATGGGCCATGTCGAGCGCATCAAGATCATGAAACTGTTGTGGGACGCGACCGGCACCGAGTTCGGCGGCCGCCACGCACTCTACGAACTCAACTATGCCGGTGCGCCGGAAGAGGTGCGGCTGCAGGTGCTGAAGGGCGCCGAACGCGGCGGCCGCCTGAAGGCCATGGAAGAACTGGTCGACACCTGCATGGCCGACTATGACGAGAACGGCTGGACGGGAGATACCTGGCTCAATCCGCTCGCTTCTACGGCCGGGTGATGTCAGATGGCCACGCAGATTTCGAAGGCCGATTTCCGCGACGCCATGGCAAGGGTCTGCGCGCCGGTCAACATCGTCACGACAGATGGTCCGGCCGGGCGCGGCGGCTTCACCGCCACCGCCATGTGCAGTGTGTCGGACGAACCGCCGACACTGCTGGTGTGCATGAACGGCCGCTCGACGCAGGCCGCCATGTTCCTCGCCAACCGGCGCTTCTGCGTCAACGTGCTGACGCATGACCATATGCACCTAGCCGGCAAGTTCGCCGGCGCGACCAGGGACATGGAGGCACGCTATTCGGCGGCGCGCTGGCAAACGCTGGCGTCAGGCACGCCGGCGCTGTCCGATGCGATCGTCAATTTCGATTGCGAGATCGAGGATGTGCACATCGTCGGCACGCATAATGTCATGATCGGCCGCGTTATCGATGTCAGGCACGGCAGCGGCGGCTCGGCCTTGCTCTATGTCGACCGCAATTACACGCAGCCGACGCGGCTTGGCAGCTTTGGCGGCTGAGCCGCAGCGATCAGCTCTCGCCGGCGATCAGGCTCTCCAGCAGATCGAGCAATTGCTCGAGCCTCTCATGTCCGAAGCGCTGTTCGATGTCGCGGTAGATGACGAGGCGTTCCGGCGACAAGGCATCGATAAGGGCGGAGCCCGCCGGGGCGATCGTCAGAACGACACGGCGGCCATCGCCTTCCGCCTTGTTGCGGGTGATGAATTTTCGGCCCTCGAGCGTCTTGATGATGCGTGTCAGGCTGGGCGGCAGCACCGAAGCGCGATCGGCAAGTTCCGTCGCCTCGACAGGGCCGGCCTCGCTCAGAACGCGCAGCACACGCCATTGCTGTTCGGTCACGTCATGCGCCGCCAGCATAGGGCGAAACCGCGCCATCACCACTTCGCGGGCATGGAGCAGCGCCATCGGCAGAGAACGACGGGTGTTTTCAGGCAGCAAGAAGCAGCGTCCCCAATGATGCGGGCGGTCGGCGGGACCGCACGCCAAAACCTGACCTTTCCATCCCGTATCGTCGCCTCAACTTGGATGCAAGGCTTGACTTCAGTGATGCTGCATGTAATTAACGCGTTAACTACAACAGTGGAACAATCCGGGGAACGAGACGCGGTGCCTCACTTTTCCATCGAGTATTCGGCCAACCTCGATGCCAAGGTCGACATGAGCGAATTGTGCGCGCTGGTGTTGCGCACCGTGCTCGGCACCGGGCTGTTTGAAACCGGCGCGGTGCGGGTGCGGGCCTTCCGTGCGGAAGCCTATGCCATCGCCGACAGCCTGCCGGAAAACGCTTTCCTCGACATGTCGTTTCGCATTGGAACCGGGCGCAGCGCCCAGGACAAGAAACGAACCGGGGAGGCGGTCTTCGCCGCGGTGAGCGAATACCTTGGGCCCCTGTTCGAGACCCCGCATTTCGCTCTTTCCCTGGAGATCAGGGAGATCGACCCGGTACTGAGCTGGAAGAAAAACGCAATCCATCCGCGACTGCGCGGCAAGTGACGGAAGCTGATATGTCCGACCTCGAAGGCAATCTGAAAAAGGCCGAGGCCTATCTGGCCCGTTTCAAGCGCGACGGCGTGCTGAACCAGATCGGCGGCGAAGCGGTGCCGGCGGTGGATGGCTCGACCTTCGAGAGCATGTCGCCGGTCGATCTCAAGCCGCTGGCCAAGGTCGCGCGTGGCAGTGCCGCCGATATCGACCGCGCCGCCAAGGCGGCAAAGGCGGCGTTCCCGGCCTGGGCCGCCATGCCGGGCGACGGGCGCAAGAAGCTGCTGCACAAGATAGCCGATGCGATCGAAGCGCGCGCCGAGGAGATCGCCTTCGTCGAGTGCATGGACACCGGCCAGGCGCTGAAATTCATGGCCAAGGCCGCGCTGCGCGGCGCCGAGAATTTCCGCTTCTTCGCCGACCGCGCGCCGGAAGCGCGCGACGGCGAGACGCTGCGCACGACAGGCCAGGTCAACATCACCACGCGCGTGCCGATCGGCCCGGTCGGCATCATCACGCCGTGGAACACGCCGTTCATGCTGTCGACATGGAAGATCGCGCCGGCGCTGGCGGCAGGCTGCACCGTCGTCCACAAGCCGGCCGAATTTTCGCCGCTGACCGCTCGCCTGCTGGTCGAGATCGCGGAGGAGGCCGGCCTGCCGAAAGGCGTGTGGAACCTGGTCAACGGCCTCGGCGAGCACGCCGGCAAGGCGCTGACCGAGCACCCTGACATCAAGGCGATCGGTTTTGTCGGTGAGAGCCGCACCGGCTCGATGATCATGAAACAAGGCGCCGATACGCTGAAGCGCGTGCATTTCGAACTGGGCGGGAAGAACCCGGTGATCGTCTTCGCCGACGCCGATCTCGAACGTGCGGCGGATGCGGCCGTGTTCATGATCTACTCGCTCAACGGCGAACGCTGCACCTCATCGTCGCGGCTTCTGGTCGAAGCCTCGGTCTACGACACATTCACGGATCTGGTTGCGGAGAAGGCAAAGCGCATCAAGGTTGGCCATCCGCTCGATCCCAAAACGGTTGTTGGTCCGCTGATCCATCCGGTGCACGAGGAAAAGGTGCTTTCCTATATCGAGATCGGCAAATCGGAAGGCGCGGTGGTAGCCGCCGGCGGCGACAAGTTCGCCGGTCCGGGCGGTGGCTGCTATGTCAGCCCGACGCTGTTTACCGGCGCCACCAACAGGATGCGCATTGCCCAGGAAGAGATTTTCGGGCCGGTGCTGACCGCCATTTCCTTCAAGGACGAGGCCGAAGCGCTGGCGCTGGCCAACGACACCCAATACGGCCTGACCGGCTATCTCTGGACGTCGGATGTCACCCGCGCCTTCCGCTTCACCGATGCGCTGGACGCCGGCATGATCTGGGTCAATTCGGAGAATGTGCGGCATTTGCCGACGCCGTTCGGCGGCGTCAAGAATTCCGGCATCGGCCGCGACGGCGGCGACCATTCCTTCGATTTCTACATGGAGACGAAGAACATCGCCTTCGCCACTTCAGCGCACACGATCCAGAAACTCGGCGGCTGACCGGAGGACATCGCATGCCACTGCCCAAACCAAACCTCTATCCCGCCTTCAACATCGTGCGCCTCAGCCATGTCGAACTGGCGGTCACCGACCTTGCGAAATCCCGCGCCTTCTATGTCGACACGCTTGGCCTGCAGGTTACCGACGAGACATCGGAAGCCATCTATCTAAGGGCGTTGGAAGAGCGCGGACACCACTGCATCGTGCTGAAGAAGGCCGGCAGCGCCGAAGCCCGCGATCTCGGCTTCAAGGTTTTTTCGGATGAGGATCTCGACAAGGCCGAGCATTTCTTCAAGGCAAAAGGCCTGCCGGTCGAGTGGGTCGAGCGACAGTACCAGTCGCGCACCTTCCGCACCCGCGACCCGCACGGCATTCCGCTCGAGTTCTTTGCCCAAATGGAAAGGCTGCCGCCGATTCATCAGAAATATGCGCTCTACAAGGGCGTGAAGCCGCTGCGCATCGACCACTTCAACTGCTTCTCGCCCAATGTCGACGAGTCCGTCGCCTTCTACAACGAGCTTGGCTTCCGCGTCACCGAATACACCGAGGATGCCAGTAGCGGAAAGCTGTGGGCGGCCTGGACGCACCGCAAGGGCGGCGTCCACGACATCGCCTTCACCAACGGTGTGGGTCCGCGCCTGCATCACGTCGCCTTCTGGGTGCCGACACCGCTCAACATCATCGACCTGCTCGATCTGATGGCGACGACGGGTTACCTCGCAAATATCGAGCGCGGCCCCGGCCGGCATGGCATTTCCAACGCCTTCTTCCTCTATGTCAGAGACCCGGACAATCACCGCATCGAGATCTACTGCTCGGACTACCAGACGGTCGATCCGGATCTCGAGCCGATCAAGTGGGACCTCAAGGACCCGCAGCGCCAGACGCTGTGGGGCGCGCCGGCGCCGAAAAGCTGGTTCGAGGAGGGCAGCACCTTTGCCGGCGCGGCCGCACGCCAACCGGATTTGACGGCGTCGCCGATCATCGCACCGTGACCACAGACGCGAACCTGACGGAGACCGGGATGACTGCACATGGGCGGCTCGCCACCTTCACCGTCGGCGGCAAGACGCGCTATGGCGTGGTCACAGATAAGGGCGTCGTCGACCTGTCGGCGCGGCACAGCCAGTGGCCGACGCTGCGCGAAGTGATCGAGGCCGGCGTGCTACGGCGGCTGGCGGAAGAGGCCGAAGCCTACGCCGTCGATTTTCCAGTCGGCGCCATCGCTTATGAAATCCCTGTGCCGTCGCCGGAAAAGATCATCTGCGTCGGCGTCAACTACCCGGACCGCAACGAAGAGTACAAGGACGGCCAGGCCGCGCCTTCGAACCCGTCGCTGTTCATCCGCTTCCCCCGCTCCTTCGTCGGCCACAACGCGCCGCTGGTGCGGCCGCCGGAATCGCCGCAGCTGGACTATGAGGGCGAGATCGTCATCGTCATCGGCAAGGGTGGACGACGCATCGCCGAGAGGGATGCGCTTGACCATATCGCGGCACTATCCCTGTGCAACGAAGGCACCATTCGCGATTGGGTACGGCACGCCAAGTTCAACGTCACGCAGGGCAAGAATTTCGACCGCACCGGCTCGCTCGGTCCGTGGCTGGTGCCGTTCACCGACGAGGCGCAGATTGCCGACATCGCGCTGACCACCCGCGTCAATGGCGAATTGCGCCAGCAGGACCGCACCAGCCGGATGATCTTCTCGTTCCGCAAGATCATCGCCTATGTCTCCACCTTCACCACGCTGGTGCCAGGCGATATCATCGTCACCGGTACGCCGACCGGCGCCGGCGCCCGCTTCGACCCGCCGATCTGGCTGAAGCCGGGCGACGTGATCGAAGTCGAAGCCGACGGCATCGGCGTGCTCCGCAACGGCGTCGTCGACGAGGCAGCATCGTGACCCCCGAGCAAGTTGAAGATGCCGCGGCAAGGCTGTTCGAAGCTGAGCGTTCGCGCCGCCAGATCCGTCTGCTCAGCCTCGATTTTCCCGATGCGACGATGGAGGATGCCTATCGCGTCCAGGCAGCGCTGGTGAAACGCAAGACCGATGCCGGGCTGACCCCGAAGGGCTGGAAGATCGGCCTGACATCGAAGGCGATGCAATATGCGCTCGCCATCGACACGCCGGATTCGGGCGTGCTGTTCGACGACATGTTCTTCAACGACGGCGCGACGATACCCGTCGGCCGCTTCATCCAGCCGCGCGTCGAGGCCGAGATAGCCTTCGTCATGAAGGCGCCGCTGAGGGGCCCAGGCGTGACCATCTTCGACGTGCTCAACGCCACCGATTATATCACGCCGGGGCTCGAAATCCTCGACACGCGCATCGAACGCGTCAATGCCGAGACAAAGAAGGCGCGCACTTTCTTCGATACGATTTCCGACAACGCCGCCAATGCCGGCATTGTCATCGGCGGCCGGCCGCAACGACCCGATGAAGCCGATATGCGCTGGATCGGCGCCATCGTCTCGCGCAATGCGGAGGTCGAGGAGACCGGGCTTGGCGCCGGCGTGCTCAACCATCCCGCGATGGGCATTGCCTGGCTGGCGGACAGGCTCGCCCGCTACGGCATGTCCATCGCGGCCGGCGAGGTGGTGCTGTCCGGATCGTTCGTGCGCCCGGTCGAGGCGCGGCCCGGCGATACGATCGTCGCCGACTTCGGCAGCTCGGGAACGGTCAGTATCCATTTCGCCAAGAGCTGACGGCTCTCATCGGCTCGTCAGTTGGGCTGTTCGCCGCGCAAGTAGTCAATCACCACATCGGCTGCGATGGTCGACATGCGCAAGCCGACATCCCTGGTGATGTCGCCTTCGACGCGGCTTTGCACCCAGCCAAGAAACGCGAAGGCACGCAAGGCGGCGAATAGAGGCAATGCGGCGATGTCCTGCGGGGTCAGCGCACGCTCTTGCTGGTAGCCGTCAAGCAAAGCGGTTTCGATCAGCGGGTAGATCGCCTCCTCGCGGTTCTGGTAGAGGGCGACGGCAAGGTCGTACATGTGCCAGCCATGGCCGCAATCGTCGAAGTCGATGATGCGTACGGCACGGTCATGGATGAGCACGTTCTCGCGCACCAGATCGGCGTGGATGATGCCGAAATTGCGCGCGCTGCGCTCATGTTGCGACAGCGCCTTCACTGCCTTGTCGCGCGCCTGCAAGACCAGCGCGCGGCGAGGACCATCGAGAAAGGGCGAGGTCTCGAACCGGCCCCAGACCGGGTTCGCACCGAAGAAGCCGTCGAAGTCCCAGGCATGGCGGGCGAAGCCCGCGGGCGGCGCCCACGAGGCAGTGACATTGTGCATATGGGCGATGGTCCGCCCGATCGCCGTGAAGATCTGGATCGACTGGTCGGCCGTGTAGGCCAGTGGCACGCCGCGTGCGCCCACGGCGCGGCCCTCCAGCCAGCTCAGGCAATCGGCCTGCCGGGGCTGCGCCGAGGTGGCCGTGCTGACAAGTACGAACGGATCGCCGGCCTGTGTTGCGACGCAAGACGGCGTGGCGACGCCGGCGGATTGCAGGAAGCCCATCCATTGCAGTTCCGAACGCAGCGCGGCGTCCGTGTGGTAGCCGAGCCGGTGGATGCGCATGGCTGCCGGCTGGCCATCCGGCAGCCGCACGCGGAAGACGGCGTTCTCGCGGTGCTTCAGAAGTTCCGGCTCAGAGTTGCGGACGCCCCAATGTTCGAGCGCACGCCTGGCGAGCTCCGTGACATCGGCTGCCGTTTCGGGCTCGGATTGGGTGGAAACAGAATTCACGCCGGCACTCCGCCGACTTCGCCCAGCACCTCGTCCAGCAGGCCGATCAGGAAGTCGGCATTGTCACGCGAGAACGGCATGGGCGGGCGGATCTTGAGCACATTGCCGTGGATGCCGGTCTTGCCCATCAGCACGCCGCGATGGCGCATGCGATTGGCGACCTGCTCGGCAATGTCGGGCGCCGGTTCGCGCGTGTCGCGGTCGTGGACCAGCTCGGCGCCGAAGAACAGTCCGGCGCCCCTGACCTCGCCGATGCACTCATGCCGATCGGCCAGCGGGCGCAGCAGGCCAAGCGCATAAGCGCCGACGTCTTGCGCGTTGGCGACAAGGTTTTCCTGTTCGATGACGTCGAGGACGGCATTGGCGACCGCGCAGGAGACCGGGTTGCCGCCGAAGGTGTTGAAGTAGCGGAAAGCGTCGCGGAAGGTCGCCAGTATCTCCTTGGTGGTGACCACGGCCGCGATCGGATGGCCATTGCCCATCGGCTTGCCCATGGTGACGATGTCGGGGACGAAGCCGGCGCGCTGATGGCCCCAGAAATGGCTGCCGGTGCGGCCGAAGCCGGGCTGCACTTCGTCGGCGATGACCAGACCACCGGCTTCGCGCACGGCCCCCAAGGCGTCGTCGAAAAATCCGGTGGGCAGAGCCGGGAAACCTTCATTGGCGAGCAGCGGACACAAGATGATGCCAGACAGGCCAATGCCGTCCTGTGCCAGCGAAGCGATCGCTTGACGCACGGCGTCGCCGAAGGCCTTGCCATTGGCCATCGCATCGGGATGGCGATAGCTGTCGGGGGCCGGCACCAGCCTGACATGGGGGGCGCGGCCGCGGATCGGAGGCATGCGCGTGCTGAGCTGCGAAACCGCCGCCGTGTTGCCATGATAGGTGGCGTCGGTGGCGATGATGCCCATATTGCCGGAGGCGGCCTGCGCCATGCGCAGCGCTATGTCGTTGGCCTCGCTGCCGGTACAGGTCAGGATTGCGGTGGTGAGGCTTGCATCGAAGGTCGCCGTCAGCCGCTCGACATAGTCGAGAATTGCGGTGTGCAGATAGCGTGTGTGGGTGTTGAGCAGGCTTGCCTGACGGCACAAGGCCTCGACCACATGCGGGTGGCAATGGCCGACATGGGCGACGTTGTTGTAAGCATCGAGATACTTGCGGCCGTCGGCATCGTAGAGCCAGACGCCTTCGCCGCGCACCAGGTGCACGGGCTCGTCGTAGAACAATTGCGATTTCGCGCCGAGCAGGCGGGCACGCCGCTTGACGAGCGCTTCCTCGCTCGGGTTCTTCTCAGATTGGGTCATTGCGTACCAAACTCCATTGCGTCAGCGGGCATCAGGCCCTCGACAGACCTGCATCGATGGCCTCGCCGATCTTTGCCACGTCGGCGGCGCCGATGATCAGCGGCGGCGACAGGATGATGTTGTTGCCGGACACGCGCAGCATGACGCCGGCGTCATAAGTGGCTTCCGAAACCACGGCCATGGTCTTCTTGTCCACCGGCTTTTTCGTCGTGCGATCGGAGACCAGCTCTAGCGCAGCCATCAGGCCCTTGTACCTGATGTCGCCGACGATCGCGTGCTTGGCTTTTAGCCCCTCCAGCATCGCCGCCAGCTCGATGCCGCGCGCGGCTGCGTTCTCGTCCAGGCGAAGCCGTTTGGTCTCGACAAGTGCAGCCAGCCCTGCCGCGCAGCCGACAGGATGGCCGGAATAGGTATAGCCATGACCGATCGCCCCGAAGCTGGTCTTGTCGGCCTCGAAGACGTCGGCGACCTTGGCGCCGATCAAGGTGGCGCCGAGCGGGAAATAGCCCGAGGTGATCGCCTTGGCGATGGTCATGAAATCCGGCTTCACGCCGGATAGCCGCGAACCCGACCAGGCGCCGGTGCGACCGAAGCCCGTGACCACCTCGTCGGCGATCAGCAGGATTTCGTGGCGGTCGCATATCTCGCGCACCAGCGGCATGAAGCTGTCATGCGGAACGATGACGCCGCCGGCGCCGAGAACCGGCTCCATGATGAAGGCGGCAATGGTGTCGCCGCCCTGGAAGGCGATCTCATCCTCCAGCGCTTTGGCGCACAGTTTGGCCAGCCGCGCCGGATCGGTCTCATCGAACGGATTGCGGAAGGTCCAGGGTGCGGGAATGTGGAAGACGCCGGGCATAAGCGGCTCATAGTTGCGGCGGAAATTGGCGTTGCCGTTGACTGACGCGCCACCGAAATGGGTGCCGTGATAGCCCTTCTTCAGCGCGAGGAATTTTGTCCGGTCGCCCTGGCCGCGGATCTTCCAGTATTGGCGGGCGAGCCGCAGTGCGGTTTCGACCGAATCCGAGCCGCCCGAGGTGAAGAAGGTCCGCACCATGCCTTCCGGTTCGAACCATTCGCTGAGTTCGTAAGCGAGCTCGATCGACGGGCCGGTCGACGTGCCGCGAAACCCGGAATAGTAGGGCAGGGCGCTGAGCTGGTCGGCGATGGCCTTCTTGATCGGGTCGCAGGAGTAGCCGAGATTGACGTTCCACAGTCCGCCAACCGCATCGAGCACGGTGTTGCCGTCGATGTCTGTGACCATCACGCCTTCGCCTTTCATGATCACCTTTGGCGGGTTGGCCCGCATCTCGGCCGGGTGTGCCATCGGATGCCAGATCGGCTTGGCGTTTTTCTCGGTGAGGAAATTGATGTCGCGCATCGCAAGGCTCCGCAAATGTCTCAGGAGATGAGGTCGAAATGGCCGAGGGCCTCGGCATAGGAAAGTGCCGGTCGCGCGACGTCGAAATGAACCGTGCGCATGCCGGCGGCACGGCCGCCATCGACATTGCGCTGCTGGTCGTCAACGAACACACAGGCGCCGGCAGGCAGGCCAAGCGCCTCGGTCACCAAGGCATAGGCGCGCGGATCGGGCTTGAGGATGCCGGTATAAGTGGCGTCGACGATGGTGTCGAACAGCTCGAGCAGCGGCAGCCGCTGACGGAAGCCGGCGCCATAGAACAGATCTAGCTCGTTGGACACGATCGCCAGGCGAAATCCCGCCGCATGCACGGTCCGGATTGCGCGGACGGCTTCGGGCCGCACGATCTTTTCCGGCTCGGCTCCGCGTGCGCGCTGGACGAATGTCTCCATCGCCTGCCAGTCCTCGCCGACGAGCCGGCCGACTTCGCTGGTGCGGGTGCGCCAATAATCGCGCTCGCTGATCTCGTCGGCCTGCATTGAGCGCCACAGCGGATCTGAATCCGGGTCGAACGGCCCGTACCATTGCAGCGTTCCCGGCGCGAGGCCGAGCGCCTGTTCGGTCAAGGCATGGGTCTCGAAAAGGGTCCGGGTGACGACGCCGCCGAAATCGAGGACGAGCGCCTGGGCAGGAACAGCGCTCACGCAGCCACTCCCTTGGCCGGCATGCCGCGCGGGATGATGCCTTCCTCGACCCAGCGGTCGAAGATTTCGAGCGCCTTGCCGACGAACTCGTCGCTGTTAATGTGGGCGTCGATCTCGTGGAACTCGACGCCGGCGGGAATGGCCTTGCGCATCTCATCGGTGAACGCCGCGAGGGCTTCGGGTTCGTACAGCGGCTCGCCCTGCGCATCCCATTCCTGGATGCCGCCGGAGGGCAGGATGAAAGCGGAGCGCCCCTTCGACGCACCGAGCTTGGCGGCGATGGTCCTGGCGACTTCACGGCGGTCGGCGGCATCGACGGTAATCGAGCCGATCAACCTGTTATGAGCATGGAATGGCCGCTGCGCGAACTTTGTCGGCAGCGCCTGCCAGGTCGGCAAATCGACCATGTCTACGGCGCCAGGGGCTGCGATCTGCGGAATGCCGCGGGCGCCGGCATTCTCGAGCCGGTCGGCGCCGGAGCTGACGACCGAGCCGGCAAGATGATTGGTGATCTCCTGCAGGCTGAAGTCGAACACCGCGCAGAAATGGTCCTGGCTGGCGATCGATTCGAAGGCCCGGCCGCCCATCCCGGTGGTGTGAAAGACCGCGACATCATAGCCGCGCTGCTCCAACGCCGGCTTCAGCGTCTTCATATAGCGCAGGCAACTGCTGCCCAGCGAAGTCATGCCGATGGTCGGTCCGACCGCCGGGGCCGAAGCACGGGATGCAAGCACGATCCTCGCCGCACCGACGACCGCGCCGCAGGCCTGGGAAAGGACCAGCTTGCAGATGGTGTTGAGGCCGTAGAGCCCGCCTGCCCACAGGATCATCATCAGGTCGGGCGCGACACGCTCGGGCGGAATGAGGTGCGAGTAGGCGATGGTCGAGACGACGAATTTCGGCACGCCGAGCGGCAGGCACAGCGCGACATCGAGCGCCAAATCGGTTCCCATCGAACCACCGATGGCGATGAAGGCGTCGATCTCGCCGCGCTGGTGAAGCTGGCGCACCAGCTGAACGGCGCCGACGGCCATCAATGTCATGGCGGTGTTTTCATCGCCGCTCGAGACGATTTCGGCCATCGTCACGCCAGCGGCCCGCGCAACGGCATGCTTGTCGTGATCGGGACTATAGGCGGGGTCGCCCAGCACGCTGACATCCATCATCACGGCGCGGCCACTGGATGCCTCGATACACGCTTTCATGAACAGCAGTTCGTCGGTCTTGGTATCGCCCGTGCCGATGACCAGGATGCGGGGCGTCGCCATATCTGCAGACATCAGGCCTGCCTCCTCAGGGTTTGCAGGTTTTCGCCATTGAGGCGCATCGAAATCTCCCGTGCTGCGGTCACAACCGCAAGCCCTCGTTCCACGATCGTAGCCGGTGTCGTCCTGGCCTTCGGGGCTGCCACCGCAATTGTCCCCAGCGCAAGACCATCGGCGGCGCGGATTGCAGCCGCGACGCCGATCACGCCGTCCTCATGGCCCTGGTCGCAGATTGAATAGCCGCGGTCGCGCGCCTCGCCGATCGACTTTGAAATGGCGGCCGGCTCGACGAGGGTATGATCGGTGAAGGCCTCAAGCGAACCTGTCAGGCATGCTTTCACGGTCGCGTTGTCGGCGAAGGCGAGATAGGCGATGCCGGAGGCGGTGGAATGCAGCGGCAGAAGCTGGCCGACATCGATGTTCACCCGGTTTGCCCAGCTTGAATGCTCGACATGGACGGTGATCAGCCTGTCGACGCCGAATTCCGACAGATGCACCGTCTCGGTTGTCGAACCCGCCAAATCCTGCGCCACGGGAATTGCCGTTGGCAGGAACGGGAAGCAGGCTTCGCGGATACGCGCTAGCCGCGACAGGCCGGCGCCGAGGCGATAGTGCCGCGTGCCGGCATCCTGCTCGACGAAGCCATGGCCGCCCAGCGCCATCAGCAGCCGCCGCGTCGTCGCCTTGTCCAAGGCGCACCGCCGCGCGAGATCGGAAAGTCCGAGCTCGGGCTCGTCCGCCGTGAACAGCTCCAGAAGTGAAATCGCCTTGCCGACCGTACCCATCCAGCCTCCCGCTCGGATAGAAACTTAATGTGTGAATTAACTTGACAGGCATCGGCATTCTTTGCAAGTCTATATTCAAAATAAGGGTTCAAATAATGAACCGATGGCATTCAGGGAACAGGCCGAGCGGCCGCGAACCCAGGGGTTCGTAAACTGGAGGGACAAATGTCAGCAGTTTCGGAACAGGCGCCCGCCAACAGGCTGCGCAAGAACAGTCTTGGCGTCGGCGCTATCACCTTCATGGTGATTTCGGCGGCGGCGCCGCTCACCGCGGTCGCCGGCGGCACGCCGCTCGGCATGCTTATGGGCAATGGGGCGGGCTTTGCCGGCACCTATCTTATCGTGACCGTGTTGCTGCTGCTGTTTGCGGTCGGCTACGTCGCCATGTCGCGCCATGTCGGCAATGCCGGCGCCTTCTATGCCTATGCCGCGCGCGGGCTGGGCGGTTTTGCCGGCGGCGCAACCGCAATCATCGCGATCCTGTCCTACAACGCCATGCAGATCGGGGTCATGGGCCTGCTGGGGGCCGCGACCGCCGGCCTGTTCGCCGGCTGGGGCATCGACCTGCCCTGGTGGGTGTGGAGCTTCATCGCCGTCGCCATCGTCGCGGTGTTGGGCTACCGCCAGGTCGACCTGTCGGCCAAGATCCTGACGGTGCTGGTGCTGTGCGAATACATCGTTGTGCTGGTGCTAGACCTCGCCATCCTCAAGACCGGTGGCGACAGTGGTCTCTCGGCGGCGCCGTTCAGCTGGAGCCAGATCGTCAGCGGCTCGCCCGCCATCGCCATCCTGTTCTGTTTCGCCGCCTTCATTGGTTTCGAGGCGACGACGATCTACGCCGAGGAAGCCCGCAATCCCAAGGTGACCATTCCGCGCGCCACCTATTTCTCAGTGTTGCTGATCGGCGTCTTCTACATGGTCACGGCCTGGCTGATGGCGGTCGGGGCCGGCGTCGACAAATTGTTGCCTGCACTGCAGACGCTTCAGGATCCGACGACCTTCCTGTTCGGCCTGTCCGACCGCTACGCCGGAACCATGCTGTCGCACGCCATGAGCATCCTGTTCGTATCGAGCCTGTTTGCCGGCGTGCTGGCGTTCCACAACGCAGTTGCCCGCTACATCTACGTCTCGGGCCGCGAGAAGCTGTTGCCTGAATCGATCGGCGTGACGCATTCAGTGCACCAGAGCCCGCATGCCGCTTCCGTCATCCAGAGCGTGTTGGCCGCGCTCGTCATCGGACTGTTCGCGATACTCGGCCTCGATCCAGTTCTGGCGCTGTTTTCCTGGCTAACCAATGTCGCGACGCTCGGAGTCATCGTGATGATGGCCGTGGCCTCGCTCGCCGTGGTGATGTACTTTCGCGCCAATCCGTCTGCCCAGGAAAACGCGCTGAAGACCACCATCCTGCCGGGGCTGACCTTCGTCGCCTTCGTCATCATCATCTACCTGATCGTCATTAATTTCGGTGGCCTGTCGGGCGCCAGCGGCTTCCTCGGCGTGTTGCTGCCGGGGCTGGTGCTGATTGCCGCGGTGGTCGGCCTGCTGCTTGCCGGTGCGTTGAAGAGCCGGGATCCGGTTGCCTTCGAAAATCTCGGCGTGCCGCTGAAGGACTAGGACAAAGGACAAGGGGGTAGCGCGTTCGGCGCCGCCCCTTTCCATGGCAAAGGGAGTACCGGCGTTGAGCTTTGCCGAGAGCATCACCGTTGAGGCGTTGGAAGCCGATCCGTATCCGATCTATGCGGAACTGCGGCGCAGCGCCCCTGTCGCTTTCGTGCCGGCGGTCAATCTCTGGTTCGTCACCCGCTGGAAGGACGTCGAGACCGTCGCAAAGTCACCCGACATCTTCTCCGCCGTCGTCGGTACGTCTCCGGTCGAACGCTCGTTCGGCAAGCCGACCATCCTGACCACCGACGGCGAAACGCATAGACAGCTACGCCAAGGCGTCGATCCGAAATACCGGCCGCGCACCGTCGCCGCCTATGCCGGCGATCTCGTACGGTCGATTGCCGAACCTTTTCTGGACCGGATCGCCGAACAAGGCTCCGCCGAGCTGATGGCGGACTATTTCGAGCCGGTGTCGACGCTCAGCCTGGCGCGCTCGCTGGGCCTTGCCGACATCGACATGGCGACGCTGCGCCGCTGGTTCTATGGCCTTGCGCAGGGTGCCATCAATTTCGAGAACGACCAAAAACGGCAAGAGATCGCCGATGCGATCAGCGCCGAGGTCGGCGTTGCCATCCGGCCGACTCTGGATAGACTTGCGCGCGCACCCGACGACTCGGCGCTGTCGCATATGCTGCATGACGGCATGCCGGAAGGCACGACGCGGCCGATCGATTTCTTGATGCCAAGCATCAAGGTCATCCTGCTTGGCGGCATGCAGGAGCCCGGACATGGTGCCGGTTCGATCCTCGCCGGCCTGCTTGCGCATCCCGAACAAGTGCGGCAGGTGCTCGCCGATCCCGAGACCTTTGTGCCCAGGGCTGTCGATGAAGGCTTGCGCTGGGTGGCGCCGATCGGAACCCAGACGCGGCAGACGACGCGGGCGGTCGAGCTTGGCGGCGTAACGATCCCTGCCGGCGCCGCGGTCGCTGCACTTGTCTCCTCGGCAAGCCGCGACGAGAGCCGCTTTGCCGATCCAGACCGCTTCGACATCAACCGCAGGGAAGGCAATCATGCCGCCTTCGGCTTTGGTCATCATTTCTGTTCGGGCCGGTTTTTCGCGCGCGAGCAGATGTGCCTTGCGTTAAGGCTGCTGCTCCTGCGCTTCCCCGATCTCAGCTTGGTGCCAGGCAAGGTGCCGGTGTTTCGCGGCTGGGAATTCCGCGCGCCAACCACGTTGTATGTTTCCCTGGGAGTCCGCCACCAATGATCAGCCAGAATGCCATCGACGCGCTGCGCAAGACGGAGATCGGCGAGCGGGGCTTGTTTATCGACGGCGTACAGGCCGCAGCGACGAGCGGCGCGACGCTGGCGGTGATTTCGCCGATCGACGGCCGCCCTTTTGCCAGCATCGCTGACGGCAATGCCGCTGACATCGATCGCGCGGTCCGATCGGCGCGAAAAGCATTCGAGAAGGGTTCATGGTCGCGCGCCGCCCCTGCCTTTCGCAAGAAGGTGCTGACGAAATTTGCCGAGCTGATCGAAAAACATGTCGATGAGCTGGCCGTGCTTGGCGTGCGCGACAACGGCACCGAGATCGGCATGGCCTACAAGGCCGAGCCGCTGTCGGCGGCCGGCACCATCCGCTACTACGCCGAGGCGATCGACAAGGTCTATGGCGAGATCGCGCCGACGGCCGACAATGTGCTCGGGCTGATCCACAGGGAGCCACTCGGTGTCGTCGGCGTCATCGTGCCGTGGAACTTCCCGCTGATGATCGGTGCCTGGAAGATTGCGCCCGCATTGGCCACCGGCAACAGCGTCGTCGTCAAGCCGCCGGAGATCGCCTCGCTGACCTTGCTGCGGCTGGCCGAACTCGCAAGCGAGGCTGGACTTCCCGAAGGCGTGTTCAACGTCGTTACCGGTCATGGTGCTGTCGCCGGCGAAGCGCTTGGCCTCCATATGGATGTCGACGCCATCGCCTTTACCGGATCGGGGCCGGTCGGCCGGCGGCTGCTCGAATACTCCGCCCGTTCCAATTTGAAGCGGGTCTTCCTCGAGCTTGGCGGCAAGTCGCCCAACATCGTCTTTGCCGACGCTCCGGACCTGAAGCAGGCGGCGGTCGTCTCGGCTAACGGCATCTTTCGCAATTCAGGCCAGGTCTGCGTGGCGGGCTCGCGTCTGCTCGTCCAGTCGTCGGTCTATGATCTTTTCATGGACGAACTTGTCTCGGCAACCACGCGGCTCAAGGTCGGCGACCCGCTCGATCTCGCCAGCGATATCGGTGCGGTATCGAGCGCCGAACAGCTGGACAAGAATCTCGGCTTCGTCGCCATGGCGCAAGCCGAAGGCGCCCGTCTCGTCGCCGGTGGCGAACGGATACTGACCGAGACCGGCGGCAGCTACATGGCGCCGACGATCTTCGAGAACGTGACGCAAGAGATGCAGTTGGCGCGCGAGGAGGTGTTCGGACCGGTGCTCGGCGTGATGCGCTTCGAGACCGAGGAGGAGGCGGTGCATCTGGCCAACTCCACTGTCTACGGACTTGCCTCGGCGGTGTGGACCGCCAATCTTTCCACGGCCCATCGCATGGTGCGCGCCATCAACGCCGGTGTCGTCCACGTCAACACCTATGGCGGAGCCGATATCACCGTGCCGCTTGGCGGCGTCAAACAGTCCGGTTTCGGCCGTGACAAGTCGCTGCATGCGCTGGAGAAATTTGTCGACCTCAAGACCGCCTGGATTGCGCTCTGAGCCTCGCGGAAAGGCCAGCATATCTGCTCTTTTCGTCAAGCTTGGCCTCAGAACGCCACGCTGGTGCTGGTTGGCGGCGATCAGGTCGTCGCTATCGGCAGCTCGACTAGCGTGGTGTCGCGGGTCCAGGCTTTGCGCGGAAAGCCGTGTTGCGACCGGCGGGTATCACAGCGTCCTACTCCGTTGTGCCGGCTTTTTTTCTGCGCCGATTGGTGTGCGACTGGGCGACGGCCATTCGTAATTCAGGTGTGACCTCCAAACGCGCATTCTCTGTCCCATGCGGGTCTTGCAGCCCCTGGACGTGGACGGTCGGGAATGGGAGCTCGATGCCCTGCTCCTTGAAGGCCTGGCGGAGGCGCAAAAAGAACCTGCCTTTCATGCTGAAGGCGCCTCCAGGTCTGGTCGTGACCTTGACCCTCAAGACGATGCCGTACTCGCCGAACTCCTGCACCCCCTGCATCTTGATCGGTTCGATCACCCAGTGTTTGAACTCCGGATCTTCCGCCAGTTCCAGGCCAATTCGCTTGATCAGTTTGCGAGCAAAGTCGATATCGGTGTCATAGCCAACGGTGATGTTGAATTTGTCGGTGACCCAGTCACGGCTCTGGTTCTGCACGGCGCCGAGTTCGCCGAAAGGTATCGTGAACAGCGGACCACGATGGTGGCGCAGCTTCACCGAGCGCAGCGAAAAGCTCTCCACCGTACCCCTGTAGCTGCCCGATGAAATGTATTCGCCGACACGGAAAGCATCGTCGAGCAGATAAAACACGCCAGAGATCACGTCCTTGACGATGGTTTGCGCGCCAAAACCCACGGCGACGCCGACGACGCCGGCGCCGGCGATCAGCGGGCCGATCTGGATGCCGATCGAAGCGAGCATCATCAGCACCGCCATCACGATGATCACTGCTAGCAGAATGTTCTGGATGATCGGCAACAGCGTGTGCAGCCGCGCCTGATGCGGATCGAGGGTGAGGATGTCTTCTTCGCTCACCACCGCTTGCGGTATCGCGACGCCCAGCTTTCGTTCGATCAAGGCTTTGATGATCGACCAGCCGAAATCGGCAGCAAGGGCAATGACCACGACGTTGATCAAGCCGCGCAATATGAGCATGGTGGTCGTATCGCTGCCGCGCATGGATTGCATGTCCAGGCCCAGTACGCGTGCGAGAAGGTAAGCCGCCGCGAGGATGAAAATCATCCGGATACCGCGATCGATGACAGCGATCGTCACCGCCGGGATCGTCGGCCGGCCGGCATCTTCCGAACCGGGCCGCAGGACGAAATTAACCCCGCGCTCTGTCAGCACAATTGCCAAAGGCAGGAAGAATGCGGTGAAGGTAAACCAGAAGAATGTGTAGAGGCCGGCAATGCGTTCGAGGAACAGAACGACGAAGTAAGCCGTCAACAACCATGTCACTGCCGTGTCACCGCTGTGGCGCGCGCCGTCTCGCTGCGTTCTTGGCCGACGCCAAATGGCCAGCAGGAAGAGCAACAGCAGGATGAAATCGGCGCCCACCGACAGGACCATCATTCCGTCCTGGTCTATGCCGAGACCCGGCAAGAGGACAAACGCGGCGGCGAAGAAGGCGAAAACGCCGACGATCCGGGGCAGCCAATAAGCCCAATGGTCAGCAGCTCCGTTGGTGATCGGCAGGGCACGAACCTCGATGGCGTGCTCGACCTCCATGAAAGAAGGGACGAGTGTGGCCATCACGTATAGGCGCACAGCCCACGTAAAGACCGCAGCCATCAGAAATGTCAGCACAATCTCGCGGATGAGCGCTGGCCAGTCGAACAGCATGAACGCACCGGCGCTGCCCAGCGCGAACGAGCCGATCATCATGCTGGAATAAAGCGTGCGGCCGCCGATCTTCTTGGCCCGCCCGATGGGCGTATCTCTGGGTTGCGCGATGATCCAAAGACGAAATGGACGGGTGAGCTTGTATATTGCCCAGGTGAGCGCCAGGCCGGCAGCGATAAAGATCGCAATCAGCACCAATATGCTGACGGGGCCCTTGCTGGACATATCGTCCATGGTATTGGCCCGGACGCGCGCGAACTGGTCCGGCAGCGAAGGCAAGGTTCGCACGATCTTTTCGATGTGATGCTTGATCCGATCGAGCGTCGAGGATGCCATAGTATTCATCTGGCCCGGTGCGGCCACGGCGTCGGCCGGCGGAGCGCTAGTCTCGGCAGGCGCTTCCGTCGATCCTGCGGCCGGATTTCGTTGCTCGGCCACCCAGGCCTTCACCGACGGATCGTCGAGAAGCTCGAACAGCTGTTTGACCTTGTCGGGCGTGACGGCGGCCGGTGCCTGGGCCTGTGCCGGACCAGCCAACAGGAGGGCGATGCCAAGGACGAGTGGCCCGGCTATCAGGACGAACATCGCCGTCAGGTTCCCGGGACGCCGTGCCGGGCGCGCCGGCTCCCTGGCCCCCAATCGTCGTTTCATGAGCAGCATCGTGCGGTAACCTTCCGGTCAGATCGGCGAGCAAGGACAGCTATGTCCGTCGTTGCCCCCACCTTTAACAAGCCGATGTTGCGGTGCAAGTCTCATCGCACCTAGACCGTTGGGTAGGGCACCAGGCGACCGGCAAGGCTGTCATCACCAGCGCCAGCGTTGCGCTGCGTTCCTTGTCCCGACCACCTAGACCGGGTCGTTGTCGGTCGTCGGTTGCTCCGCGGCGGGAGCCTGTGACCATGCCGCATTGCACAATTTTGCGACCTTGCCCACAATGCACGCATGGTCCGCAGCTCACTCGCCGTCCTGGTCATCGACGAAAACCGTATCCGCGCCGCGATCATCGAGGCAGGTTTGCGCGAGGCCGGCCATGAGCGGGTCACCGTCATCCACGACGTGACCGGCATTGCGCGGCGCATCGCCGAGATCGAGCCGGACGTCATCGTCATCGACCTGGAAAACCCGAACCGCGACATGCTGGAAAACATGTTCCAGCTGTCGCGTGCGGTGAAGCGGCCGATCGCCATGTTCGTCGACCGATCGGACCAGGCATCGATCGAAGCGGCGGTCGATGCCGGCGTTTCGGCCTATGTCGTCGACGGCCTCAGGCAAGAGCGCGTCAAGCCGATCCTGGACATGGCGGTCAGCCGCTTCAACGCTTTCTCGCGCATGGCGCGCGAGCTGGAAGAGGTTCGAGGGGAGCTTGAGAGCCGCAAGGTGATCGACCGTGCCAAGGGCATCCTGATGAAGTCGCGCGGCCTGACCGAAGAGGCCGCCTACACGCTGCTGCGCAAGACGGCGATGAACCAGAACCGCAAGATCGGCGACATTGCTCAGAGCCTGGTGACTGCCGCCGGGCTGCTCGGGCCGTCGGAGGACGAATGAGCATGAGCGCCGAGCACCAGATCACCGCCGGCTTCATGCCGCTCTTCGACAGTGCCGTGCTGGTTGCGGCGGGTGAGCTTGGATTTGCCGCGCGCGAGGGCATCGATCTCACACTTCACCGCGAGACCTCCTGGGCCAACATCCGCGACCGCATCGCCATCGGCCATTTCCACCTGGCGCACATGCTGGGGCCGATGCCGCTCGCCTGCAATCTCGGGCTGACGCCGCTTGCTTCCGAGACCATCGTGCCGTTTTCGCTCGGGCTTGGCGGCAATTGCGTCACCATCTCCAACGCCGTCTGGGAAGGCATGGCGGCACACGGCGCCATACCCGATCTCGAGCCCGCGCGCGCGGGCGCAGCCCTCGGTGCCTTCATTCGCGACCGCGCCGGGGCTGGCGGCGATCCGCTGCGCTTTGCCGTGGTTCACCCGCATTCGGGGCATAATTACGAACTGCGCTACTGGCTTGCCGGGTGCGGCATCGATCCGGAGCGCGAGATCGAGATCGTCATCGTGCCACCGCCCTTCATGGCCGATGCGCTGGTCGCCGGGCGGATCGACGGCTACTGCGTCGGCGAGCCCTGGAACAGCGCCTCGGTCGCCGCCGGCACCGGCCATATCGTCACCGTCAAGGCGCTGCTGTGGCGCAACAGTCCGGAGAAGGTGATCGGCGTGCGCAAGGCGTGGTCGCAGGAGAACCCGGTCGCGCTGGCAGCATTGCTGCGCGCGCTGCATCATTCGGCGCGCTGGTGCCAGGATCGGCGCAACCACGCCGAACTGGCTGGTGTGATGGCTCAAGCTGGCTTCCTGGGCCTGCCACCAGCTGTCCAGATGCCGATCCTGACCGGCCATCTTGAACTGGGCGGCGGCGCCGAACTGGATGTCGACGACTTCTTCCTGCCCTTCGACAAGGCGGCGAACTTTCCGTGGAAGAGCCATGCGCTGTGGTTCTATACGCAGATGGTGCGCTGGGGGCATGTCGAGCACACGCCGGAAAACCTTGCTATCGCCCGTGACTGCTACCGTCCGGACCTCTACCGCTCGGCGCTAAAGCCGCTTGGCGTTGCACTTCCCGGCGCCAATGCGAAGGTCGAGGGCGCGCTTAAGGTCGCCACGGCTGTCGGTGCGACCGGGGCAGGCTTGGTGCTTGGGCCGGACGGCTTCTTCGACGGTCAGACCTTCGACCCCGACGAGATCGACGGCTATATAGCGCGCCAGAAAGCCGCTCGCGCGGAAGCCTGATCATTCTCGCGCCATTCTTGTGCATTGCACAAAAAATGTGCGTGCGATTGCTGTAGTGAACAATCTTTGATCTGCTTGCGATGTCGGCTCGCGTGCCGGCATCTGGCGCGTAATGTTGATTTCATTTAGGTTTTTCGTTTCACCCAAAACTGGCACGGTTCCTGCTTTGAATTAGTCAGGCCCTTCGCGGGTCACGGAACAGGCGTCCAATGGCGGGCGCCACAGGCAAAGCTGCCGCTCAGGTCAACGACGCGATCCCGGATGTACGGACGCGCGAGGCCTGGACGGCGGCTTTTTTGTTTTGGCCACTCGACGAAGCCCTCGCGTTCAACCGGAGATCACGATGAAAGAAAAAATAGGGAAATGGATCGGGACGGGAACATCGCTCAAGGATGTGACGCGCCGCGATTTTCTTGTCAGCAGCGCCATGACGGCCGGCCTGTTCGTGGCGGCCCGCAAGCTCTTCCCCTCGGGCGCCTATGCCGCCACGACCGCTCCGGAGGTCACCGGCGCCAAGCTCGGCTTCATCGCGCTGACCGACGCGGCGCCGCTGATGATCGCCAAGGAGAAGGGGCTGTTCGCCAAGTTCGGCATGCCCGACGTCGAGGTGCTCAAGCAGGCCTCCTGGGGCGCGACGCGCGACAATCTGATGCTCGGCGGCGCAGCCAACGGCATCGACGGCGCTCACATCCTGACGCCGCTGCCCTATCTCATGCACACCGGCAAGGTGACGCAGAACAACCAGCCGATGCCGATGGCTATCGTGGCGCGGCTCAACTACGACTGCCAGGGCATTTCGGTTGCGCAGGAATACGCCGGCACCGGTGTCGGCCTCGACGCCTCCAAGCTGAAGGACGCCTTCGCCGCCAAGAAGGCGGCCGGCAAGGAAATCAAGGCCGCCATGACGTTCCCGGGCGGCACCCATGATTTGTGGCTCCGTTACTGGCTGGCCGCCGGCGGCATCGATCCCGACAAGGACGTCTCGACCATTGTCGTGCCGCCGCCGCAGATGGTCGCCAACATGAAAGTCGGCAACATGGACGTGTTCTGCGTTGGCGAACCGTGGAACGAACAGCTCGTCCACCAAGGCGTTGGTTTCACCGCCGCCACCACCGGCGAACTGTGGAAGGGTCATCCCGAAAAGGCGCTCGGCCTCCGCGCCGAATTCATCGACAAATACCCGAACGCCACCAAGGCGATCGTGATGGCCGTCATGGAGGCCCAGCAATGGTGCGAGGCCACGGAGAACAAGGACGAGATGGCCGCCATCATCGGCAAGCGGCAATGGATGAACGTGCCTGTCGCCGACATTATCGGCCGCCTCAAGGGCGACATCAACTACGGCAACGGCCGCGTGGCCACCGGCACTGACCTCTACATGAAATTCTGGAAGGGTGGCGTCTCCTATCCCTACAAGAGCCACGACAGCTGGTTCCTCGCCGAAAACATCCGTTGGGGAAAATTCGCGCCGACCACCGACATCAAGACGCTGGTCGATCAGGTCAATCGCGAGGATATCTGGCGCGAGGCGGCGAAGGATCTCGGCGTTGCCGCAGCCGATATTCCGGCCTCGTCGTCGCGCGGCGTCGAGACCTTCTTCGACGGCAAGATTTTCGACCCGGCCAACCCGTCGGCCTATCTCGACAGCCTGAAGATCAAGGCATCGGCTTGACCAGCGCAAACGGCGCGTTCCGCCGTTTGTCGCCCCAGCGCAACGGCGCTTCGCCGTTGTCGCCCGCACCGACCCCGGAGTTATACCCAGACATGTCCATCCAAGCCATTGAGGAAACCACGGTGAAGGCGTTCCCCGCCAAGCCTGCCGCAGTCATCGCTTTCACCGCCAAAGCGCGGCGCCGCTTCGACCCGATCGCGATCGCCGGCAGGCTGGCCACCGCCCTGGTGCCGCCGGTCATCGTTATCGCCTTCATGCTGGTCGTGTGGCAGATCGCCTGCTCGTCGCCGACCGCCAGCCTACCGCCGCCCAGCCAGGTGTGGAACGAGGCCTATGACCTGATCGCGCATCCGTTCTTCAACAACGGCCCGCAGGATATCGGCCTTGCGTGGCGGGTGCTGATCTCTCTGCAGCGCGTCGCCATCGGCTTCGGCCTGGCGGCGATCGTCGGCGTCGCGCTCGGCGCCCTGGTCGGCCAGTCGATCTGGGCCATGCGTGGCCTCGATCCGGTGTTCCAGATACTGCGCACCGTGCCGCCGCTGGCCTGGTTGCCGCTGTCGCTGGCTGCTTTCCGCGATTCCAGCCCGTCGGCGCTGTTCGTTATCTTCATCACCTCGATCTGGCCGATCATCATCAACACCGCCGTCGGCGTGCGAAACATTCCGGAAGACTACCGCAACGTCTCGCGCATCTTGCGGCTCAACCAGTTCGAATTCTTCGTCAAGATCATGGTTCCGGCCGCCGCACCCTACATCTTCACCGGCCTCAGAATCGGCATCGGCCTGTCCTGGCTCGCCATCGTCGCCGCCGAAATGCTGACCGGCGGCGTCGGCATCGGCTTCTTCATCTGGGACGCCTGGAACTCGTCGCGGCTGCCCGACATCATCGTCGCGCTCGCCTATATCGGCGTCACCGGCTTCTGCCTCGACCGCCTGGTCGCTGCGGTCGGCGCTTTCGTCACCCGCGGCACAACGGCAAAGTGAGGAGAGGGCGATGACGGCCTATCTGAAGCTCGACCATATCGACAAATCCTTTGCCCGCGGCGGTCAGGTCAGCGAGGTGCTCAAGGACATCAGGCTGACCATCGACAAGGGCGAATTCGTCTCCATCATCGGCCATTCCGGCTGTGGCAAGTCGACCTTGCTCAATCTGATCGCCGGGCTGACCAAGGTTTCCGCCGGCGCCGTGCTGCTTGAAAACAAGGAGGTCGACAGCCCCGGACCCGAGCGCGCCGTGGTGTTCCAGAACCACAGCCTGCTGCCATGGCTCACCGTCTACGAAAACATCAGCCTGGCGGTGTCGAAAGTCTTTGGCCGTTCCAAGAGCAGGACCGAGCGACATGACTGGATCATGCGCAATCTCGATCTCGTGCAGATGGCCCATGCCAAGGACAAGCGGCCGGCCGAAATATCGGGCGGCATGAAGCAGCGCGTCGGCATTGCCCGGGCGCTTGCCATGGAGCCGAAGATCCTGTTGCTCGACGAGCCGTTCGGGGCACTCGACGCGCTGACGCGCGCCCATCTGCAGGATGCGGTTATGGACATCCATTCCAGGCTCGGCTCGACGACGATCATGATCACCCACGATGTCGACGAGGCGGTGCTGTTGTCCGACCGCATCGTCATGATGACCAACGGTCCGGCGGCGACAATCGGCGAGGTGCTTGCGGTGCCGCTGCTGCGGCCGCGTCGACGCGTCGAACTCTCTTCCGACCGCACCTTCCTGCGCTGCCGCGAAGCGGTGCTGAAGTTCCTCTATGAACGCCACCGCTTCGTCGAAGCCGCGGAGTAACGCCATGACCGAAAAACTCGTCATCATCGGCAACGGCATGGCCCCCGGGCGCATGCTGGAGCATCTGCTCGAACAGGCGCCGGGCCGCTACACCGTGACCATTTTCAACGCCGAGCCGCGGGTGAACTACGACCGCATCATGCTGTCGCCGGTTCTCTCCGGCGAAAAGGCCTATGAGGAAATCATCATCCACGGCGACGGCTGGTACATCGCCAACAACATCACCCTCTACAAAGGTCACAAGATCGTCGCCATCGACCGGGCGGCCAAGACAGTCACCTCCGATCACGGCGTCACCGAGCCTTACGACAAGCTCGTCATCGCCACCGGATCGGTGCCCTTTATCATTCCGGTGCCCGGCCATGATCTGCCGGGGGTGCTGACCTATCGCGACCTCGACGATGTTCAGGCCATGATGCTTGCCGCCCAGTCGCGCGCCAAGGCCGTGGTCATCGGCGGCGGCCTGCTCGGGCTGGAGGCGGCAGCAGGTTTGAACGCCCAAGGCATGGACGTCACCGTGCTGCATGTCATGCCGACATTGATGGAGCGTCAGCTCGATCCAGCCGCCGGCTATCTCCTGCAGCGCGCGGTGGAACAGCGCGGCATCAAGGTCATCACCAAGGCCAACACCCAGGCGATCACCGGCAACGGCAAGGTCGGGCAGGTGGAGCTTGCCGACGGCACTATTATCCCGGCAACGCTGGTGGTGATGGCGGTCGGCATCCGGCCGAATGCGGCGCTGGCCAGGGAGGCCGGCATAGCCGTCAATCGTGGTATTGTCGTCGATGCCGGCATGCGCAGCAACGACCCCGACATCTACGCGCTCGGCGAATGCGCCGAGGTCTACGGCCAGGTCTACGGGCTGGTCGCGCCGCTCTACGAGATGGCGCGCGTTGCCGCGAACCAGTTGGCCGGCAACGAGGCAGCGGCCTTCGTCCACATGGACACGCCGACCAAGCTCAAGGTCACCGGCATCGACCTGTTCTCGCTTGGCGACTTCGCCGAAGGCGAGGACCGCCAGGAGATCGTGCTGCGCGATGCCGCCGCCGGCGTCTACAAGCGCCTTGTGCTCAAGGACGACCGCATCATCGGCACCGTGCTTTATGGCGAGACGGCGGATGGGGCCTGGTTCAACGATCTCAAGAAGAAGCAGACCGACATATCGGAGATGCGCGACACGCTCATCTTCGGCCAGTCCTACCAGGGGGGTGCCCCGCTGGACCCTATGGCGGCCGTTGCAGCCTTGCCGGATGATGCGGAAATCTGCGGCTGCAACGGCGTTTGCAAGGGCAAGATCACCGGCGCGATCACGGCCAAGGGCCTGGCTTCGCTCGACGACGTGCGCGCCCACACCAAGGCATCGGCTTCCTGCGGTTCGTGCACCGGGCTGGTCGAGAAGCTGATGGTGCTGACCATCGGCGACAAATACAACCCGGCCGCCGTGCAACCGATGTGCGGCTGCACCACGCTCGGCCATGACGAGGTGCGCCGGCTGATCATCGCCAAGAGCCTGAAGACCATTCCCGCCGTCATGCAGGAGCTGGAATGGACGACCTCCTGCGGCTGCGCAAAATGTCGGCCGGCGCTCAACTACTACCTCGTCTGCGACTGGCCGAACGATTACGCCGACGACTATCAGTCGCGCTTCATCAACGAACGCGTCCACGCCAACATCCAGAAGGACGGCACCTATTCGGTGGTGCCGCGCATGTGGGGCGGCGTCACCAACGCCGCCGAACTGCGCGCCATCGCCGACGTCGTCGACAAGTTCGAGATACCGATGGTCAAGGTCACCGGCGGCCAGCGCATCGACATGCTGGGCATCCGCAAGGAGGATCTGCCGGCGGTGTGGGCCGATCTCGGCCAGGCCGGCTTCGTCTCAGGCCATGCTTACGCCAAGGGCCTGCGCACGGTGAAGACCTGTGTCGGCTCCGACTGGTGCCGCTTCGGCACGCAGGATTCGACCGGCCTCGGCATTCGCATCGAGAAATTCATGTGGGGCTCGTGGACCCCGGCCAAGGTCAAAATGGCGGTGTCGGGCTGTCCGCGCAACTGCGCCGAGGCGACCTGCAAGGATGTCGGCGTGATCTGTGTCGACAGTGGCTACGAGATCCATTTCGCCGGCGCCGCCGGCCTCGACATCAAGGGCACCGAAGTGCTTGGCCTGGTCAAGACCGAGGACGAGGCGCTGGAGCATATCGTGGCGCTGACGCAGATGTACCGCGAGCAGGGCCGCTATCTCGAGCGCATCTACAAATGGGCCAAGCGCATCGGTATCCCCGAGATCAAGCGCCAGATCATGGACGACGGTGCCAAGCGCAAGGCCTATTACGAACGCTTCGTCTTCAGCCAGAAATTCGCCCAAGTCGACCCGTGGTCGGAACGCGTCTCCGGCAAGGACAAGCACGAGTTCCGGCCAATGGCTTCTGTCGGGTTTGCGCAGGCTGCGGAGTGATTAAAATGGACTGGATCGCAATCGGCTCGCTCTCCGACATCCCCCGCCGCGGCGCGCGCTGCGTCGACACACCCGAGGGTAAGATCGCCGTCTTCCGCACGCAGGACGATCAGGTCTATGCCATCGACGACCATTGCCCGCACAAGGGTGGGCCGCTGAGCCAAGGCATCGTCCACGGCACCGCCGTCACCTGCCCCTTGCACAATTGGGTCATTTCGCTGGAGACGGGCAAGGCGCTCGGCGCCGACGAGGGCGTGGTGCGCACCATTCCTGTGCGGATCGAGGGCGAGCACCTGTTCATTGCGCTGAAAGCGCTGGCCAGCCGCGCGGCCTGAAGCATGGAACCTGGCGAAGCGCGCGAGGTGAGGACCACCTGCCCCTATTGCGGGGTAGGTTGCGGCGTGCTGGCGAAGGTCGCCGCGGACGGTGAAGTCACTGTCCGCGGCGACCCCGACCATCCAGCCAATTTCGGTAGGCTCTGCTCGAAGGGTTCCGCGCTTGCCGAGACCATCGACCTCGACGGCAGGCTGCTCTACCCCGAAATCCACGGCCGCCATGCCGGCTGGGACGAGGCGCTCGATCTCGTCGCTTCGACCCTCTCGCAAACCATCGCCGAGCATGGTCCGGACTCCGTCGCCTTCTATGTCTCGGGCCAGTTGCTGACCGAAGACTATTATGTCGCCAACAAGCTGATGAAGGGCTTCATCGGCTCGGCCAACATCGACACCAATTCCCGCCTGTGCATGGCCTCGTCGGTTGCCGGCCACCGCCGCGCCTTCGGCTCCGACACCGTGCCCGGCACTTACGAGGATCTCGAGCTCGCCGACCTGATCGTGCTGGTCGGCTCCAATCTCGCCTGGTGCCATCCCGTGCTCTTCCAGCGCATCGCGACGGCCCGGGAAAAACGACCGGAGATGAAGGTCGTGCTGGTCGACCCGCGCCGCACAATGACCGCTGATATCGCCGACATGCACCTGGCGATCGCGCCGGATGGCGACGTTGCTTTGTTCACTGGTCTGCTCGCCTGGCTTGGCCAGCACAACGCGCTCGACCGCGCCTACATCACCGCCCACACGACTGGCTTCGGGCAAGCGCTCTTCGCCGCCTCGAAACTCGATCTTGCCGGCGCTGCCGCCGCCACCGGCTTGAGCGAAGAGGAGCTTGCCCGCTTCTACAGCCTGTTTGCCGCCACAGCGAAGACCGTCACCGTCTACAGCCAAGGCGTCAACCAGTCGTCTTCGGGCACCGACAAGGTCAACGCCATCATCAACTGCCATCTTGCCACCGGCCGCATCGGCAAACCTGGGGCCGGACCGTTTTCAGTGACCGGCCAGCCCAACGCCATGGGCGGCCGCGAGGTCGGCGGCATGGCCAATATGCTGGCCGCCCATATGGAGATCGAAAACCCCGAGCACCGCGACCGCGTGCAGCGTTTCTGGAATGCGCCGGCCGTCGCCCCAAAGCCCGGTCTGAAGGCGGTCGAGATGTTTCAGGCGATCGCTGCCGGGCGCATCAAGGCATTGTGGATCATGGCCACCAACCCGGTCGATTCGATGCCGGACGCCGATGCCGTCGAGGCAGCGATCAAGGCTTGCCCGTTCGTCGTGGTGTCGGACGTGCTGGCGAGCACGGACACCGTGCGCCACGCCCATGTGCGGCTGCCTGCCGCCGCATGGGGCGAGAAGGACGGCACCGTGACCAATTCAGAGCGCCGCATCTCGCGCCAGCGCAGTTTTCTTGCAGTGCCCGGTGAGGCGCGGCCGGATTGGTTGATCGTCGCCGAGGTGGGCAAGCGGATGGGGTTTGACGAGGCGTTTTCCTATTCGTCGCCAGCGGAAATCTTCGCCGAACACGCCGCGCTGTCCGGGTTCGAGAATGACGGCGCACGGGATTTCGATATTGGTGGTTATGCTGGTGTTGATAAGGAGGCCTATGCAGCGCTTGAGCCTTTCCAATGGCCGGCGCCGAGCCCAGCCACCCCCCTCTGGCCTGCCGGCCATCTCCCCCGCAAGGGGGGAGATCAGCCGTCGCCTCGGCCTTCGCCAATTACCAACGATGCAGAAGATATGCCGGCGTCAAAGCTGCCAATCTCCCCCCTTGCGGGGGAGATGTCCGGCAGGACAGAGGGGGGTGTTCAAGCGGGACTTGACCCTTCCAGCACCCGCTTCTTCGCCAACGGCAATTTCTACAATCCCGACCGCAAGGCGCGCTTCATCGCCATTCGTCCCATCGTCGAGACACGCACCAGCCCGGACTATCCGCTGATCCTCAACACCGGCCGTGTTCGCGACCATTGGCACACGATGACCCGCACTGGGAAAAGCCCACGTCTCTCCCAGCACATGGCCGAGCCCTTCGTCGAGATCCACCCGGCGGATGCCACGCATCACGGCATTGGCGACGCCGACATCGTGCGCGTCTCCAGCCTGCGCGGGGATGTGCTGGTGCGCGCGCTGGTGACGGCACGCCAGCGCCGGGGGAGCGTGTTTGCGCCGATGCACTGGACCGATCAGTTTTCGGCAAAGGGCCGCCTCGACACGCTGACCGCGCCTCTGACCGATCCGGTTTCCGGCCAACCTGCGCTGAAACATGTCGGCGCCCGCATCGAGAAGTTCGCCGCGAGAGCCTTCGGCTTTGCTGTGGTGCGCCGAAAGCCGGTGCCGGTCGCAGCAGATTACTGGGCCGTGGCCAAATGCAAGGGCGGCTGGCGGGTAGAGCTTGCTTTTGCTGACGACGACATCGACTGGGCTGGTTTCGCTGGTTCGCTCTTCGATGTTCCCGTAGCCGATATGCTCGCCTATCACGACCGCGATTCCGGCCAGCATCGCATTGCTGCCTTCGACGACCAGCACCTCGCCGGGGCTTTGTTTATCGCGTCCGGCCCGGTGGCGGTTTCGCGCGGTTGGGCGGCACAACAGCTCGAGGAGGTCTACACCAGCCAGCGCGAACGCTTCAGGATCGTCGCCGGTCGCGCCGGCGCCGATCGGCCCGATGCGGGCGCGACCGTCTGCTCCTGTTTCAACGTCGGGGTCAACCAGATCGCGGCGGCAGTGGCAGCCGGGTGCACGACAGTCGAAGCCATAGGCGGCGCCCTGAAGGCCGGCACCAATTGCGGCTCCTGCCGGTCCGAGATCCGGGCGGTCATTCAGGCCAATCGGGTTCAGGCTGCGGAGTAGGTGCGGCTGGATCTGACGATATCCTCTTGGGCCACCATGGTCATCGATTGCGGAAGGTGGTGGCTGTCTAATCCAGCCGGTCGCGCAGGATGCTCCAGGGAAGCAGCATATTCGGCGCATAGCGCACGAGGCTGTGCAGCGGGATCGGCGCTGGCGGCGCGAAGGGGAGCGGCAGATATCGGGCGTCCGTTCCGCTCGCCCAGTCCGCCAGAACTTTGCCCATTGCCGTGGTCATGGCGATGCCGCGGCCGTTGCAGGCGAAGCCGGCGATCAGGCCCGGGCCGAGGTCGATGAGACGCGGCAGGAAATCCGGCACCACCGCCGCCACGCCTGTCCAGCTGTAGGCAAGCGGCGGCAGGTCAGGCAAATCGAGATGCCTGGCGAGCCGTCGCCAAATCGTTTGCGGCAAGCGCGTCTCGGCGCCGGCGCCGACGACATGCATGCCGCCGCTGATCAGCCGGTTCTGGCCATCGAAGCGGCAGGTAAAGAGATTGCGCCTGGTGTCGCCGACGCCCTGGCCGCCCGGCAGCAGGCGCGCGCGTATGGCGCGCGGCAGCGGCGCGGTGGCGATCTGGAAGATTTTCAGCGGGATATAGGTCCGCGCCAAGGTCGGGTTCAGCTCTCCACCATAGGCGTTGGTGGCGACCAAGACCTTGCCCGCTCGCACAGTGCCGGACGCCGTCTTCAAGGCCCAGCCATCCGGAGTGCGGTCGATGGAAGTGACACGCGTCTGCTCGAAGATGCGCGCTCCTGCCTTTTCCGCGGCATCTGCCAGGCCGCGTGCGTACTCGACCGGATTGAGGACACCGCCCGAGTTATCCATCCAACCGCCGGCGTAGCCGCCGATACCGGTGAGCGTCGTGACCGCCATGGCATCGAGCGCAACGGTCGGCCTGCCCCGCGCCGCCCATTGCTCGGCGCGCGATCGCGTCTTTTCCAGCGCGGCGGACGAATGCGCCGGCTGGATCCAACCATTCTGCACAGCGTCGCATTCGATGCCGTGCCTCTTGATCAGGCCGAAGACGAGATCAGCGCTGCCGGCGGCGAAGTCAACCAGGCGCCCGCCGCGCTCGGGTCCGAGTTCGGTGATGATGTCGTCTGGATCCCGCTTGGCGAAGTTCGGAACGACGAAGCCGGCATTCCGGCCGGTCGCACCCCAAGCGATGAATTCGGCTTCGAGGACCGCGACCGAAAGCCCTTTCTCAGAGGCATGCAATGCCGTCGACAGGCCGGAAAAGCCGCCGCCCACAATCGCGAGATCGACGTCGAGTCCGCCTTGCAGCGCGCCCCTGTCGCGGCGGTTGCGGCTGACGGCATGCCAGAGCGAAACGCCATACGCTTGCTGCCGGATCATGGCATTCATGATCCGGCCTCGTTCTCGTTGGCCGCCGCCTTTGTCTGTGTGCCGGGCTTCGGTCGGCGCGGCCGGTCGCCGAACAATCCGTTAGGCCGGATCAGCAGGATGACGCAGAGCATGACGCCGATGGCGATGATCTGCAGTGAGGCCGCGCGTGCTTGCTGCTCGGGCGCAAACAGCACGCTGGTCAGCGTGCCCGACCCCGCCCATATCGCCCAGACCAGGATGCTGCCGGCAACGGCGCCGGCATTGCTGCCCGAGCCGCCGACGATCAGCATCACCCAGACCTGGAAGGTCAGGATCGGCAGATAGTTATCGGGCGCGATGAAGCCGGTGAAATGCGCCTGCAAAGCGCCGGCCAGCGCCATGATAGCGCCGCCGACGGCGAAGGCCTGGACGCGGTAGAAGCGCGCGCTCTTGCCCAGCGAAATCGCCGCTCGCTCGTCCTCGCGCAGCGCCTTGAGCACGCGGCCCCAGGGGCTGCGCGACAGGTGCTCCAGAGCGAGATAGGCGATCAGCGTCACAGCCGAAACGACGGCGAGGTTCGACAGGTTGAACAGCAGCGGCGTTTCGGCAAGGCCGCCGAACGGGCGCGGGATGAAACCGATGCCGAACGGGCCGCCGGTTGTTTTCTGCGCGTTGAGCGCGACCAGCTGCACGACGACGGCGACGCCGAAGGTGGTGATCGCCAGGTAGTCGGATCGCAGACGCAGCGTGGCCATGCCGGTAAGTGCTGCGGCGATACCGCCGACGACCATGGCGCCCGCCCAGCCGACCAGGATCGGCAGACCGAAGCCGCCGAAGCGCGCGGCATCGTCCGGGGTCGTCAGCAGCGCCGATGTATAGGCGCCGATGGCGACGAATCCGGCAAGGCCGACATTGAAAAGGCCAGTCAGCCCCCACTGCAGATTGAGCCCCAGTGTGACCAGCGAAAAGATCAGTGCGGTGGTCAGGAAGAAGGCGCCGTAGCCGAGCAGGTCCATCAGCGTTCCCTCACACCAAACAGGCCGATCGGCCGAACGAACAGCACCGCCATCAGGATGATGAAGGAGATTGCGGCGCGCCATTCGGCGCCGATCAGCTGCACCGCACCGGCTTCGGCAAGACCGATGATCAAGCCGCCGAGCACAGCGCCCGGAATGCTGCCGATGCCGCCGAGGATGGCTGCTGCAAACATCGGCAGCAGCATGTCGAAGCCCATGAACGGGCGGATCTGCACCAGAATGCCGATCATCACGCCGGCCACGCAGGCCAGCGCCCCGCCGATGATCCAGGTGACACGCACAACGGAGGCAACGTCGATACCGACGATGCGGGCCAGCGCTGCATTCTGGCTCAGCGCCTGCATGGAGCGGCCGGTCTGCGTGCGTGTCATCAACAGATGCACGCCGAGCACCAGCACTGCGGTCAGCAGCAGCAGCGCGATCTGATCGGACGTGATGCGGATGCCGAAGCCGACCGGCATGGCGATCTGGATCGTCCGGCTGAAATAGGTCGGGCGTGAGCTGAAGGTGAATTCGAGCAGGCTGCGCAGCGCCATCGAGGCGCCGAAGCTCGCCATCACCACGATGATGGCTTGCCCCTGCGAACGCAGCCGCGAAAACAGCACCTTGTCGAGCAACAGCGCCAGCAGGGCGGTGAAAGTCATGCCGACAACCAGCGCAACCAGCAGCGGCCAGCCGAAAGACAGCGGTCCAATGGGCGCCACCTTGCCGAACATCGCGCCGATGGCGCTGACGACGGCGAGCGTCGCATAGGTTCCCCAGGCCATGAAGTCGCCATGGGCAAAATTCGAGAAGCGCAGGATCGAATAGGTCAGCGTCACGCCGATGGCGCCAAGTCCGATCATCGAGCCGGTCAGCAACCCATCGACGACAAATTGCAGGCTCATGCCGCGCCTTCCTTGCCGGCGTGAGACGGGCGTTGGCCGAGATAGAGTTCGGCGACGACAGGATCGTTCCACAATTCGGACGCCACACCCTCGTGCCGGTCCTTGCCTTCGACCAGCACATAGGCGCGGTCGCCGATGGCCAGCGCTGCCTTGGCGTTCTGTTCGACCAGCAGGATGGTGACGCCGGACCTGCGGATGCCGGCCAGCATCTCGAACACCATCGATACGAATTTCGGCGACAGGCCGGCCGACGGCTCGTCGAGCACCAGCACCTTGGGATGGACGATCAGCGCGCGTGCGACGGCGAGCATCTGCCGCTGTCCGCCCGACAGATTGCCGGCGGCGGTGCGGCGCTGGCGGACGAGGTCGGGGAAGGCCGCATACATTTCCTCGATGCGGGCAGGGATTTCGCGTCGCTCGAGGATGCCGCAGGCGACTTTCAGATTGTCCTCGACCGACATCAGCGGAAAGATGTTCTCCGTCTGCGGTACGAAGGCGAGGCCGAGCCGGACCATGGTGTGGGCGGGCGCGGCGGTTATGTCCTTGCCGTCCAGGAACACCGCGCCGCCGGTGATCGGGACAAGGCCGGCGATCGCCTTGATGAAGCTCGACTTGCCGGCGCCGTTGGGGCCGAGCACGACGACGATCTCCCCCTTGCCGACGGTGATCGAGGCGCCGCGCACGATCGGCACGCCAAGCTCATAGCCGGCTTCGAGGTTGCGCACGTCGAGGACGGTCTCGTTCATGTGGCGCCCCCGAGATAAGCCTCGATGACGCGCGGGTCGCGGGCGACTTCCTCTGCCGTGCCTTCGCTGAGCAACTGGCCGCTCGCCATGACCAGCACGCGGTGGCAGAGCCGCGTTACCATGTCGATATTGTGCTCGATCAGCAGGAAGGTGATGCCGCGCGCGTTGATGTCGCGGATACGGTCGATGATGATCTCGAGCAGCGTCGCGTTGACGCCGGCCGCCGGTTCGTCGAGCAGGATGATCGCCGGGTCGGCCATCATGACGCGGGCGAGTTCGAGCAGCTTGCGCTGGCCGCCGGAAAGCACGCGTGCCGGCTCGTGCGCGAGATGGGTGAGAGTGACCAACTCCAGCAGCTCGAGCGCCTTTGTCCTGGCAGCCCTTTCTTGTGCCGCGACCCGACAAGGCGTGACGAAGTTGGCGAGCAATTTTTCGCCGGCTTGGCCCTGCGCCGCCAGCATGATGTTTTCGATCAGCGTCAGATTGGGCAGGGGGCGCGGGATCTGGAAGGTGCGGCCAAGACCACGGCCGATACGCAGATGAGCGGCTTCGCCGGAGACGCGCGTGCCATTGAGCAGGATATCGCCGCTGGTTGGCAATATGCTGCCCGCCAACAGATCGAACATCGTCGTCTTGCCGGCGCCATTCGGCCCGATCAGGCCGAGGATTTCGCCCGCTTTGACATCAAACGAGACATCGTTGACGGCGACAAGGCCGCCAAAACGCCTGACGACGTTTCGTGCCGTCAGAACCGGCGCACGGGTCTCCTGCCGTTGGCGCTCCGCTGCATCGCTCATCAAACCCTCTGGCCGAAGACGATCGTTGTCGCCTCCTGATTT
The DNA here is from genome assembly GCF_040323095.1 of Mesorhizobium sp. M0058. Taxonomy (NCBI): domain Bacteria; kingdom Pseudomonadati; phylum Pseudomonadota; class Alphaproteobacteria; order Hyphomicrobiales; family Phyllobacteriaceae; genus Mesorhizobium; species Mesorhizobium sp. M0058. The sequence goes on from NZ_JAMYUQ010000016.1 coordinate 129,522, forward strand.
TTGATTTGTGATCACACTTGCTTTGATCACGCTATTCGGCTTTAATTCCATTCGCAAGCCGAAAACGGGGCAAATGCCGGTAATGCAGAAGGCTGCCATCGAAAAGAACAACGAGACGATCGCAGCCCAGCTTACGCCGGTCGGCCGCGAGACCGTGCAGGATCGCGTCTATTCCGAGCTGCGCCGTGCTCTGATCGGTGGCCTTTTCGAGCCGAACCAGGTGCTGACCATCCGCGGTCTTGCCGATGCGCTGGTCACCTCGACCATGCCGGTACGCGAAGCGCTCGGCCGGCTGATCACGGAAAAGGCGCTGGAGGCGCTGCCCAACCGTTCCGTGCGCGTGCCGCCGATCACGCTGGAGCGCATCGACGACCTCCTGCGTGCCCGCTCACTCATCGAAGGCGAAGCGATCGCGCTTGCCGCCAGGCGCATGAGCCCGCGCCAGATCGCATCGATCGAAGCCATGCTGGGCGAGTGGGACGAGATGCGGGCCCTGAAGCACAAGAAGGATATCGATCGCGAAGCGACGCTCAACCAGAGCTTTCATTTTGAGATCTACCGCTGCTGCGGCTCGGCTGTGCTGATCCCGATGATCGAAAGCCTCTGGCTTCAATCGGGTCCCTGCATCCGCGTCGCCATCTATGCCTTCTCCGAGGCAGGCGAGGTTGATACCGCCCACTATCATCGTCGAATTGTCGCTGCACTTGCCAAACAGGATGCGCAAGCGGCGCGCGAGGCGCTGGTAGCCGACATCAGCCGCCCCTTCGCCTTCCTGCGCGACAAACTTCAATCGGCGAAGGACTGACATGCCCAAGCCCGCCATCGGCATCACAGAACCACGCTCGAAGCTTTCCGTGACGGCGCTGCTATTGCCCGAAAAGGCGCCGGAGAATGCCGCCTTCCTGCTGGCGTATCTGGCGCAGCCACGCATCATCCCAGGCATCCATGCGATGTGGACAGGACCGGAAATCTCGTGCCCGGTTCCGTCAGCCGATCTCCACGGCCAGGCCTATGCCCAGTCTTTGCGACCGGAGAATGCAACGCTGACGCCGCAGCCCGGCGATATCGTGCTGTCCTATGTGCCGCCACGCGTGTGGGGCGGCAATCCCAATGCCATCTTCGATATCGGCCTGTACTACGGGCAGGGGGCGCGGCTGCTGTTCCCGATCGGCTGGCTGGCCGGCAGCGTGGTCGCGCAAGTGCTTGCCGGAGAGCGCGATCAGTTTGCCGCCGCCTGCGGCGTCATCCGCCGCAACGGCGCCTGTGACATCACCTTCAGCCTGGTGGAGGCCTGAATGGCCGACGACAGTTTCGAACTCTTCGATCTGCGCGTCGAAGCGGTCATCCCCGAGGGCAAGCCGGTCTATTGCGGCGCCAGGGCCGGCGACTATTTCGAACTCAAGGGCGAAATGCTGTCGCTGCCGGCGGGGCAGGGTTTTTCGATTTACTCGATCTCCGCCGTGTTGCCGCTCCTGGCGGCAAAGCAGCGCCCGACGCATGCAAATGACTGGATGACCTCGGATGCCGAGATCGCCTGTCCCGATCCCAATTGCGCCAGCCGGCTGCGGATCGTCAGGCTGGCCAAGCGGCGGTTCAGCCATGCCCAAACCACGGCTGTGCCGCTGCCGAAGGAGACCGACAAAAGATGAGCGCCAGGACCGTCGAACTCAGCCCCGGCTATACGATCTCGCGCGTCATCCGCGGTGGCTGGCAGCTCGCCGGCGGGCATGGCGCCGTCGACCGCAGCCAGGCGGTGACCGACCTCATCGCCACTTTCGATGCCGGCATCTGGACCTATGACTGCGCCGACATCTACACCGGCGTCGAGGAACTGATCGGCGCCGCGCGCCTGCGGCTGGCCGGCGAGCGCGGTCTCGATGTCGCGGCCAGGATGAAGGTGCACACCAAGCTGGTGCCGGACCTCGAACGACTGGCAGGCATCAGCCGCGACTACATCAGGGGCATCGTCGATCAGTCGCTTCGCAGGCTCAAGACCGAGCGGATCGACCTCGTGCAGTTTCACTGGTGGGATTATGACCAGCCTCGTTACGTCGAGGCGATGGGTTGGCTCGACGAGCTTCGGCTGGAAGGCAAGGTGCGCAATCTCGGCACCACCAATTTCGATACGCCGAGGCTAGCCGAAATCCTCTCCGCGGGCATCCCGCTGGTCAGCCAGCAACTGCAATATTCAGTGCTCGACCAGCGGCCGGCAAACAGCCTTGCGGGCCTTGCCGCTAAGAACGGTGTCCGCTTCCTCTGCTACGGCTCGGTGGCGGGCGGCTTCCTCAGCGACAAATGGCTTGGCGTGGCCGAGCCCTCCACGCCGCTCGAAAACCGCTCGCTGGTCAAATACAAGCTGATCATCGACGACTTCGGCGGCTGGGAGCTGTTCCAGTCCCTGCTCAAGGCGCTGAAAGCGGTCGGCGATCGCCACGGCGTCGACATCGCCACCATCGCCTCGGCATGGGTGCTCGAGCAGCCGCAGGTCGCGGCCGTCATTGTGGGTGCGCGCAACCAGGCACATGCGCTGGCCAATACGAAAATCATGGACGTCGCGCTCGACGCCGACGATCGCGCGCGGATTGCTGCCGCCATCGCACAAGGCACCGGCCTCGCGGGCGATGTCTACGCGCTGGAGCGCGACCGTCATGGCCGCCACGGCTCGATCATGCATTACAACCTCAATGCGGGGAAGAAATGAGCGGAGAGCCTTCCCTTTTTTCGCGTGCCAGCGCTGAAATCATCGACCTGCATCGCTTCTTCGTCGACTGGTTTGTCGCCGCGCGAGCCGACGCTGTGGAGTTCGGCCGCTTCGAGGCTGTCATGGGCGAAGGCCTCACCATGGTGGCGCCGAATGGCCAGATCCTCGATCGCGACGCGGTCGTAGATCATGTCCGGACAAGCCGCGCCACTTGCGACGACGGTTTTGCCATATCGATCGAGGACATCAGGCCGGGTTGGCAGGACGCGGACACGATCGTCATCTTCTACATCGAGGCGCAACTGCGCGCCGGCAAACACAGTCGCCGGCAGTCCAGTGCGGTCTTCACCACCAGTTCATCGGCACCAAACGGCGTCGAATGGCGGCATCTGCATGAGACCTGGCTGCAGGCGCCGGAAGGCTGAACAGGCAAAAGTTCAAACAAGAAAAGGGGAACGGCAATGAAGAAGACGATACTTCAAATCACCACAGCACTGGCTCTCGTGACGATGGCCGGCGCCGCACATGCAGCGGACTGCAAGATCACCGTCGGCCTGGTCATGGAGCTCACCGGTCCGGCCGGCGAATACGGCCAGGCCGGCGCGAAGTCCGTCGAAATGGCCTTCCGCGACATCAATGAAGCCGGTGGCGTACGCGGCTGCGATCTCGCAACCGACACGCGCGACAGCCAGAGCCAGGGCAATATCGCGGTCGATGCCGCGACCCAGCTGGTACAGGTCAAGAAGGTGCCGGTGATCATCGGCGGCATCATCTCCTCGGTGTCGATCCCGATTTTGACCTCGGTCACCGGGCCGGCCAAGATCGTGCAGGTGTCGCCGGCTTCGTCCTCGCCGACGCTGACCGCCCTTGGCCGCGACGGCAAGACCAACGGCATCTTCTTCCGCACCATCACGTCGGATGCGCTGCAAGGCGTGGCCGCCGCCAAATACGCCATCGACAAGGGCTTCAAGAAACTGTCGATCATCCATGTCAACAACGACTTCGGCGTCAACATGGTGGCCGAATTCTCGCGTGCCTACAAAGCGCTCGGCGGCACCATCGTCTCCGACACGCCCTATAATGAAAAGCAGTCGAGCTATGCTTCGGAAGTGACGGCGGCGATGGGAGGCGAGCCGGACGGACTCTACCTCGTCAGCACGCCGGTCGACGGCGCAACGGTCGCCCGCACCTGGATATCGCAGGGCGGCGTGCAGAAATTCCTGCTCAATGACGGCATGAACAGCCCGGACTTCATCGAATCCGTCGGCGCCGATTATCTGAAGGATGCCTACGGTACCTCTTCCGGCACCAGCCCGACGGCATCCACCGACTATTTCCTGAAAAACTACAAGGAGTTTTCGGGCATCGAACCGTCGAACCCGGCAGCCGACCGTTCCTATGATGCCGGCGCCATTGTCGGCCTCGCCATTGCCATTGCCGGCTCCGAGGATCCAGCCAAGATCAAGGATGCCATGTACAAGGCGGTCGATCCTGCCGGCACACCGATCTATGCCGGCAAGGACGAGTTCGCCAAGGCGCTCGGCCTGATCAAGGACGGCAAGCCGATCCGCTATGAAGGCGTCATCGGTCCGGTCAGCTTCGACAAATATGGCGACATCACCGGTCCGTTCCGGCTGTGGAAGATCGTCGACGGCAAGGTGACGACCGACGGTGAAATGACAACCGACGACGTCAACGTGCTACAGGCGAAATTGCAGTAGGCGCCGGTACATTGTCCGGCGCGATCTCCGTTCGATCTCTGGGAGATCGACGCCGGACAAGCAGTCCAACATCGGCGCTAGTTACGCGGTCAAGCGCGAAATCAGCCGGGTCAATATAACGACAGGCGGCTGGCCGGGCATGAAGACCTGCGGATTGGAGAGGGCGCCGACGATATGACCCACAAAGTCTGATTTGTCGTAGCCGATTGACGATATCGGGTAGGCGTCGAAATTGGTCAGGGACACATTGTCGAAGCCATAGAGGCGGAAGCGGCTGGGCCGGTTGTCGGGGAAATCCGCCCGGCAGACATCCAGAACACCCATGGCCATCGCGTCGGACGTACAAAAGACCGCATCGGGACAGCCGCGTCCCGTCAGGCCGGCGGCTGCCGCATAGCCCGACTCGTAGGAATAGTCTCCCTGGACCGTCTGCAGCAGTTCAATTCCATGATGCCGGAACGCTTCGAGGTAGTGGCCGATGCGCAGCTGTTCGACCCGCGAGGACGAACGGCCGGTCAGCAGGCTGGCCGTGCGCGCGCGCTTGGCCGCCGCATCCGCCACGGCCTCGGCGATGCCGACGCCTTCATCGGGAATGACGGTGGGTGACAGATCGTCATGCAGTCCGTTCAGCATGATGACCAGGTCCGAGCGAAACATGCGCCGCACCGTCGCTGCATCGGCAAAGTCGGAGAACACCACGGCGGCATCGACATGATAGGCAACGCCGTTGCGCAGAAAATCCTCGACCCCTTCCGCCGAGCCGATGCGGATGAGGATGACCTGCTTGCCGATCGACTGGATTGCGTCGAGCAGCCGGTCGAACAGGTCGAGATCTGAAAGATCGTGAATGTGGTTGACCACGACGGCAACCAGATTGACGGTCTTGGTGGTCAGGCTTTGCGCCAGGAGATTGGGTTTGTAGCCGAGCTGCGCGGCGGCCTGCACGACACGTTCGCGTTTGTCCGCCGAGACCGGTCGCGGTCCGCTCGACAGCGCACGGCTGGCCGCGGCACGCGACACGCCTGCCAGCCGCGCGACATCGGCGATCGTTGCGACGGCGCCTCGAGTGTGCGCCGATCGGTTACCGGTAGTGGGTGTCACCACAGCGGGTTGAGCGCCGGCGGGTTGGAGTCCGGCCCCCACCACTTCTTGTAGGTCGTCTCATAGGTGCCCGACTGGATGAAGTCGGACACGAACATGTCGAGCCAGCGGACGAATTCGGGATCGCCCTTGGCGACCGCGATGCCGATCGGATCGTTGGAATAGAGGCCAGGCAGCGTCACCAGGCTCGGTGTCTTGGTCGCGAGGTAATCGAGCAGCGAGGAATCCTCAATCGCCGCATCGACGCGCTTCTGTTGCAGCTGCAGAACCCCGTCGGGCGCGAACTGGTCGACATAGACGAGCTCTGCTTCCGGCACGGCCGCCTTGAGGAAGGTTTCGCCCGTGGTGCCGCGGCCGACGACAACCTTCTTGCCGGCGAGCCCCTTGAGGTCGGTTATCCCGGCATCCTTCTGGACGATGACGCGCAGCCCGGCCCGGTTGTAGGGGATGGTGAAGTTGACGGTCTTGGCCCGCTCGAGCGTTGCCGAGGTGTTTGCGACCGCGACATCGATCTGTCCCGACACCAGCATGGAAATACGGGCATCGCCCGAGACGTCGACGAACTCGACCTGCACCCCGAGCTTTTGCGCCAGCAGCGTCGCGACATCGACATCGTAGCCGACAGGGTTGTTTTGTGCATCGCGAAAGCCGATCGGCTCGCCGCCGAGCGATACGCCGATGCGAATGGTGCCGCGTGAGCGGATGTCGTCAATCATGCCGGCAAGGGCCGGAAAAGCCGAACCGGCCACGATGGCCAGCGCGGCGAAGGCACGCAGTACGGTTTTCATGGTTCCTCTCCTTATTTTCTAGTGACACGTTTTGCTGCCCGCAATTCGGGTGCGGGCATGGAATCCTTCCAGAGCCAGTAGCGGACCTCGCCCTCGCATCTGAAATTCACCACCTCGTGGTTCTGCTCGGCGTCGACGGCGTGGATGACCACTCCGGCCAGGAAGCCGGTGTCGAGTTCAGCCAGTTCCTCGACCGCCAGCGCGACCGCATCCGACAGGGATCGGCCAAACTTCATGGCCAGCACGACGGTCCGTGCGGTGGCGCAGCGCATCGTCATCTCGCCGGTATGGGTGCACGCCGCCGCGCCATAGCGGCTGTCGGCGTAAAAGCCTGCGCCGGGAATGGGAGAATCGCCGAGCCGGCCCGGATATTTCCACGCCCAGCCCGAGGTCGAAGTCGCGGCATGGATGCCGCGCCGCGCATCCGCCGACAGGAAGACGGTGGTGTCGCGGACGCGCTCGGGATCGGTTATAGTACGGCTGAGCGGCGCCAGATCGATATCGGGGAATTTCGCCAGCTGTTGCGGTGTGAGTTCCTGTTGCAGCCGCTCCCACCAGACGCGCTTGCTGTCCTCGAACAAGACTTCGTCTTCGGCAAAACCGATTTCGCTGGCAAAGCGCCGCGCCCCTTCGCCGGTCAGCATCACATGCGGCAGGCGCTTCATTACCTGCTGCGCCAGGGCAGCGACCGCCAAGGTCCTTGGCACGGCGCCGACTGAACCGACCTCTCTTGTATTGCCGTCCATGACGCCGGCGTCGAACTCCATCTCGCCCAGCATGTTCGGCCAGCCGCCATAACCGACGCTGCGAACCTTGACCTCTTTCTCCACCATGCCGATGCCGGCAACCATCGCGTCCAGGCTGACGGCGCCATCGCGCAGCATTTGCACCGAGGTTTCGAATCCCGGCCATGCTTCGTTGTTGGCTAACAGCAGCATTCCTAGTCCTTGCGCATCTTGGAGAGAAACTGCGCAACCCGCGGCTGCGCCCGGCCGCCGTCCGCGGCGAAGAAACGATCCGTTGGCAGATCGACCACCAGCCTGCCCTTGTCGAGGAAGACGATGCGGTTGGAAATCTCGCGCGCGAATTCGATCTCGTGGGTGACGAACAGCATCGTCGTGCCTTGCGCGGCGAGCTTTGCCAGGATGGCCAGCACCTCGGAAGTCATTTCCGGGTCGAGCGCGCTGGTCACTTCATCGAGCAGCAGATAGCGCGGCTGCATGGCGAGCGCCCGGCAGATGCCGACACGCTGGCGCTGCCCGCCCGACAACTGCGCCGGGTAGGCGTTGGCCCGATCGGCGAGGCCGACGGACTCGAGCAGCTTGCGCGCCAGCGCCTCGGCCTCAGGGCGCGGCATCTTCAGCACCTCGATCGGGGCGAGCGTAATGTTCTGAAGCGCGCTCATATGCGGATAGAGGTTGAACAGCTGGAAGACGGTGCCTGAGCGCTTGCGCGCCTCGGCCAGCTCCTTCGGCTTGCTGACATCGAAATCGTCGACCGTGATGCGGCCCGACTTCAGCTTTTCGAGGCCGTTGATGCAACGGATCAGTGTCGACTTGCCGGACCCCGACGACCCGAGGATCGAGACCACTTCGCCGGGCGCGATCGTCAGGTCGACGCCGTCCAGCACAGTGACCTCGCCGAACGCTTTGTGCACGTTTTCGATCTTGAGCATGTTAAAGCCCCCGTCAGGCGCTGTGCGCCCGCAGGCGGTTTTCAAGACGCTCGCCAAGCAGGGCGACCAGCTTTGCCGCGCCATAGTAGAGCAGCCCGACGACGGTCCAGACCACGAACGGCTTCAAGGTTCGCATGTTGAGGATGTGGCCAATCTTGGTCAGGTCGACGACGCCGATGACAGAAATCAGCGACGTCACCTGAAGCTGGTTGACCAGCAGCGCGACGAGCGGGCCGACCGCGAAGGCGGCAGCCTGGGGCGAAACGATATGGCGCAGGACCTGCCACCGGGTCAGGCCGAAGACACGCGCGGCCTCGACCTGCTCGCGTTCGATCGACTCGATCGCCGAGACCGCGATGACATAGACGAATGCCACGGTGTTCGCCGACAGAGTGATGGTCGCTGCGGTGACCGGCGTCACCCTTATATGCAACAGCGCCGGCAGGCCGAAGAACACCAGGAACAGCTGCACCAACACCGGCGAGTTCTTCAACAGCTCCGACAGGAAGGTGACGACCTGGGCCAGAACCGGCACACGGTAGAACCGCACCAGCGCCCAGCTCAGGCCAATCAGCAGTCCGATCAGAGAGGTGACGAGAAACAGCGCGACGTTGGTGCCGAGACCTTGCGCCAGCAGGATCAGGTCGTAGGAGGTGAAATCGCTGAACCGCATCAGCCGACCGCCTCCATCATGTCCCGATTGAGATGGCGGTGGAGCAGGGTGACGCCCAGCGAAACCAGATAAGTCAGGGCCGCATAGGCACAGAGCAGCACCACATAGACCTCGAAGGGCCGATAGGTCTGCGAGACCACGATCTGGGCTGAGCCGGTGAGCTCGTTGAGCGTGATGGTCGAGAGGATCGAGGACGTAAGGATCATGTTGATGAGCACGGATCCGAGCGGTCGCACGGAGGTGCGCAGCGCAATCGGCAGCACGATGCGGGTAAAGATCTTGCGCCTGGACAGGCCGCTCACTTCAGCGGCGTCGATGATGCCCTGGTCGATGGCGAGGATGCCGGCTCGAATGATGTCGGAGGCATAGGCGCCGCCGGCAATGGAAAGCGCCACGACGCCGGTGGTGAAGGCGTCGATGTAAATGCCGAGCTCGGGCAGGCCGTAATAGAAGAAGAACAGCTGGACGATGAACGGCACATTGCGGAAGAGATCGACGTAGACGAAGGCGATCCGTCGAAGCAGTGCCGAGGCGGAGGTGCGTGCGATCGCCACCAACGCGCCCATGACGACGCTTCCCACCAGCGACAGCGCGCAAGCCGCCGCCGTAAGTTCGGCGCCGCGCGCCAGAAAACCCAGATGCGGGAGCAGAATGGACAGATCGAAATGCACCGGCGGTCCCCAGTGAAACCGGTTTCACTCTTTTGGCTTTCGCCTCGTCTGTCAAGATGCAGGGTCTGGTTGCCGGCCTGTGGCTTGCATTCGTTGCGATGATTCCGGTTCGCCTCATGCGCGCTATGTCTCAAGCGCCGGCAATTCGCCGCCGGCTTTCAGCTCGAGGACGCCGCCTATGCCAGCCGCGCGTCGCCGCAATCCTCGGCCATGGCGGCTGGGGGCGGCGCCCTCGATTTTGCCGATCCCGGCGCCGGTGTCGGATTCGGCTACGTCACCAACCGCATGCTGGGTTTCGACGACGTCGATCCACGCCGCAAGGTGTTGATTGATGCCGTTTACGACGCGCTCTGACGTTGGGAGCCGTTATGCGCGGATGTTCCACATGGCGTCCGGCACAACCACCAGCTTGCCGACGAAATCCTTGGCGATGAAGTCGGCCTGCGCCTTGTGGAAATCGGACAGTTTGTAGACACCGCCGACCAGCGGCCGGATTTTCTTCGCTTCGATGTATCCAACGATGCGGCGGAAGTCGGCGCGCGTCCCCTGGCTCGATCCGTGCAGTTGCAGCTGCTTCAGATACATGGTCCGGAGATCGAGCTGCACAACCGGACCGGCAATCGCGCCGGCGGTGGTGTAGCGGCCTTCGGGCCTCAGGATGCGCAAGAGGTCGTTGAAGATCGCGCCGCCGACGAGATCGGCGACCACATCGATCGGCTGGCCGCCAGTGGCTTCATTCACGGCGGCGGGAAGATCGGCAACCCCACGGGTAATAACCGCTTCGGCGCCGATGTCGCGCACCGCCTGCTCCTTGCCCTTGCCGACGACGGCGTAGGGAATGGCGCCGCGCGCCCGCGCCAGCTGCACGATGCCGGAACCGACGCCGCCTGAGGCGCCCGTGACCAGCACGCGCTCGCCGGCTTTCAGCCCGGCGCGTTCCAGCATCTGCTCGCCGGTGAGGTAGGCGCAGCAGAAAGTGGCGAGTTCGATGTCGCTCATCCCGGTGTCTACGACATGAGCGTTCTCGGCCGGCACTGTCTGGTACTCGGCATACCCGCCATCGCGACCGTGGCCCATATAGTCGATGTCGGCGAGGGAATCGTCGTCGCGGTTGTAGATCGAAAAATCGACCATTACCCGTTCGCCGATACGGCCCGGGGAAACGCCTTCGCCGACGGCAGCGATGGTGCCGACCGTGTCGGTGCCCTGGATGCGCGGGAAGGTAAGCGTGTTGCCTTGCCGCCGCCACGTCGACACGGCGGCAGCGTCCTCCTCCGTGCCATAGGCGCCCTGGCGTACCCAGACATCGGTGTTGTTCATACCGCAAGCGCTGACCCTGACCAGCACCTCGCCGGCGGCAGGCACAGGCACTTTCACATCGCTGCGATAGACGAGCTTTTCCGGTCCGCCATGCCCGGTGAGCAGCACGGCGGCCATGGTGGCGGGGAGGGTCTTGGTCATGGCATTCATGGGTCGATCTCAGAGATTGGAAAACACGCTGTTGACGGCATCGGCGGTTTTCGAGACGACGATGTCGGCTTCCTCACGCGTCAGGCAGAGCGGCGGCGCGAAGCCAAGGATGTCGCCCTGCGGCATGGCGCGGCCGATGACACCGCTGGCGGCAAGTGCTGTCGCCAGTTGCGGCCCGATCTTGAGCGAGGCGTCGAAGAACACCCGGTCGTCCTTGTCGGCGACAAATTCGACCGCCGCCAGCATGCCATCGCCGCGCACGTCGCCGACGTGTCTGTGGCCGCCGACAGCCTTGGCGAGTTCGGCGCGGAAATAGGCGCCGGT
>NZ_JAMYUQ010000017.1:0-132414 GCF_040323095.1 Mesorhizobium sp. M0058
GCTTGGCGCTGCGGCGGACGCATAGGGGGAGAGAAGTGTCACCTATGTATCCGGTTCAAAGTGTTACCCATCTATCGGCTGGACAATGGCCGCAACATCGGCGCTCTTGGCAACGCTGGCAATTGGGGAAATCAGTAGGCGACAGCGTCCTTCTCCCCGTCACTATACGGGGAGAAGTGCCCGGCAGGGCGATGAGGGGCGGCGCCGACATCGATAATAGTTCAACACAAGTTGAACCTTTCTGAATTGCACCTATGTGTTCCCGTATCTAGGTTCCGCCGACTTTTCCGCCATCAGTCTCGCGCCGTCGCGCAAGTCGTCTTCGCCCCGCCAAACCCAAGGAATTTCCCGCATGACCGAATACACCCCGCCGAAAGTCTGGAGCTGGAAGAAAGCCAATGGCGGCACGTTCGCCAGCATCAACCGGCCTATTGCCGGTCCGACGCATGACAAGGTGCTGCCGGTCGGCAAGCATCCGCTGCAGCTCTATTCGCTGGCGACGCCGAATGGGGTCAAAGTGACTGTCATGCTGGAGGAGCTTCTGGCGCTCGGCCACAAGGGCGCCGAATACGACGCCTGGCTGATCCGCATCAACGATGGCGACCAGTTCGGCTCGGGGTTTGTCGAGGTCAACCCCAACTCCAAGATCCCGGCGCTGCTCGACCGCAGCGGCAAGACGCCTGTCCGCGTCTTCGAGTCCGGTTCGATCCTGCTTTATCTCGCGGAAAAGTTCGGCGAGTTCCTGCCGACCGAACAGCCGGCGCGCGCGGAAACCTTGTCGTGGCTGTTCTGGCAGATGGGTTCGGCGCCCTATCTCGGCGGCGGCTTCGGCCATTTCTACGCCTATGCGCCGGAAAAAATCGAATACGCCATCGACCGCTTCGCCATGGAGACCAAGCGCCAGCTCGACGTGCTCGACCGGCGGCTGGCGGAGACTGAATATCTCGGCGGCGCCTTCTATTCGATCGCCGACATGGCGGTGTGGCCCTGGTATGGCGGCCTGGCGCTCGGCCGCATGTACAATGATTCCGCCGAGTTCCTGTCGGTGCAGGACTACGAGCACGTACAACGCTGGGCCAAGGCGATCGACGCCCGCCCGACCGTGCAACGCGGCCGCATGGTCAACCGCGCCTTCGGCGACCCCGCCATGCAACTGCACGAGCGCCACGACGCCAGCGATTTCGAGACGAAGACGCAGGATAAATTGGTGGTGGCGGAGTGAGCTAATCTCCCCCCTTGAGGGGGAGATGGCCGGCAGGCCAGAGGGGGTCGGCTCGACTGGGCGCGACCTCCTGCGACTGATGAAGGTTAGCGCTCCACGCGCGGCGACCCCCTCTGTCGCCTTCGGCGACATCTCCCCCTCAAGGGGGGAGATTAGCCCATCAATTTCGCCAGCCTCGGCACGCCCTCACCCACGGCGCGTTCATCAGCCAGCGTAAAGCTCATCCGCATCGTGTTGCGGCCCGAACCGTCGGCGTAGAATGCGTTGCCCGGCACGAAGGCGACGCGGGCTTCCTTGACCGAGCGGGCGAGCAGTGCCGTGGCGTCCGCACCTTCGGGCAGCGTCAGCCAAACGAACATGCCGCCTTCCGGTCGGCTCCAGCTGACGCCATCCGGCATTTCCGCTTCGAGTGCCGCAAGCAAGCCGTCGCGGCGCTGGCGATAGGCGCCGATCAGCTTTTCCACCTGGCCGTCATACACGGCCTCGGAGACCCGGTGCATCACCAGCTGGTTGATCGACGGGCTGTGCAGGTCCGACGCCTGCTTCATCAGCACCAGTCGCTCGACGACGCGGCGCGGCGCGCAGACCCAGCCGACGCGCATGCCCGGTGACAGAATCTTTGAGAACGAGCCGCAATAGAGCGTGCGGGCGTTTTCGATGCCGCCGGAGCGTTCGCAGTCGAGCGCCAGGATCGGCGGCTGGCCCTCGCCGTCATAGCGCAGCGCGCGATAGGCGGCGTCCTCGATGACGGCAATGTCGAGCTCGCCGGCGAGGTCGAGCACCGCCTCGCGCTGCTGGCGGTTCAGCGTCTCGCCGGTCGGGTTGGCGAAATCGGGCACCAGATAGGCGAATTTCACCTTGCCGCCCTCTTTTGCAAAAGTAGAGGGGGCAGCAGCCGCCGCCTGGTAGGCGGCCGGCGTCATGTTGCCGCCATCCGGCGTCAGGCGGTCGTAGCGCGGCTCATAGGCGTTGAAGGCCTGGAGCGCGCCGAGATAGGTCGGCCACGTCACGAGCGCTGTGTCGCCCGGCGACAGGAAAAGCTTGCCGAGATAATCCAGCGCCTGCTGCGAGCCGGAGGTGATGAAGATGTTGTGCTCGTCACAGGCGATGCCAAGCTTGCCCATCTGGCCGGCCAGCCAATTTCTGAGCGGCAGATGGCCTTCGGAGACCTGATACTGAAGTGCTGCGCTCGCCTCCGCGCCGCCCAGCACCGAGGCATAGGCATCGGCGATGGCTTGCGCCGGAAACAAGGCCGGATCGGGGATGCCGCCGGCAAAGGAGATGATATCGGGCTGGTCGAGCAGTTTGAGCAGCTCGCGGATTTCCGACGCCTTCATGCGCGAGGCGCGCGACGCCAACAGGTCCATCAAACTCACGAGCCCACCTCCCGGGATACGGCATCTGGTCCAGCATGACCGTCCCGGCCATGCGAATTTAGGTCAATCTGACTGACCTATTATCAGGCTCCCTCACCCGCTGGAATAGCCAGACCCTCATTCCGCGTGGCCCAGACGAAAAAGCAAACACATTTCTGCCCTGGACAGGGAAAATTGTTGCGCGCCGAGGGGCGCGGATGCAACCTCATTCCGAGCGGACCGGCATAAAAAGAAAAGCGGTCTCAACAAGGGGGGTTAAAATGACGCTTGAGCTCATCGGGGCCGGATTCGGCCGCACCGGCACATGGTCGACCTTTGCCGCGCTGAACAGGCTGGGCCTTCCCAGCTATCACATGCAGGAAGTCATCCTCAACAAGGCCAACAAGGGCCATCTCGACTTCTGGCGCAAGGTGGCCAACAGCCCGCCCGGCAGCCAGCACGACTGGACCAGAGTCTTTGCCAATTACAAGGCGACGGTCGACAATCCGGGATGCTGCGTGTGGCGCGAATTGATGGCCGCCTATCCCGACGCCAAGGTGCTGCTCACCCTGCATCCGCGCGGCGCCGAGGCCTGGTACGACAGCACCATCGACACCATCCACTTCACCGAGACATTGTGGCAGTTCAAGGTGCTGGAATGGCTGACGCCGTTCGGCCGCAAATTCGGCGGCATGTCGCACAGACTGATCTGGGGCCGCACGCTTGCCGGCGTGATGGACGACCGCGCCAAGGCGGTGGCGCGCTACAACGCCTACACCGAGGAGGTGATAGCGGCCGTGCCGCCGGAGAAGCTTCTGGTGTTCAAGGTCAGCGATGGCTGGGCGCCGCTCTGCGGCTTCCTCGGCGTGGCGCTGCCCAACGAGCCCTTCCCTAACCTCAACGACCGCGAAAGCGTGAAGAAGATCATCCGCGACATCATCAAGGGCAGCTACATCATGCTGGGGCTGTCGGTGGTGGCGGTGCTTGCGGTGATCGCGGCGCTGTGGTGGTGGCTGGGGTAGCCGCCGGACCGTCAGGGTACCGCTACTTGCGCGTGATCCAGCCGAGGAGATCCGGCTCGACGTCTTCGTGGTCGGTCAGGTCGCGAACCAGGGAAGCGGCGAGCGCGCGCCACCGCTTTTCCGGGACATTGTCTTCCATCACCGATTTGATGAAGGCGGCGCGCAGGATGGCGCAATCGAAGGCGGATACATCGAAAAGCAGTTCTGCCATTTCGGTTTTCCCCGTTCACATCGGGCGGGCGAGCCTGTCGAAGCCTCAGGCGCCAGCGCCCCATATACATGGTCACGACAGCGGATTCATACTCTTGCCGAACCAAGGTTCAACACAATTCGATTGTACGGTTTTTACCAAGCGATTGCGGTTCGTTGCCCGCTTTTGCGTCGATGCTAGATTTGCCGGGCGGCCTCTCCCCAGATGGCCGCAAATGGCCGGCGCGGCTCTGGCAACATGCTTTCACCGGCATTCGCGTCGGCCATTTCCAGCCCGTGCCAGGCTCAGCCCAGCAGGCGTTCGTATTCGGCCTCGGCCTGGCCGTAGAAGCCGTCGGCGACGGCGATCAGGCCATCCCGGTCGCGGATGACGATCTCGCCGCGCCGCGACCGGATCAGGCCGCGCCCTTCCAGGATCTGCAGGCCGATGGTGACGCCCGGACGCCTGACGCCGAGCATGACGGACAGGAACTCATGCGTGATCTGGATCTGATGGCCGACCACCCTGTCGTCACACATCAGGAGCCATCTGGCCAGCCGATCCTCGAGCTTGGCGCGGGCATTGCTCAGCGCCGTGGATTTGGTCTGGCCGTGCAGATAATGGGCATAGCGCAGCAGGAAGGCGCGAAGCGTCGGGCTTTTCTGCAACGCTGCCTTGAACGGCTCGGAACCGATGCACACCGCCTCGCCCGGCATCTGCATGTAGCAGTCATGGGGCGCCCAGTCGGCGCCCATCACCAAAGCGGAGCCCGACATGCCTTCGTGGCCGATGATGCCGACCTCGGTGTCCAGGCCCGGCCGGTTCCTCGCCACCACCGAGGCCAGGCCGTTTTCCAGGAAGCAGACCGAGGCGACCGGCTCGCCCGCCATTTCGAGCGGGGCTTTGAGATCGAGCACACGATGGTGCAAATGCGGCGCAAGCAGTGCGAAGTCGGCCGGGTTCATGCGGCGCAAGAGGCCGCTTTTCTCCTTGCTGACCGACTGGTCCATCGCTCTCTCCCGTCAAGGGCAAGAGCACATGTCATCTCCCAGCCGTCGGCGCCCTGCCCAAATGCAAACGGTCATTGGACGATAGCTGACTCGGATTCAGCCATTGTACTTCGTACAAAACCGACAAATCAGGGGCGACGCCCCATCAATCAATCCAGCAGCTTTTTCCTGGATCAGCGCTTCGGGCGGTCAGCCGCAACCATGCGCGCTTCGCGCACGATGGACGAGCGATCGTTGCCGATCAGCGATGCGATCTCTTGTATCTGCTGCTCGGAGGCCCCGGTTTCCCGCGCCAAGGCCGCGAGCGTCTCGGCGCTCAGACCGGACTGTCTCGGTTGCTCCGCCATGGCTCCAATGCCTCCTGTCGGGGCAGGAGTGCGATGGTCGCTCCCAAGCGTCAGCGCCCATTGATGTGGCCGACGATGCTGCACTGTACGCTTCCGAACAATCGATGGCGAGCGATATATTAGCGACGCTGGATGCGGCCCTAGAACGGCAGCCTTATCTCATCGATCGACCTCGACTCCGTCCAGCCAATGTCCTTCTGGATCTCCGTCGGCAGCGCATTCAGTGCGCGCACGGTCTTCCTGTGCTTGCTGGCGCGCGCCAGGGCGGCGCGAATTCTGCTGAGACTTTCAAACATCGGTTACCTCCATGCAGCAGCAGAGCGCTGCCTCGGCCCGCTCTTGCACGGCCTCTGTAACCGATCGATTGCGCGACAACGGTGAAGCGCTTCACAAACCGATGCCGGCCAGAAACATTTGTATACAAATCAATTCAGGGAACGGGAGAGTCGCTAAGGAGGCCGCGCCAGACTGCCCGCGTCCAAAGGGCCGACGTCCGCGTCGAGCTTGCGGGACGCTGGACCAAGGGCATGACGGTCTGCAATTTCGAGAAAATGGGCGCGATGCACCATTTCGGCGGTACGGCGAGCGAGCAGACCGACTTCCGCCATAGCGTGGCGATGAAGCTCGACCATGCGAAGTTCTGTGATCTGATCGTCGATGCGCTGGGCCGGTTCGTGTAGGCCAAGGGGTGACTTCCCTCTTCCCGGGCAATCGCATGGGATTGCGCCAGCTCCATATGCGATTGCCCTGCCCTCCTCCGGACCATTGCCCGCATCCTCGTCCGCCCGCTCGGCTATGGACGAATCCCATCATGCGCAATAAGGATGGGGTCTGCCGTGGCGCTTTCGCGCCGAGGCAGGCGACGTTCGTTCAATGACGCTGCGCTGGGCGCCTTTGACGCCGCCCCGCAAACGTGTCGATACCGGGGGATCTGGTCATGACCGACAACAAGCCGACCGTAGACGTTACCAAGGACTGGCAGGCAACGCAGGGCCAGAAGTCCGGGGCCACGCGGCTGCGCCTGTTCGCCGTGCTGTCGTGGGTCATCGCCATTGGCGGCGAGATCGCCGGGATCGTCTTGCTCTACAAGCACAAGTTCGACCAGGGCAACCTGCCGCTGCTGATCGGCATTCTGGTCGGCATCGCGATCTTCGCCATCGCCGGCAGCCTGCTCTGGAAGGCGGCCAACCGGAAGGACCCGGCCCGCGAATCCGACACGTTCAGGTTCTTTGTCCAGAACCAGCTCGGCGCGATCATCACCCTGATTGCCTTCCTGCCGCTGGTTATCCTGATCCTCAACGACAAGAACATGGACCCGAAGAGCAAGAAGGTGGCCGGCGGTATCGGCGCCGTGCTCGCCGTGCTGGCGACGCTGATCGGGGTCAGCTACCAACCGCCATCGGTCGAGCAGTACACGCAGGACATGAACACCTGCGCGGAACAGATCAAGGCGGGGCAGCCGACCACGGCCTGTTCGCCCGAGGTCGCCGCCCAGGCGCAGGCGATCGCCACCGACTCCACCACGGTGGCCGCGGCGACGAAGGACGCGGCGCACCCCAATGGCCAGGATGTCGTCTACTGGATCGCGCCGGAAAACGGCGCCGCCAAGTCCGACACCGAGCATGTCTTCCACCTCTGCGCAGCGGTCAGCCCGCTGAAGGACAAGACCGTCAACAGCGGCTCGGTAACGCAAGCCTACGCCCAGAACGCCATCCGCATCACGAAGCAGATCGAGATGGAACAGAAGCAGTGCGGGTTTACGGCTGCGCCGTGAATGAGGCTGCGGGCTGGCGTGGCCGATTGGGTGCGCCAAACTGGTGGTCCACATCATAGTTGTCCGTCAGTGGCGTGCGGTCCCTCGTGGCGCGAAGGCTTACATGGCGGGACTAGACGCAACGTAAGCGGCTGGGGCACGCCAAATCCCTGGCAGGGGCACGACGAAAATTGAATGTCGCATTTGGGCCGCTTCCTGCCTGTCCGGTTTCGGGTGGTAGCATTCGGAAAGCGGACACACTCGTTGACTGGCGCGACAGCTAAATCCCGTTTGCCGGACACGGCGAGGATGCCGAGGGCCTCTCGGATATCGATGTGATGAAGCCTTTCGCGTTCGTGTCGACAGGATTCAATGGATCTCGGCCGGCGGTGACAACCAGGGCGCACAACATGGCCATCGTGCGGAACTCCCGTCGCCAGTTATGTCGCCGAGCCGATGCGCCCCACGCCCGCCCTCTAGACCGAGGACAGCCCCGAGACCAAGACACGGAAGGCCGTACCCAACCCGCGGAATGAGAGTCTGATCAACCGTCGTCTCTGAGCTCCACCCCCAGCCCTGTGCAGCTTCAGCCGATCCGACTGCATGGCAAACCTGCCAAGCAGGCGAGCCTTCTTGCCTTCAACCTTTGACAGGGAACATGAGAGACTAGTCGTTCAGCTTTCCGCCACGGTGTCCCATCGTCATCTTGGATGCGTACATCGTCGGTGAACGCTTGCCTGGAAGGTTCGCCTCGAGGACGATCTGTTCGACAAAGCCCTGGTTCAACCGCGTAGCCTTCAGGTTCCTTGGCGTCAAATTCCGAATCGTCCGCCGGAATCTTGGGTTCCGGAAACGCCGGGATGATCATTATCTTGGGCTTTGGCAAATCGTAGGTATGTCCCTCATAGGCATAACCGACAATTATCCCGCACGATGTTTTCTGTTCTGGAGATGATCCGAGCATGAAGGTACTGCCTACCGTTGAAAGGACCGCAGCGCCAAAATTCTTCAGGTCGATCTTGAAATGGTAGGAGACTCTGATTGGTATTTTTGGAAATGGGATATTTCCATTTATTATATCTTGGCGGCCTTTGTTGCTGTCATACTTCTTCAATACTTCAAGTGCGTTGACATGTTGCTCGTCGGTGATAGGTTCCCCAGGCGCGGTTTCGACATACATGCCGGTGTCACCAAAGGGTGCTGGCGCACCGGGCACGCTGAGTCCAATTTCCGCCCCCAAGCCATAGAGCCTAACCTGTGTTGCGTTGTAAGCGCCTGACGGAAAGGTTAGTGTCGGTCGGTGATAGTCGTCGCTCATTTTCCTCGCTCCTTTTTGCTGCATCCTTCAGTTCACAAGATCTCCCGCCAGCTGAAATTCTCATCGAATTTTTCCGCGAGCATCGGCGCGACGCGATCGCTGGAGTCCACCACCAACGCCGCGGCCTTTTCGAACGACAGGTCGTCCGCATCGAGGCGTGGCCATGCCTGAGCAAGTGCGAGAGCCACCTCGTCCCTTGCTCTGATCAGCATGCTCTTGAACATGAAGGGCCGAGCGCGGAAGGCGCGGGACGTGAAATCCGAAATGCGCTGCATGTCGGATTGGTCGACATCCTTGATATCGATCCCCAGCAGCCGCTCGTCGGCCAACCCCTCGTGCACCAGTGCCGCGTGGTAGACGTGGACGATCGTGTCGAACACAGCCCCCGTGAATGGCCGTGACCTGTCATGGATTTCCGCCGTCACCTCCGACATGCGGCGTGCGTTGCTGGCGAGGCGGATCTGCCGATCGCCAGTCAGCTCGGCAATCCGGTTCAACTCATTGAGAACAAGCAGGTTGCCATTGCAGTGCCGCAGCAGCCGGTCCATGCCGCTGTCGAAATTCAGGAAGGACAAGAGCGAGACCAGATCCGAGCTGGCTTCGTGGAACGGTCCGAAATCGCCTTGAGTCAGGCCGCCAGTTGGTGTCCCGAACAGCGAAAACAAGATTGCGTGGCCGACCTCATGTGCGATCACATCGAAGTTGAGCGCATAGGGATAGTTGCCTCCGTCGATGCCGCGCTCTCGGCCGAGTTCCAGATAGCCATAGCCCGATTGCGCATTCTCCCAGTCGACGAAGGGGATGATTTCGAGCCGCTCGAACGTCTCGGCGAAATACCAGACAATCGGTTTGCCGAGGTAGCTTTCCCAGATGTCCAGCACGCGGCTGACCGAGGCGAAAGCGTGCGCAGAAAGGAACTGCCGCGAGGTCAAGGAAAGCTGATCGAAATGGCCGTCAAAGCCAGCCTGTGCAGGTGGAAAGGTTTCGCCGACAAACGGTGGCAGATAAGGGTAGTCATAAGGCTCCTTGTCGAGGAGCGGATCGCGAACGTAGATGCGGTGATCTTCCGGGCCGGAGCGGATCAGATCGGGTGGAGTAGAAATCCATACTGTTTCGGGTGTTCCGTAACCCGAAAGGTGAGGGACCTGCGGGTAGACCAGGAACCGCGTACCCAGCACACCTTGCGCAACGGCACGATCGACCGCGTCCAATTGCTTGGCCCCCTCTGACGATGCCACGCTATCACGGTGCTTACGTTACGTAAATCGTCGGCCGCCAAGAGGTCAGGGCCTATAGCGCCAGCCCCGCATCATCCATATCCTTGGAGAAGGCCGTGGTTAGCTGTAATTCCGGCACGGGGTATGCTTTTTCAAATGCTTGCTCTCGCAAAAGTTCGAGTGCCCGCAGGGCATCTTGCTTTTTTTGCTGGACGAAAGCGGCGCCGAGCTCCCTGCACAAGTTCTCGACGTCGTCCTTGCCGTCGTGCGCATCCCGGACCATCCGTGCCAGGGTGCGATCGCGAAAATTGACGGCCTGTGCCGCACCCTCGAGCCTCGCCTGCTGTTCGGGTGAAATCACGCCGCGCCGGCAAGCAGCACGAAGGGTCCGGCGCAGGTCAATCAGCGCATGCGTCAATTGAGCGAAATTCACCTCGGCCGGTCCATGCAATACCGCTACTGCGTCGTCGGGTGCAAAGGCGCAGCGGCGATACCATCGGTAGATAAGCCCGACGCCTTGCATATGGGGGAACAGCTCGGCTGCTCGAAGGGCACCCATGCTGGCCGCGCCGACGACATGAATGCCGCGGCTGAGGGCCCACAGGATTTCCTTGTGCCGAACCGCCGGCTCGGTCTGAAAACCGCCATCTATGAGAAGGATCGCACTCGGGTCGAAATGCTGCACGGCCGAAACGATCGAGCCTTGCACGGCCGGGGGAAGGCATACCGCATCGACGACCTTCAACGCGTCGGAATGGGACACGGTAGGGCCAGTGAAGACGAGTTTCGGGCGCATAATCCCTACCCCTGCAAGAGCGGCTGCAAGGCAGGGATGACAATCCTGACAACCGACAGGGCGTCGAACGGTTTCGTTCCCACCCGGATTAGGTGAACCGCATCGAACCCTCTCTCTTCGAGAATTGCCAAGAGGACCGACAGCCCGTCCGACGCCGTGTTGAACTTCTGCTCGGCGAACGCGCCGAAATCCACGCTGCGCGGGCCGTCGCGGAGGAGCCGGCGATGCGCTGCAATCACCTGCCGATCGGGGTATTTCGGATAGGACGCGCGCGTCAGGTCATCGCGCGCGCCCGAGATCGCCGCCAGACGGGCCTGGGCCGCTTCGTAGATGGCGTGCACCGCCGCGCCGGCGGGAGTGAAACCGGCAGCCGAGCCATCAGCCGGATGATCCAAAAGGACCGTTTCTGTCGGTTCGTCTTCCAGCAGATGGCACCACACCACCGGTATGCCCAACGGCGACAAAGCTTGCCAAAGGCCAACCAGCACGTTCTTGGCCGCCAAAGTTTCCAGGAGATCGCGGAGCGACGGATCATCGATCGTCTCGGGATCGATGCGTTGACGGTGGAAAAACCCGTGGGTCCGGTATGCCGTGGCGATCGCGTCGCGTTCGATGCATTCAAGCATGCCATGAACGATGGCATCCGGCTCCGCGAAGCCTGCTGCCAAACCGCTCGTCGATGCCGCGAAAATGCCGTCATGGGGCAGCGACGGCAACACATAGGCGGTGTGCACGAGCTCGAACGGGACCAGGTCGCGGCTGCCGGTAAGAAGATTGTCTGCGGCTACCCACGCGGTCTCCCTGCCGCGCCATCCCGGCGCGGTGCCCCCTTGGAGATACCTTTCGAAACGATCTGGCGGGATGCCCAATTGATCGGCGCAGCCGACGACTGGTTCGAAATTCGCCACCTGCTCTGCAAAGAAGCTCTCGGCCGATTCCAGCATGGCCGATATCCCGGCTTGCACCAGGGTGGCGCCCTTGCCTTGCGCGACCGCGTTGGAGAGCGAGAAAGGTCTTGTCACCTGCACGACCGGGATACCAAGCTGGTCGAGCCCGGTGATGTCGGCGATCCGCGTGATGCCCAGGCCTTCGCGCATCTTCATCAGCCTCGCCAGCGCCTCGTCGGGCGGCGGACCAAGGCGTTGATATCGCTCCAGCATCGCGGATGCTCTTGCAGGGCCCGCTAGTGCCGAACGGCCGATTCGGGATTGACGATCAGCGCGGCGCCCGGCTCGAGAGCGGATTTCGCACGTTCGACCCGATCGCGATAGCGCGACGACAGTTCAGGCGACAGGCCTGATGATTGAAGGGTCTCGTATGTACTGACGAGGAAAGGCACGGCACTTTGCTCCGCGGCTATGGCGATGCTCTTTTCGAGGGCAGCGATTACGTCCGCCTCCGCATCGCCCTGGAGAAGAAGTAGCTCCGCCCTTCGCCTGTAGAGCTCTGCCAGCCAGAAGCGGCTGCCGCCGGCCTCGGCCTGCGCCACAGCCGAGCCCAGCAACGCGAGCGCCTCATCGACCTCGGCAGTTCGTGTCAAAAGCTCTGCCAGCATGCCGCAATAGACCGGTTCGTCCTCAGGCGTCTGGAACTCGCCATGGAGGCCAAGGCCTTGCCGCATTTTCTCCCTGCCGCTCTCGACCTGGCCGGCGTTGCCGTCGCACCAGCCTTCGAAGATTTGCGCTGCGGCGGCGAGAGCGGGCATATAATGGCGCTCCGTCAAGTGGCGCAGATCCGCTATCACGCTTCGTAACCTCGAAAAATCTCGGCGATAGCAATGCAGCATCGCCTCGTTGAGATAGGCATGTGCGATGCTGCCGGCATGTCCGGTTTGCTGCGCCCAGCTCCTAGCTTCCGACATCGAATGGATCGCGCTTGCCGGCTTTCCGACAAACCAAAGCGACAAGGCGCGGTGGGCGAGCCCGCAGACCCTCGCGTCATGCCCGCCGTACAACGCAGCATTGGCTTTGCCCTGGCCGTGCTCATAGAGCGAAAGTCCTGCGTCGACTGCCGCGATGCAGCGGTCGTGGCGGCCAAGATTGAAGTCGATTGCCCACACGCAATGCCTGGCCTGGAGTTGCACTTCGGCATCCTCGACATCCCTGAGATCGCTGAGCACCACTTCCGCGCGCTCGCCGTCCATGACGGTATCCGTGAACCACCAGCCCCAGTAGATCGGGAACCACTTGGCCCGCTCGGCCACCGGCCGCCGCCGGGCTATCACCACGCCGTCCTCGTACAATTTGCGGGCGGGCCCCGAGTTCGGACCTTCGACAGCGGTCAGGATGGGACCGAGCACGATCATAGCCGATAGCCGCAGCGCGTCTCGCCTGTCGGCTGCCGCAACGTGCTCGCAGAGCGCCAATGCATGCTCGAGTATCTGCCTCGCTTCCGCCATTGCCGAGCGCGACGAGCTTTCCGTGCCTGCGATCACGAACTGAGCGATCGCGTCCTCCATAAGGCCTGCGCGCTCGGCGTGCTCGGCGACCTCGGCGGTGCTCAGCCACCCGGCCAGGTTTCGGTTGCGGCTCACCGCGGCAAACAGGTGGCGATGCAAGGCCTGCCGTTTCTTGCGCAGCGTTGCGTTGTAGATCGTCTCCTGGATAAGCGCATGGCGCACGCCATAGACCGGAACGCCAAAAGGCCGCACGCGGATCAGGAACCCGGCCTCGCTCAGTGAATCCAGCGCGTTTGCGATGATTTCGTCGTCGAGCTCCGGCAACAACGCGCGCAACAATTCCTGATTGAAACGATTGCCCGCGACGGCCGCGGCGCGCGCGACTTCGCGTGCCGGCCCTAGCGTTTCGAGCCTGGCCTCGAGGCATGACTACGCGTCGCGGTCTGCGCCAGCCGATCCGTTGCCGAGGCCGCGTTCTCGGCCATCCACTGGCAGATTTCTTCGATGAACAGCGGGACGCCTCCGGTCACGCGTTCCACCACGTCGAGCAATTCCGGGGAAGTTGAAGGCTTGCCTTGCGGCCACATGGCCGCGATCGCCAGCCGCGTTTGCTCGCGGTTGAGCGGCTTTAGCGAGATATGCCTTGGATTCGATGCTGCCAGCCAGCTCCCGGATTCAGGGCGCGTGGTCACGATGACAAGCGCCCGGAAGTGACGGGCCGACTGTGCAAGCTCAGCCAACAATTGTCTAGACGTCAGGTCGATCCAATGGATGTCCTCGACCACCAGGACGATCGGTCCGCTGGCGCACAGGGCTTCGAGCGAGTGGC
The DNA here is from genome assembly GCF_040323095.1 of Mesorhizobium sp. M0058. Lineage (NCBI taxonomy): Bacteria > Pseudomonadati > Pseudomonadota > Alphaproteobacteria > Hyphomicrobiales > Phyllobacteriaceae > Mesorhizobium > Mesorhizobium sp. M0058. The sequence goes on from NZ_JAMYUQ010000017.1 coordinate 13,458, forward strand.
GAACCGCCCAATTGGCTTTCGCGCGCATCGCCTCGGCGTCGATTTCCTTAAGCATCGGATCGGCTCCCGCAGCGCCGAGCAGGAACGAGAAGACGTCTATGATTTCAGGATCGCGGACGTCATGATCGCGGAATACTTCTGCCACAGCGGCAGCGCTCAGCTGTCCTTCGTTGCCGGCGAAATCGCCGCGTACGTTCTGTAGCAGCGGATGCAGCGCCGAGCGCAAGCCGCCGGGCGTGCACTGGAAGAGCAGCAGTTTCGCGCGCTGGTGACGCGTGCGCCGGCGCACTTCGTGAAGAATGCGCGACTTGCCGATCCCGGCCTCGCCCTCGATCACCACCACGCCGCCGTTTCCTGCAACGGCGCTGTCCCATGCTTCGGCGATCGTGGCAAGTTCGGCCTCGCGATCGACGAGCGGACTGCTCAGCCGCCCGAAGGCGAAGAAGCGGTCGACCTCGCGCTTGTGACTCAGCGCGCGCCAGACCAGCTCCGGCTCGGCAAAACCCTTGATCGTATGGCTGCCCCTAAAGCTGAACACATGCGACCGTCGCGCCAGGTTGCGTGTCGCCTCCGAGACTAACACCGTATCCGGCTGCGCGATGGCCTGGAGCCGCGTGGCCATCGCGAAGGCAGGGCCGGTGACATTGTCACGACCCGTCTCGGCGTCACCCTTCTGGATCAGGGTCATCGATGTCGCGATTCCGACCCGGACATGCAAATCGGCGCGGCCTTGGTTCGAACCGACGCGCCTGCAGGCGTCGATGATTTCGAGCCCGGCCCGGATCGCCAGCGATGCCGCATCCTTGGCGTCTATTTCGGCAGGAAACAAAGCAACGCCGCCATCGCCGACCTCGACCTCTACGGCACCCGAGCACGACGCGACCGCCTGTCTCGCCGCCCGCTGGAAGGCTGATATCAGTTCCTCGAACTCTTCAATGTCCAGGATGCCAAGAAGGTCAGTCGATCCGACCAGGTCGTAGCAGAGCGCGGTCAGGATCCGGCGCTCATGCCGGGCTTCCGACGCATTGTTACCGTTGCCGCCCAGAAAACCTGTTGCCACCGACGCCGCCGGCAACGCGACCGGACTCTTCTCCGACATGCTGGGATTTCCTCGCCGAGCACAGTGACGGCAATATTAGCAAAGTGCGATGCTGTTCACAAAACACTTGATCAGTAGGGAGGGCAGGAAAAAGCCGATGCTGGGATCATTATGGAGAGAAATGCTCACGGCGCAAACTCCCCATGGCGTTGACACCAACTGTGACCGCTTTTGGCGGGCGGCCGGGATGACTTCGATGACCGAGATGAGGCGCGAAGCGGCCGTTCCCATACGTTGCCGCAATGCAACAAGGCCCCTCGGGGCCTTGCGCATCACCTCAATAGACGCGCTCTGCCCGCCCCTCACTTCCCCATCAGCTGCTTGGCATTCTCGGCCGTGATCGCGGTGGTCTCCACCGTCACCGTCTTGTCCACCTCGGTCGCGCAATCGAGCAGGATCTTTTTCGACATCTCGATCGCTTCCTTGGCGCCCGTCGGGTAGGTGAAGGTTGCGACCCAGTCGCCCTTGGCCACCGCCTCGATGCCGCCAGCCGGGCCCGGCAGGCCGTCTGTGCCGATGATCTTGACGTCCTTGCCCGCCCCCTTGGCGGCGAGCAGCGCGCCGGCGGCCATCATGTCGTTGGAGGCGTAGAGCACCTTGATGTCGGGGTGCGCCTGCAGCATGGCGGCGAAGGCGACTTGCGCCTTGTCCGGCACCCAGTCGGCGGCCTGCTCGGCGACGATCTGGACCTTCGGGTTGCCTTTCACGCCTTCCTTGAAGCCGTTGAGGCGCTCCACCGCCGGCGTCGAGCTCGGCAGGCCTTGCAGCACCGCCGCCTCGCCGCCATCGGGCAGCAGCGTCTTGGCGGTGTACTTTCCGGCTTCCTCGGCGATCTTGAAATTGTCGCCGCCGATGAAGGCGGTGTAGTCCTTGCCGGGGTCGCCGACCGTCTTGCGGTCAAGCTCGATGACCGGGATGCCGGCATCCATGGCGCGCTTCACCGCCGGCGTCAGCGGTGCGGCCTCGAAGGGCGAGATCAAAAGGATATCGACCTTCTGGGTGATGAAATTGTCGACCTGCGAGGTCTGCGTGTTGACGTTGCCGGCGCCGTCGGCGATCTGCAGCGTGAAGCCGGGCACTTCCTTGGCCGCCGCCTCAAGCTCGTCATTGACGTGCTGGCGGTAGGGCTCGGCATTGTTGGCCTGCGAAAAGCCGATGACGAACTGGCCGTCCTTGGCGCAGGCTTTCACCAGCGGCTCGGCGGCGTAAGCGGAGCCTGCAATGCACAGGCCAGCGCCTGCCAGCAGGACGGCCTTGAGGGTCGATCCTCTTAGTGTCGTTTTCATAACTCACTCTCCTCCTCGTCTGGCCGGGGGGCCAGACCTTGGTTTGACGTTCACGTGTTGCCGTCTCCTCCTTGTTTGTTGGTGCATGTCGTCATCGCAAAACCTTTTGCGCGACATGCACTAACGACCCAACCCCTCGCGGCGGCGAACGAGGGATTGAAGCACTGCCGCCAGCACGATGATCGCGGCGGTCGCGAGCAGCTGCATGGCGGGCGTGATGTTGTTGAGCTGCAGGATGTTGGCGAGCGCGCCAAGCATGATGGTTCCGGCGACGGTGCCGACCATCGAGCCGGCGCCGCCGAACAGGCTGGTACCGCCGATGACCACGGCGGCGATGGCCGTCAGCTCATAGCCCATGCCGTCATTGGCGCTGCCGAAATTGAACTGGCCGGCATGGACGATGCCTGCGAGTGCAGCGGCAAAGCCGGTGATGGCATAGACCGATATCTTCACCATCGAGACCGGCACGCCGGATATGCGCGCGGCGCGCTCATTGCCGCCGACGGCAAAAACATAGCGGCCGAAGCGCGTGGTGTTGAGCACGATGGTGGCGATCGCGGCAAAGACGACGAACACAAGCGTTGCCACCGGCACGGTGTTGTTGAACAGCCGCTCGCCCAGCACGGCGAACACCGGCGGCGCCAAGCCCGGCCCTTCGCCGTAGGAAATGTTGATGTACTGGTTGCCGGAGACGACCAGCGCCAGCCCGCGCGCGGCCTGCAGGCCAGCCAGCGTGACGATGAACGGCTCCAGCCGGAAGCGCGTCGAGATGGTGCCCTGGATGGCGCCGAAGACGATGCCCAAAGCGAGCACGGCGAGGATGGTGGGGATCAGGCCGAAGCCGCCGGAGATCATCATCGATGCGGTGACGACGCTGGACAGGCCAAGCACCGCGCCGACCGAGAGGTCGATGCCGGCGGTGATGATGACGAAGGTCATGCCGATGGCGATGATGCCGGTCTCCGACACGGCGCGCACGATGTTGGCGATGTTGTCGGGGTTGAGGAACAGGATCTCGCCATGGCGGCGCGGCGAGAAGATGATGCCGCCGATCGCCACCAGCACGAGGCCGATCAGGCTCTGGAAGCGCACGATGAGCGCCAGCGGGTCGCGATGCTTTTGAGGCGCCGCCGTCACCGGGCTCGCTGCCACTGGATTGTTGTCCTGAGACATCAGGCCTCCCTGCCGTTAGCCGCGGCCAGCACCGTGTGCTCGTCGACGCCGCCCATGAATTCCGCCACATTGCGCCCCTGGCGCAGCACCACGATGCGGTCGCACAGACCGATCAGCTCCGGCATCTCGCTGGACGCCACCAGAATGCCGAGCCCTTGCGCGGCGAGTGCCCTGAGCCGCTGGTAGATCTCGCCCTTGGCGCCGACATCGACGCCGCGTGTCGGCTCGTCGAGAAGCAACAGGCGCGGATTGCCGAGGATCTCCTTGGCCAGCACCACCTTCTGCTGGTTGCCGCCAGACAGCGCGCCGACGGCGATATCGGGGTTCTTCGGGCGGATATCGAACTGACCGAAGGATTCCTTCACGGCCTCGGCCTGGCGGCGCGGCGAGACCAGCCAGTTCGGCGAGATCCTGGATATGACCGACATCACTAGATTGAGGCCGACCGCCATGCGCAGCATCAGGCCCGAGCCCCTGCGATCGTCGGTGACGAAGGCGATGCCGGCGTGGCGGGCAGCGCTGATCGAATCCAATTTTACCGGGCGGCCTGATATGGCGACCTCGCCCTCCCAGCGGCCGGACAGGCCGGTGCCGTAGAGCGCGGACAAGAGCTCGGTGCGCCCGGCCCCCATGATGCCGGCAAGACCGACGATCTCGCCTTCATGGACATCGAGCGAAACGCCTTGCGGCGCCTGCCAGCCGGCGCTGTCGCGGGCGAGTTTGAAGCTGGCGTTCCTCAGGCTGAGCAGCGGCTTGCCCGCCGCTTTGGCGCGTTGGGGATAGAGCTCGTCCAAGGGCCGTCCGACCAGCAGCCTGACCAGCTCGGCCTGCGGCGCGTGCGGCTCGGTGATGCCGGCAACACGGCCGTCGCGCATCACAGTCACGCGGTCGGCAATGCCTGGCACTTCCTCCAGCCGGTGCGAGATGTAGACGATGCCGACGCCGGTGGCGGCGAGCTTGCGCATGATGTCGAACAGCCGCTCGACTTCGCCGACGGTGAGTGCGGCCGTCGGCTCGTCCATGATCAGCACGCGCGAGGCGTAAGACAGCGCCTTGACGATCGCGACCACCTGGCGCTGGCCGATCGACAGATCGGCCACCATGGCAGCCGGATCGATGGCGATCTCGATCGCCTCCAGCCGCTTCTTGGCCTCGCGGCGCATTGCCGGCACGTCGAGGAAGCCGCCCGGACGCATCAGTTCGCGGCCGAGGAACAGGTTGGCCGCGACATCCAGCGACGGCACCAGGTCGAGCTCCTGGAAGATGGTGGCGATGCCGGCCGCTTGCGCCTCACGCGGGTTGTTGAAACGCACGGGTTTGCCGTCGATCTCGATGGTGCCTTCGTCCGGCGTGTAGACGCCCGACAAAAGGTTCATCAGCGTCGACTTGCCGGCGCCGTTTTCGCCGAGCAGCGCATGGATTTCGCCGGCCTTGAGATCGAAGTCGACGCCACGCAGCGCCTGCACACCGCCGAAGCGTTTGACGGCGCCGGTCATCACCAGCAGCGGCGCGGTCATGTTAGCCTCGTGTGGGTCGGCCTCCCGCAGGAGGCGCGCGCCCGCAGCGTCGCCTGCAGCCGCACCGAACGTGGCTCTGAACCGGTCGCCGCGATGCGGGCGCTGAGCAGGGCTGCCGCCTGCCTGCCTATCTCGGTGCAGGGCTGGGCAACCAGCGTCAGGCGCGGTTCGAAACAATCGGCCCATTCGAAATCGTCGAAGCCGGCCAGCGACAGATCGCCCGGAATGGTGAGGCCCTTTTCGCGGATGGCGCGGACGGCTCCGATCGTCGTCATGTTGTTGCCGGTGACCAATGCGGTTGGTGGCGACGGCAGCGACAGGATGGCGTGGGTGGATGCGGTCGCCGCCGCCGTGTCGACATTCTCGGCCGAGAGATAGCGCGGCACGCACTCAAGTCCATTGGCGGCGAGCGAAGCCTGGAACGCCTCGATGCGCTCGCGCGTCGTCGTCAGGCCGGGCTGTCCGGCGATATAGCCGATGCGCTTGTGGCCGAAGGAGGCGACATGGTCGATCAGCGCGCGCATCGACGTTTCGTTCTCGACGCCGATCTGGTCGAAGCGCTCGTCGGCGAAACGGTCGATCAGAACGCATGGCATCTTCTTGTCGGCGAGATAGTCGATGGCGCGCTGCGGCGAGCCCGACGGCGCCAGGATGACGCCGTCGACGCGGCGCTGATGGAAAGCGCGCACCACCTGCAGCTCGCGGTCGGGATCTTCCTGGGTGTCCGACAGGAAGACCATCAGCCCGAGCCGCGCGCATTCGGCCTCGACCGCGCAGATGATGTCGGTGAAATAAGGGTTGGAGATCGCCGAGATCGCCAGGCCGACGCTGTTGGTGGTCGAGGCCTTCAGCGAGCGCGCCAGCTCGTTGGGCTGGTAGCCCATGGCGGCAATGGCGTCGTTGATCAGCCTCGCCTTTTCCAGCGAAACGAAGCGCGTGTTGTTGACGACATGCGAGACGGTCGACACCGACACGCCGGCGCGCCGCGCCACTTCAGCCATTGTCGGCAAGACATATCAGCGCCTGCAAGCGCTCCTCCCTTTTGCGTTTCCCGTCCGCTCTGATGGCGGATTTTAAGGGAGCTTAGGGCGATCGAAACGTTTGCGCAATCGATTCGATGCAAATTTTTAGCGGGGCTTATCTCCCCCCTCGAGGGGGAGGATGTCGCCGAAGGCGACAGAGGGGGTCGCCGCGCGTGAGGCGCCAACCTTCCATCTGCAGCAAGGACGTCGAGCCCAGTCGCCCCGACCCCCTCTGGCCTGCTGGCCATCTCCCCCTCAAGGGGGGAGATTCGCAGTTTCAGCAAACTCGGCCACCAGCCCCTCATACGCCTCGAAGGCCGGCAGCGCCTCGTAACTATGCACCGCCGGCGTCGTCGCCCAGGGCAGTTTCTCGCTGGTCCATGTCTCGATGAACGGCGTGAACCAGCCGGGCTCGTCAAGCATGGTGGGGCGCAGATTGACGAACCAGTCGAGCCCTTCGGGGCGCGTGAACATCCAGCTCATGCAATAAGGGCAGAAGTAATGACGCGAGGCGCCGTGCAGCCCGCCGATCACCGGCTCGCCTTGCATGATTTCGAAGCCGTCCGAGGGAATGGCGGCGCTCAGTGAATAGGCGCTGGCCGACATGCGCTGGCAGCCGATGCAATGGCAAGCCATGGTCAAAAGCGGTTTTGCGGAAATCTTTAGCCGCACACGTCCGCAGCGGCATCCGCCTTCGGCCGGCAATTTCAGGGTTGGCACGGCAGTCTCCCACTCTTCGAAGCGCGGTGCTTCAGTCGCCGGTCAGCGCCTTCGTCGTCACCAGCGTGACGCCGGCATCGGTGAAGTCCGCATTGTACCGGGCGACGATCTCGGTCGCGGTTTCGCCTTCAGTGTCCAGCGTCGAGTGCGCATCGGAAACGACAGTGACGCCGAAGCCTTCGGCCAGGGCGCCCTCAACGGTGCCGGCGATGCAGAAATCGGTTTGCGCTCCGGCAAGCACGACTTCGCCGACCCCTTGCCCGGCCACCCAGGCGCCAAGCTCGGCATTCGAGAAGGCGTTGCGGACGGTCTTGGAGAATGTCGGCTCGTCCTTGGCCTGGCCGAGTTCCGGCCATACCGGCCAACCCGGCTCGCCGGGCGCCAGCGGATCGCCGGCCGGCCCGTCATGCCTGACGAAAGCAACCTTGCGCCCCTCGCGCCGCGCCCAGTCGATCAGCGAGCAGGTACGCTCGGCTATGCCAGGCGCATCGTGGATCGGCGGCTCGACGCGGCCGTCGAACATGTTGGTCTGGAGGTCGATGACGATGAGGGGAGCGAGGTTTGGCATGGCGCGAAGATAACGCGGGCGATGGGAGGGTCAAGACGGCGAAGCTGCTGATCTCCCCCTTGGGGAGATTACATGTACCTCACCCGATTCCACCCGCGACCACGTAAGCACCAGCCGTGCGTCCATCCTCCAGCCGGATGACGGCCGTAACGATCGAGCCGTAAGCGCCTCGCCACACACTGTGCATTCTTTCGTGCTCGCCGGCGGGCACCAGGATGCGACCGTGAAAGCTTGTGCCGCTGCGCCGCAGAGCGACCGGTTCGCCATTGACGTGAACCTTGACGCCAGCGGTCTCCGCATCGAGTTCAACCGTCACGGCGATCTCGGCCTGGTCTCCTCGCCGCGTCGTCTCGGCAACAAGCGTAAGCCTCGGCGCCGGCGCATCGCTGGCCCGCAATCCACCAGGCCGCCCCGCAAACGCATCGTCCGGCAATTCCGGCGTGCGCGGCGGGCTGGTGCGGCGTTGGGTGGCGCGCTCGTAATCGCCGGCTAGCCGCAGCAACTCCGCATCATCATAGGCCTTGCCCGCAAAGGTCAGCCCGACCGGCATGCCGATATCGGCCATCGTTCCCATAGGCACGGTGACGGTCGGAATGCCGAGATGACGCCACACCAGATTGCCATTGGCGACCCAGGTGCCGTTGCGCCAGGCGATTTCTGCAGAGGTCTGGTTGACGTCGGCATCGGCCGGGCCGACATCGGCGACCGCCGGCAGCACGACGGCGTCGAGCCTGTGCTCGTCCAGCCAGTCCTCGAAGTCGATGCGCCGCGTCGCCTCCAATCCCTTCAGACCTTCCGCCAGCCTTGGAATATCCAGCAATGGCGTCACGCCCTGTTTGGCGCGTGTGACATAGTCCGCCAGATCGAAACCGTCGTCGCCATAGCGGTCCGGCAGCGCGCCCGGCGGCCGCGGGAAGATTTTTGGCCCGTCGACCGTGGCCAGGTCGGGGATGGCCGGGTCGGCATTTGCGCGCAGGAAATCGTCCCAGCCCCAGATGCAGAGATCCCAGATTTCGCGCTCGGCGAATGCTTCCGGCACCAGCCCGCGTTCGACCATGGTTTTTGTGCCCGGACGGTCGCGCTCATAGTTCGAGACGACGGGGAAATCGACCTCGACCACCTCCGCGCCGAGCTTTTCCAAGTCACGCGCTGCCTGCCGCCAGAGGTCGAGCACCGAGGCGCGGGTCTCGATGGGTTTGAGCGCGCCGCCGTCGCGGCCGATATACATTTTCGGCACGCCGAGGCGTTTGCCTTTCAACGAGCACTCCAAGGCGAGTGTAGTGTAGCTTGGCGGCCTGAGATCAGCGCTTTTCGCGATCGACACCCAGGGCTGCGCGCGCCAGAAATCGCCGCGCGTCTCGGTATCGTCGGCGACGATCACGTCGAGCAGCTCCAGCATGTCGGCGATGCCGCGCGTGTGCGGCACCACCACATCCATGGTCGGCACCAGCGGCCAGTTGCCCCTGACCGAAATGACGCCGCGCGACGGCGTGTAGGCGACAAGTGCATTGTTGGACGCCGGCGCGCGGCCGGAAGACCATGTCTCCTCGCCCAGCCCGAAAGCGGCAAAGCTCGCAGCGGTCGCGGTGCCGGAACCGTTGGACGAGCCGGAAGCGAAGGCGGCGGTCAGGTAATCTGCATTGTAGGGGCTCTCGGCGCGGCCATAGACGCCACGCTGCATGCCGCCATTGGCCATAGGCGGCATGTTGGTCAGCCCGATCAGCACAGCACCACCGGCCCTCAGCCTGGCAATGGTGAAAGCGTCCTCGTTGGCGACGAGATGCTCGAAGGCGGGCGAGCCGGCGGCCACCGTCAGGCCCTTCACCTTATAGCTGTCCTTGGCGGTGTAGGGGATGCCGTCGAGCGGCCCGAGGGTGGCGCCATTGCGCCGCCGCAGGTCGGACGCCGCCGCCTCCTCGAACATTGCCGGGTTAAGCACCGGCACGGCATTGAGCGCAATGCCATGGCGGTCGTAGTGCGCGATGCGCCTGAAATACGCGCCGACCAGCTCGACGCTGGTGACGGTGCCGGCCTCCAGCGCGCGGCGCAGGTCGGCGATCGAGGCTTCGACGGGCTGGAGGTTGGGCATGGGGTTCTCGAGATGCAGCGGCAAATGAGTCTTCGCATCGTGCGATGCGAGTGTCACGCCGCAAACGAAAGGCGTGACGGCGACGCTTATGCACTCGGCTCACAGCATCTTGCTGTCGAGCTGGCCGTTTTCCTTCATCAGGTCGAGATAGGTCTTGGCTCCGGAACTGCCGTGGCCTGCCGCCTTGAAGAACCATTTGGCGGCTTCCTTGTAGTTTGGTTTCCCATCGACGCCGCGGTAGTAGAGCGAGCCCAGACTGAACTCGGCATCGACGCTGCCGGCCTTTGCGGCTTCCAGCCACCAGGACTCGGCAGCCTTGTCGTCTCTGGCAATGCCCACGCCGTTGGCCGAGGCATACGCTAAGGCGAGCTGGGCATCGACATTTCCCTGCCGCGCCGCCTTGAGCCACCAGCCCGCCGCATCCGCACTGCTTTGCGCAACGCCAGCACCCTCGGAATAGGCTGTGCCGAGCGCTTTCTGCGCGAATGCATTGCGCTGGTCGGCGGCTTTGCGCCAGAGCCTTGCCGCCTGAACGGGGTCCTTCGTTACTCCTAGACCATCCCAATACAGTCCACCGAGAGCGAACTGCGCAAGGTCATTGTCCTTGTCGGCAGCCTTGCTCAGCCACTCGAATGCCTGCCTTTCATCCTTCCCGACGCCCTGCCCGTCCCGATACACGACCCCGACATTATACTGCGCTACCACATGGCCTTGGACAGCAGCCTTCATCCACCATCGGAAGGCCAGATCATTGTCTTGCGCAACGCCGCGGCCCTGGCTGTAGAGGATACCAAGCATATATTGAGCGTCGGCGTTTCGCCCGTCGGACGCCTTTTGCGCCCAAGTCGCGGCCAACGCATCGTCCCGTCCCACGCCTTCGCCGAGCGAATACGCCCGGGCCAGATTGGCACCGGCTTCGGCATTCCCCGCTTCCGCGGCCTTGCGCCACCAATAGACCGCCTGCTCGGCGCTCTTCTCGACGCCTTGGCCCATCGAATAATATCCGCCCAGATTCGACTGGGCGAACACAAAGCCCTGATTGGCGGCTTTGCTCATCCACGCAAACGCCTGGCCGTCGTCCCTAGGGGTACCTTTTCCCTGGCCATAAGCGGCCGCCACCGCGTATTGCGCTTCTGTCAGACCGGTGGTTGCGGCCTTCATCCACCACCCGAACGCAAGGCGGTCATCCTGCTCAACGCCGTGGCCCCGCGAGTACAAAGTGCCCAGCAAAGCCTGGGCATTCGGCTCACCCAGATCGGCTGCCTTTTTCACCCACACTATGGCGGCCTTATCATCCTTCTTGACGCCTTGGTTAAGATAGTAGGCGCGTCCGAGACAGAAAGCGGCCTCCAGGCTTCCTTGGTCAGCCGCCTTGCGCCACCATGAGGCAGCCTGCTCGAAGCTTTGCGCAACACCCCGACCCTGCGCATACAGGACGCCGAGGGCGTACTGAGCGTTCGCATTGCCCTTGTCGGCTGATTGCCTGGAAAACTTCAACGCCAGTTGATCGTTTCTTTCGACCCCTTGGCCATTTAAATAGACTTGGCCGAGAGAATATTCAGCCTCCCCGCTCCCCTGATCGGCCGCCTTGCGCCACCAATAGAGCGCCTGCTCATAACTTTGCGCGACCCCTTGGCCCTGCCAGTACAACACGCCGAGCTGGTACTGCCCATTCATGTTGTCTTTATCGGCGGCCTTTCGTGAGAAACTCTCGGCAAGCCGACTGTCCTTTTCAACGCCCCTGCCCATAAGGTAGGCCTGACCCAGTGCTGCTATGGCTTCCGCATTGCCGCCATCGGCGGATTTCTTCCACCAATACACCGCCTGGCTGTCGTTCTGAGCCACGCCCTCCCCGCGCCAGTACAGCGCACCAAGCTGGCCTTTTGCGTCAACATTGCCAGCGTCCGCCATGATCTTCATTTGACGGAATACCTCGGCATAATCCTTTGCCTGGAGAGCCGCTGCACCCTTTTGTGCCGCTGACCACTGCACATAGTAATTTCGGCCAGGCCCGAGCAGCACAAAAGCCGCCAGCAACACCAGAACGACGGTAAGGACCCCTCGGCGACGCGACGTGGGCGGGCTGTAGACAGGTGTATCCACTTTGGGCGCCCAGTCGTTGTTGCTCACGGTCCCCAATCCATTTGCAGCCACCAGTAATTCATAGCGCAAGCCAGGCTGTTCTGGAATATCCAAAGCATTTGATGTCGCTACTGCGCCGCGCCGGCAAAGAGGATCTCGCCATCGCCGCCAGCCGCCGGCCAATCCCTGATGGTGCGATCGTCGCCGCCGGTGAGCAGCGTGCCGTCGGTGGCGAAGGCAACGGCGTAGATCGGGCCGGTGCGGCTGTCGAACATGGCGGTCTGGCAGCCGGTGCCGACATCCCACAGCCGCGCCGTGCCGTCGAGCGAGCCGGAGGCCAAGCGCTTGCCGTCGGCCGACAGCGCCAGCGTATAGACGGTGCCTTCGTGACCCTCGAAGCGGCGCAATTCCCTAAACGTGTCGAGGTCCCAGAGCTTGATCGTGTAGTCGCCGCTGCCGGTGACGACATGATGGCCGTCGGCGGTGAAGACAGCGCCGTAAGTGCCCTGCTCGTGGCCGTGCCAGCTTCGCAATTGCTTGCCGCTTTCGACGTCCCAGAATTTCAGCGTGCCGTCGATGGAGCCGCTGAGCGCGCGCGTGCCGTCGGGCGAGATTGCGACCGTGCTGATCGGCCAGTCATGTCCGGTCATCACATGCAGCACCGATTTGTTGACGAGATCCCAGACGATGACGTTGCCGGTGTCGTGGCCACTGACGGCGCGCTTGCCGTCCGGGCTGATCGCCAGCTTGCGCACGCCGCCATTCGCGCCCGACGAGAAGACATGCAGCACCGCGCCGTCGGCAAGCTTTCGCAGCACGATCTCGCCATCGTCGCCGGCGGTCAGCGCGGTTGCGCCGTCGGGCATGAACAGCGCCGTGCGCGCCATGTCCTTGTGTTCACCAAGGTTGCGGATCAGCCGCTTGCCGGCGATGTCCCAGAGCTTGATCATATGGTCGGTGCTGGCGCTCATGATGTCGCGGCCATCGGCCGAGACGGCGAGCCAGACGACGGCGTCGCGATGGCCGTCGGGCTCGGTCGGCAGCGCCGGCGGAGGCGGCGGCAACGGCGCGACGGTTTGCGGTGGCGGTGTCGCCGGAGCGAGTGCGACTTGTGGCGGCCGAGGGGGAGCAGTTGGAGGCGTAGGCTGCGCCGGTTCCGGCGGTTTGGCAGCCTGCTCAGGCGGGGTTGGCTCGGGAGGCGTGGCGAGCGGCGGCGAACTCGGTGGAACCGCCGGCGTCGCCAGGTCCGGTGGGACGCCGGCGATATCCTGGCCCTTCGGCTCGGCTTTGGGCTCTCTCGGGGCGACGACCTCAGCGCCCGGGCCGGCGTCACGCGCCCAAGGGAAGTGGTCGGCCAGCAGCGCCAACACGGCGAGCACCGGCAACATGAGGAAGGCGCGCCGCCAGCCCGGGCGACCCTTGGATTCCATCTCAGCGTCGCGGCCAAAAAGCGGCGTTCCAGCAGGCTGGCTTCGCCGACCCGGCAGCAGTCCGGCCCAGAACAACAGGGCGCCAAGCAGGCAAAGCCCGCCGACGGTCAGGAACACCACCGGTCGCAGCGTGGCTGGGCCGTGCAGCATGTGGTCGATCCCGCTCCAGCTGAAATCTCTGTCGCCGAGCAGCAGATACGCCCGCACCAGACAAGCCAAAGCGGCCGCCAGCAGCGGAAGCGCAAACAGCCTTTCGGCCAACCTGTCCATCGGACTCCCCCTCCGGTGCCGCACCTTGCTCATCATGCGGCCGCCGCAGCGAAACAAATAGCGCAAAACTGCGCCCACGAAAGTGGGCGCGATCACGCAGCCAAATTCACTTCAATTCGACCCATACCGGCGCGTGGTCGCTGGCGCCGTCCTCACCTCTGACATCGCGGTCGATGCCGGCAGCGGTGAGGCGGCGCGCCAGTTTCTTCGACAGCAAGATGTGGTCGAGCCGCAGCCCGGCATCGCGCGGCCAGCGGTTGCGGCGATAATCCCAGAATGTGTAGAGCGTTTCCTTCGGATGCTTCTTGCGGAGCGCATCGGTCCAGCCCTGCTCGAGCAGACGCTGGAACGACGCCCGGCTTTCCGGCTGCACCAGCGCGTTGTCGTCATAGGAGCGGGTGGCGTAGATGTCGCGCGGCTCGGGCACGATGTTGTAGTCGCCGACCAGCGCCACCGGCAGGCCGGTGTCGAACAGTTCTGCGGCATGCGCCTCCAGCCGCGCGTGCCACGCCAGCTTGTACTGGAATTTCGGCCCCGGCTGCGGGTTACCGTTGGGCGCGTAGAGACAGGCGATGACGACGCCCGACACCGCCGCCTCGATGTAGCGGCTCTGCTTGTCGGCGGTATCGCCGGGCAGTTCGTCACGGGTCAGCACCGGCTCGGCTCCTCGCGCCAGTATGGCTACGCCGTTCCAGGTCGGCTCGCCCTTCCACACCGCGCCATAGCCGGCGTCGGCCAGTGCCGTGCGCGGAAACTGCAGGTCGCGCGCCTTCAGCTCCTGCAGGCAGACGACATCGGGCTTGGCTGCCGCCAGCCACGCCAGCAGGTTTTGCAGCCGGCTGTTGACGTTGTTGATATTGAAGGTGGCGATTTTCATTTGGCGATCAGGAAACGATCCGCCCTGTCCACGCCTTCACCGTCCCGGCCAGCGTCTTCAAATGATCGGCGGTCGAAAACCCCGACACGCTCTTGCGCGGCTTCAGGTCGTGGTCGCCATCCTCCAGCCAGATCACCTCGATGGCTTTGGAAAGGCCGTAGGTCGCGACCTCTTCTTTCGTGCCGAACTCGTCGCGGGTGCCCTGGAAGATCAGCGTCGGCGTCTTGAGGTCGGCGAGATGTTTTGTCCTGAGTTGCTCGGGCTTGGCCGGCGGATGAAAGGGATAGCCGAGGCAGACGAGGCCCGAAATCTCGCCCTTGGCGAACATCTCGTCGGCGACCATCGAGGCGACGCGCCCGCCCATCGACTTGCCGCCGATGATGAGCGGACCAGCGACGCCCCTCGCCCTCAGATCGGCGATGGCCTTGATGTATTCCGGGTTGACCGTCTCGGCGCGCGGCGGCGGCTTGCGCTGGCCATAGCGTCGCGCCGCCATATAGTGGAATTCGAAGCGCGCAACCTGGAAGCCGGCTGTGGCGAGCGCCTTGGCGGTGTCGGTCATCGAGGGGGAATCCATCGACGCGCCGGCGCCGTGGGCCAGCAGGATGGTGAGGGGGGCTGTGTCAAAGCCGTCGAAGAGGAAGGTGGTCATGGGGTGCGCTGCCGGTAAAGGCCGAGTTCCTTCGCCCCCCCTCTGTCCTGCCGGACATCTCCCCCTCAAGGGGGGAGATTGGCAGTTTCAGCGCCTCACGGACCTCGCGACGATAGCGATTGGCGAAAGCGATGGCGACACCCAATCTCCCCCCTTGAGGGGGAGATGGCCGGCAGGCCAGAGGGGGGTGCTCGCGCGCCAACATCTCACCCCGCCGTCCGCGCCAGCTGCAGATCGACGAACTGTATCCCCTTTTGCGCAGTGCGCGCCCATTCGCTGTCAGCATCGAGTTCGAGATAGCGCACCCAGTGGCGGCGGGCTTCGGTCAGATTGCCGGCGTCGAACTCCAGCCGGGCAAGGTTGAACACCGGATCGGCGTAGCTCTTGTCGAGCGCGATGGCCTTGACCAGATGCCGGCGCGCCGAGGCGATCTTGCCTTCGTCGCTCATCAGCCCGGCGAGGTTGAACCAGGCCTCGACGAACGCCGGATCGAGCTTGATCGCTCTTGCATAGTCATGCGCCGCGTCGGCCACGCGACCGGCGCCACGCAAGCAATTGGCGCGGTTGAACGCGGCGATGGCGTCGCTCGGATCGATGCTGAGGCAGCGTTGGTAGAGCGCCGCGGCATCGTCGTGCCGGCCCTCCTCTTCCGCGCTTTCAGCCTCGGCGAACAATTCTTCCAGCGTGTCGTCGCCGGCTGCGCTTGCGCTGCCGAGATCGAACAGCAGCTGGCCGTCGAGTTCGCTCTGGCCATCCTCGAGATAGATCTGATCGGGCCGGCCATGCTGCGAGCCGACATTGAGCGATTTGGCGGTGAGCGAAGCGACCGGACCGGAGCGATGCACGGAGCGCGCGATCGCGCCCCAGGATGCACCGCCGGCGACCAGCCCGGCATATTTGCGGGCAAGGATCAGATCGCGGAACGAGTAGGGTTCACAATCGTGCTCGAAGGCGTCAAACAGGCTGAGCAGGTCGAGGTCGGCACCGGACAGTCTGGACTGGTCGACGAGAGACTGCCTGGACAGCGAAGACGCCTCCGGCGTCTTCATCAGACCAAGCAGGCGCAGGAAGCCATTTTCGCTAAGGAGTGTTCGGCCAGCGGAGCCCTCGGCTGCAACCCGGCGCTCGATCTCGGCATCGCCGCCCTTCGCCGTGCCGGCCTTGGCGATCAGCGTTCGGCCGAACACAACATGGCTGGTGCGCCTGGTGACGCCGCGCCGCAACTGGCCGTGCTGACGCTCCACCTCACGGGCCGCGAGCCGCAGCGGAAATGCCGCCAGCGCGCCGATGGCGCCGAAGACGGCGCCCGGGATTATACCGGTCGGCGCCGTCACCCCTTGCTCTTGCCGACGGCCTTGAGCAGATTGGCCTTCAACGGGTTTTCCTTGGCCGCACCCGCCTTACCCTTGGCGGCAGGTTTTTCAGCGTCGTCGGCCTTGCTCTTCGACTTGGCCGGCGGCTTGGCTGATTGCGACAGGCTCGCCTTCAACGCGTCCATGAGGTTGATGACATTGCCACGCTCGGGCGCCGCCGCAATGATCGGCTTATGGCCCTTCAGTTTCTCGCGGATCATCGTCATCAGCGCGATCTCGTAGCGGTCCTCATAATTCTTCGGATCGAAGGTGGTTTCCTTCTGCTTGATCAGCGCTTCGGCCAATTGCAGCATTTCGGGATCCGGCTTGCCAGCCGGGATGTTGCCGAAATATTCAGCCGTGCCGCGCACTTCGTTCGGGTTCCTCAACGTACACACGAACATGCCGTTCTCGCGCGCGCCAATCGTCACCACGCGCTCGCGGCTGGACAGGACAAGGCGGGCAATGGCCAGCTTGCCGGATTTGCGCATTGCCTCGCGCAGCACGGCGAAGGTTTCCTCCGCCATGGCGCCATCCGGCGCCATGTAGTACGGCGAATCCTGATAAATGACGTCGACCTCGTCTTCGTCGACGAAGGCCTCGATGTTCATCGTGTGATTGGATTCGATGCGCACTGCTTCGAGGTCGGCCTCATCGATGATGATGTACTGCTTGTCCTCGTATTCGTAACCCTTGACCAAGTCCGCGCGCTCGACGAGGCCGAGTTCAGGGTCGACCGGCTTCATGTTGATGCGGTTGTGGGTCTTCTTGTGCAATTGGTTGAACGATATGCGCTCGCTGGTCGTCGTTGCCGGATAGAGCCGGACCGGACAGCTGACGAGGCTGAGCTTGAGGTAACCTTTCCAACTTGCCCTGGGCGCCATGATACTCTCCTACGCGGCCACGCACTGACATTTCAGACTGAGCATGATCTTATCCGAAAACCGGTTCCCACTTTTCGGGATCATGCTTACTGCAGCGCTTCGTCCAAAGGACGAATGGTGCTGCGGAAATCCTACACCGACCGGGCACGATACAGGCAAATCCCTAGCGAAATCTTCCAGTCGCCCTGAAGGTCCAAGGCCGAGAATAATTCAAATTGTCCGAAGCGTCGATGGACTTGGGTTCCTCGCTCCCATGAAATGGGGAGAAAAACCTTATTTGAAGGCCGGCAAATCCCTCGCGAAATCCTCCATGTCCGCCCAGGGGTCGCCCGAGGTCGCCAACAACCCCGGCAGCGAGGAATAGTTCAGATCCTGCGGCGCATCGATCGTCTCAAGGTCGCTCCAGCTCACCGGCGTCGACGCCGGCAGGTTGGTGCGGGCGCGCAGCGAATAAGGCGCCGCGGAGGTGTGGCCGCGCGCGTTGCGGTGATAGTCGATGAAGATGCGGCGCTTGCGGTTTTCCTTGCCCATTGTGGTGGTGAAAGTGTCGGGCGCGGTGGCCGCCAGGTGCGTGGAGATGGCGCTGGTCGCCTGGTGCAGCTTCTTCCAGTTCTGCTTTTGCGTCACCGGCACGGTTATGTGGATGCCGCTGCCGCCGGATGTCTTGGCGAACGGCACCAGGCCGAACCGCTCCAATTCGCCCTTGATGTGGACGGCGGCCTCGACCACCTCGCGCCAGGCGATGCCCTCACCCGGATCGAGATCGAAAACGATCTGGTCGGGCTTGTCGAGGCTCAAGCGATGCGTGCCCCAGGTGTGGAACTCAACGACGCCGAACTGCGCGAGTGCCAGATAGCCTTTTGCTCCCTCGACCGACAGATAGGATTTGGTTTCACCTTCGGAGTTGGTGGCGTCAAAAGTGACCACCGACGGCGGCATGCCGGTGAAGGCGTGGCGCTGGAAGAAACAGTCCTTCGGCAGGCCCGTCGGGCAGCGCACCAGAGACACCGGGCGGCCCATAATGTGCGGCAGCATGAAATCGCCGACCAGCGCGTAATAGACGGCGATGTCGAGTTTGGTCGGTCCGGTCTTGCCGAACAGCCGCCGCTCCGGATTGGTCACCCAGATGGTTGCGAGATCAGCTTCGGCGATCAGCCGCTTGCGCTTCGGCGACACCGGCGTCGACAGGCCGACATCGCGCAAGCCCCGAAACACACCGTGGCGCAGCGAATTGTCCGCCGTTCGGTTGGCGTAGTGGATGCGGGCCGACAGCATCGGCCGCACCCATTTCATCTCGCGCATGATCTCGCGCGGCACACCCTCGGGTGCTGTCGCGCCGTCGCGCAGCGGCTGCAGCCGGGCCAGCAAGTCGCCCGCCGTAGCGGCATCGAAGCCGGTGCCAACCTTGCCGCGATAGTGCAGTTCGCCATCCGCGAATTCAGCCATGCCGAGTGCCGCCAGTCCTTCGGCCGCGTCGGAAACGGTGTAGCCGGCGATGATGAAATCGCCGGTCTCCAGCGCCTTGACCTTGGTCCAGCTCTTCGTGCGGCCGCTCTGGTAGATGGCGTTGGCGCGCTTGGAGACGACGCCTTCCAGCCCAAGGATCGAGGCCTGATCGTACAGCCCCTGTCCGTCGCCTTCGACATGGTCGCTCAGCTGGATGGCGGAGTTGGCGCCCTGTCCGGCTAGCAGTTCGGCGAGCAGGGCCTTGCGCTTTGCGAGCGGCGCCTTGCGGAGGTCCCAGCCGTCGAGATGCAGCAGGTCGAAGGCATAGAAATGGAGCTTGCTGCCCGCACCCGCCGACAGCGCATCCTGGAGCAGCGCGAAACGCGAGATGCCCTTCTCGTCCAGCACCATGATCTCGCCGTCGATGATCGCCTGGCTGAGGGGCAGCCGGGCGAATGCCTGCGGCAGGTCGCCGTAACGCTTCGTCCAGTCGATGCCGCCGCGGGTGATCAGCCTGACCTCGCCATCGGCGATATGCGCCATGGTGCGGTAGCCGTCGAATTTTATTTCGTGCAGCCAGAGTTCACCTGTGTCTTCCACTGGCCCACCCGGTGGCTTCGGCACCTGCGTGGCGAGCTGCGGCTCGATGCGCGACGGCGGATCGCCCCTGGCCGCACCGGGCAGCGCGCCGGGTTTCAGCGCGCCGGGCTTGGGCGGCAGGCGGGCCGGCTTCTTCGGCGGCGCCACCAGCTCCTCGATCCGCTTGCCGGACTTCACGCTTTCCGGCCGCGCTTCCAGGATGTCGAGGCCGGTATCGGCGGCGAGATCGCGCTCCTTGAACAGCAGCCAGTTTTTCTTCTCGCTGTCTTCGCTGGGCTTGGGCTTCAGACGGGTCAGCATCCAGCCGCCATTCAACTTGTCGCCGGCCAGCCGGAACTTGAAGGCGCCGGTGCGCAGGCTCTTGTCGACATCGTCCATCGGCGCCCAGGTGCCGGTGTCCCAGACGATCATCGGCCCGCCGCCATATTCGCCTTCGGGAATGACGCCCTCGAAGTCGATATATTCGAGCGGATGGTCCTCGGTCTCGACTGCAAGCCGCTTGTCGGCCGGGTTGAGCGAGGGCCCGCGCGGCACCGCCCAGCTTTTCAGCACGCCGCCGACCTGCAGGCGCAAATCGTAATGGTCGGCGGTGGCGTGATGCTTGTGGACGACGAAGCGGTTGCCGTCGCCTGAAATGAGCCCGCCCGCCGGTTCCGGCGTCTTCGTAAATTCGCGCTTGGCGCGGTAGGCCTTGAGTTTTGGCGGGGTTGGCATGGGTCAGGCGGGAGCGGCGGCGGCGGACGAACCTTCCCTGCGCCGCGTTCCTGCACAGTGCTGTCCCGCCAACATTTCAGATTTCCCAGCGTGGTGCGAAGAATGTGGAGATCACGCTCAATCGTCTGAGGCGGGCGTCAGGTCTAGCTCGGCCGGGGACAGCCCTTGTTGGAGCTGGCTCAGCCGGAACTCGTCGACCCAGTAGGCCTCGCCGTCGACCAGCACGCGGGCCGAGTAGACGCCGCCGGAAAAGCTTTGCGCGGTGACGTAGACCTTGTGGCGGTCGAGCGCCTTGCGCACCGCGGCGCGCTTGGAATTCTGGCTGGTGACGGAACTGGCCATGGCTCACTCATACACAAGACCGCAAGACATGGCGGCGGCATAAGGATGCTGGAGATCGGCCGCTCTGTCAATTTTGACCGCCTGCTTCTGGCAGCGCTACGATCCGACGGCAGCAAAAAACCGCTGCGCCTCGACAGTGGGCTTTGCAATGGCGACGACAATATTCGGTTAGTGGTCCGAAGGAATTATGAGCGCGGTGACGCGCGAGAGCTGCTGACGCCGGTTCAGCGTCGGCTTCTCGTAGATCTTCTTCATTGGTATCCCCATGGCCCCAATGGCCGCCGGCAAAGGCGCTTGCGGCTGGGTTTTGTCAGGGGAAGCGCTGTTCTTCCGCCGAACAGCTATGGAAACTGGAGGAGCGGCCGCTATAGTTTTCCTCAGCCCCAAGGAGAACGGCAATGACCCTCAGCACCCGCAAACTCGGCAGCCAGGGGCTGCAGGTCTCGGTGATCGGCCTCGGCTGCATGGGCATGAGCCAGTCCTACGGCCCTGCCGACGAGGCGGAATCGATCGCCACCCTGCACCGCGCCATCGAACTCGGCTGTACCTTCCTCGACACGGCGGAAGTCTACGGCGCCTATGCTAATGAAGAACTGCTCGGGCGGGCGCTGAAGGGCCGGCGCGATGAGGTGACCCTTGCCACCAAATTCGGCTTCCGCATCGAAAACGGCAGACAGGTCGGCACGGAGCGTGACAGCCGGCCCGACCATATCCGCGAGGCGCTGGAGGGCTCGCTGAAGCGGCTCGGCACCGACCATATCGACCTTTACTACCAGCATCGCGTCGATCCGGCGGTGCCGATGGAAGACGTCGCCGGCACGGTCGGCCGGCTGGTTGCCGATGGCAAAGTGCGCTTCTTCGGCCTGTCGGAAGCGGGCGCGGCGAATATCGGCCGTGCGCATGCCGTGCACCCTGTCTCGGCGCTGCAGAGCGAGTATTCGCTTTGGGAGCGCAATCTGGAGCCGGAGATCATCCCGCTGCTCAAAAAAGCTCGGCATCGGCCTGGTGCCGTTCGCGCCGCTCGGCCGCGGTTTCCTCGCCGGCGACGTCAAGCGCGCCGAGGATTATCCGGAAGGCGATTTCCGCCGCGGCGACCCCCGCTACCAGGGCGCCAACTACGACGCTAATGTCGCGGCTGCGGCTGCGGTGCAGGAGGTGGCCGCGGCCAAAGGGGCAAAGCCCGCACAGATCGCGCTGGCCTGGGTGCTCGGCAAGGGCGACGGTTTCGGCATTGACATCGTGCCGATCCCGGGGACAAAGCGGCGCAAGTATCTCGAAGAAAATGTTGCTGCGGCCGCGATCGCGCTCGACGCGGCCGAGATAGCTGCGCTCGACGCAGCCCTTGCGCCGGGCAAGGTCTCAGGGCCGCGCTACAATGAGCGGGTGATGACGACGATCGATCGGTAGAGGCGTCTAAGCTGCCAATCTCCCCCCTCGTGGGGGAGATGCCTGGCAAGGCAGAGGGGGGCGCGAAGGATCGCCCGCATCAAGTATTCTGCGTAGAGGTTAGCTCAAAGATGTAAGTGAAATTGGCCAATGTCGGCGGGACAGCGCCCCCCTCTGTCCTGCCGGACATCTCCCCCACAAGGGGGGAGATTAGCAGTTTCAGCCCCTCGCCTCACCTTGCGTAATCGATTTTCCTTGGCTAGCATCCCTGGGTCGGCGCCGAGCGGAGGAGACGTTGCGGTGGACCGGCTGGAGCGCCGTCGCGTCCGTTCGGGCGCTCACAGGACACTCCATTTTTGAATCGACGCAGGAAAATCCCGAGCCGCTAACGGTTTCGGGCTCCTGCATCCATGTGGGAGGATATCTGATGAACAGACGCGAATTCCTGTTGTCGACCGTGGCGACCGGCGCCATGGCGCTGGCTGTGCCCATGGCCTTTGCCGCCGACAAACTGACCATATTGGGTTCGGTGCCCAATCTCGGCTTCCCATTCTTTGTGCACATGCTGAACGAGATCAAGGCGGAGGCGCAAGCGCAAGGCGTCAATCTGACCGAGAGCGACGGCCAGAACTCGGCGCCGAAGCAGACCGCCGACATCGAGGCCGCACTTGTGCAGAAGGTCAACGCCATCGTGATTTCGCCGCTTGACGTCAACGCGCTGGCGCCGGCGATCGAGGAAGCGGTCAAGGCCGGGGTTCCGGTGGTGACGATCGACCGCCGCGTCGACGGCGTCGAGGGCATTCTGGCCCATGTCGGCGCCGACAATGTCAAGGGCGGCGAGGCCGAGGCGCAGGCCATGGTGGCGGCGTTCCCCAACGGCGCCAAGCTGTTCCATTTGCAGGGCCAGCCGGGTGCCGGGCCCGCGATCGACCGCAACAAAGGCGTCCACAATGTGCTCGATCCGCTCAAGGACAAGTACCAGATCATCTTCGAGCAGACCGCCAACTTCGCCCGCGCCGAAGCGCTGTCGGTGACCGAGGCCGGGCTTGCCGCCAACGGCAAGCCGGACGCCATCATCTGCGCCAATGACGACATGGCGCTCGGCGCGCTCGAAGCCTGTGCCGCGCGCAACTTCACCGACGTCAAGATCTACGGCTTCGACGCGCTGCCGGAAGCGCTGGTCGCCGTGCGCGACGGCAAGCTCGCCGGCACTGTCGAACAGTTCCCCGGCGAACAGTCGCGCACGGCGGTGCAGATCGCGGTCGCCTTCGCCAGGGACAAGACCGAGCCGAAGGAGAAGCTGGTGCTGTTGACGCCGATCGTCATCGGCAAGGACAATCTCGACAAGGCGGAGAGGTTGAACGAGACGAAGTGAGAGTAAGGCCCATGACGGGTGGAGGTCGCGCTCTGTCGCGCCCCCCTCTGTCCTGCCGGACATCTCCCCCACTTGGGGGGAGATTGGCCGTCACGTCTGTTTTCGCCAATCGCCAACGCTGTAGAAAAAGTGCTGCCGGCAAAACTGCTGATCTCCCCCCGTGTGGGGGAGATGTCCGGCAGGACAGAGGGGGGCTCTGTCCCCCTGCCTATCGCAATCCGGGAGCAATGCTTGTCCGCCGTTGAGCCCACCGCATCATCGCCCCCGCTCCTTTCCGTCGAAGGCGTGACCAAGCATTTTTCCGGCGTCACCGCGCTCATCGACGTTTCGCTCGAGGTGCGGCCCAGTGAGATCCTTGGCCTGCTCGGCGAGAACGGCGCCGGCAAGTCGACGCTGTTGAAAATCCTGTCCGGCGTGATGCCGCCGTCAAGCGGCCGCATCGTCTTCGACGGCGCCGACTACGCGCCGTCCAGTCCGCAGGATGCGAAGCGGCATGGCATCGTCACCATCTATCAGGAACTGAGCCTGATCCCGACGCTGACGGTTGCGGAAAACATTTTCATCGGCCGCGCGCCGCTCGGGCCGCTCGGGCTGGTCAGCTGGCGCAGGATGGAGGACGCCTCGCGCGCGATCATCGCCCGCGTCGGTCTCGACATCGATCCGGCGACGCCGGTGTCCTCGCTGTCGGTAGCCGAACAGCAGCTGGTCGAAATCGCCCGCGCTCTGTCGCTGGAAAGCCGCCTGATCATCATGGACGAGCCGACCTCGGCGCTGACCGAGACCGAGGTGCAGAAACTGATGTCGATCATGGACAGGCTGCGCAAGGACGGTGTCGCCATCATGTTCGTCACCCACCGGCTGGAAGAAGCGTCCGCCATTTGCGACCGCATGACCGTGCTGCGGGACGGCAGGCTGGCCGGTCATCTCGACCGCGACGGCCGGCCCATCCAGATTCCGAAGATCATCGAGAAGATGGTCGGCCGCGCCGCCTCCGAACTCTACGCGCGGCCGACGCAGCGCGACGTCGCCGGCGAGGTCCGGCTCTCGGTGCGAGGCTTGCGAACGGTGCGCGATCCGCTGGCGCCGCACGCCATCGTGCTCGAAGGCGTCGACCTCGATGTGAAGGCCGGCGAAATCCTCGGCGTTGCCGGTCTCGTCGGTTCCGGCCGCACCGAGCTTGCCCGCGCCATTTTCGGCGCCGACCGCATCGCGGCGGGTAATATCACGCTGGACGGCAAGCCGATCGCCCCGGCCTCCCCCGCCGACGCCATCAAACTCGGCATCGGGCTGGTGCCGGAAGACCGCAAGCACCAGGCGATTTTTGCAGCACTTGGCATTCTCAACAATTTCTCCATCGCCTCGCTCGGCCGCTACAGCAATGGCGCCGGCTTCATGGCCGAACGGCGCGAGCGCGAGGCGCTGGCCGGCTATCGCAAGGCACTGTCGATCCGCATGGCCTCTCCCGAGCAGGCGATCGAGGGCCTGTCCGGCGGCAATCAGCAAAAGGTGATCCTGGCCCGCTGGCTGGCGCGCGACCCGAAAGTACTGATCGTCGACGAGCCGACGCGCGGCGTCGATGTCGGCGCCAAGGCCGAAGTGCACCAGATCCTGGTCCAGTTGGCTGCGCGCGGCATCGCCATCATGATGATCTCGTCGGAGCTGCCGGAGGTGCTGGCAGTGTCGGATCGCATCGTTACGATGCGGCGCGGCCGTATCACTGGCGAAATGCCGGGCATCGAAGCGACCGAGGAAAAACTGATGGAACTGATGGCGCTCGACCGCAAGCAGGACGCAACGCAATGACCAGCACCACCGAACAGACCCAGCGCAGCGGCATCAACATCGCGCGGCTTCTGATGAGTTTTGGGCCGCTGATGTTCCTGGCGGTGTTGATCGTCATCTTCACCGTGCTGAAGCCGAGCTTCATCGATCCAATCAACCTGTTCAACATTTTGAGGCAGATCTCGATCACCGGGCTGATCGCGCTCGGCATGACCTTCGTCATCCTCACTGCCGGCATCGACCTGTCGGTCGGCTCACTGCTCGCCTTCTGCGGCATGGTGGCCGCGGTGGTGGCCAAGGGCGGCACCGCCAACACGCTGTCGCTGTCGACCACGGGCACGCAAGGCTATGGCTGGTTCGCCGCCTTGCTTGCCGCCGTCACCGTCGGGGCGCTGGCCGGCGGCGTCCAGGGCTTTGCCATCACCCGGCTGAAAGTGCCGCCCTTCGTCGTCACGCTGGGTGGGCTCACCGTGTTTCGCGGCCTGACGCTGACCATCTCCAATGGCGGACCGATCTCCGGTTTCGACGCCTCGATGCGCTGGTTCGGCACCGGGCTCATCGGACCGGTGCCGGTGCCGGCGATCATCTTCGCGGCGGCGGCCATCCTGTGCCACATCGTGCTGCGCTATACGCGCTATGGCCGCGCCGTCTATGCCGTCGGCGGCAATGCCGAGGCCGCACGCCTGTCGGGCCTGCGCGTCGACCGCATTCTGATCTCGGTCTATGTCATCGTCGGCTTCTTCGCCGGGCTGGCGGCCTTCGTTTTGTCAGCACGGCTCAACTCCTCCGAAGCCGTGGCCGGGATCGGTTACGAACTTACGGTGATTTCCGCCGTCGTCATCGGCGGCACCTCGCTATTCGGTGGCATCGGCTCGGTCGGCGGCACGGTGGTGGGCGCTGCACTGATCGGCGTGCTGCAGAACGGGCTGCAGTTCAACAATGTCTCGTCCTACACGCAAAGCATCGTCATTGGCCTGATCCTGATCCTGGCCGTGGCCTTCGATCGTTGGCTGAAGTCGCGGGTGAGGCGGTGAGGATTTAGGCCATGGTTCAGATCAGGGCGATGACCGAGAAAGATATAGCGGCGGTGTCGCGGCTGTTGGGGGAATCCTGGCGGCGCACCTATTCGGCAATAATGGGGCCAGAGACCACTGCGCGGCTCTCCGACGACAAGCATGCGCCCGAGCGGCTGGCCGAGGAACTTGCGGACGACAACAAGATGTCGTTCGTGGCCGAACGGCCGGACGGTTCGATCGCCGGCTACGCGATGGCGGCGATGGACGATCGTGGCGATGTCCTGCTCGACCGGCTGCACATCGACAAGACAGAGTTCGGCAGCGGGCTCGCCACCGACCTGCTGCACGCGGTGCTTGTCGCGCATGCCGGCATCCCCAGCATTGCGCTGGAAGTGATCGAGGGCAACGACCGGGCGATCGCCTTCTATCGCAAGCACGGTTTCGAAGTGGTCGAGCGCCACACGGCCGCGCACGGCGTTGGCGGCCACGCCTCGCTGATCATGCGCCGGCTGCTGTCGAGGGCGTAAGGGAATGGAATAGGCCGTAGGGAATAGGGGAATAAGGTGGCGCAGACCGATACCCTACGCCTACGGCCTACTGCGCCACCGCCTGGTGGCCGTCCTCGTCGTCCGGCATATCGAGGATTTCGATCAGCCGCGCCACCTTCGTTCCCGGCAAGGGGCGACCCTCGTTGACCAGCGCCTCGTCGGCACTGAGCCAGGCGAACGCCTCGCGCAGTTCTTCAAGGGTGGCGCCGGTCAGCGCGATGTCGGCTATGACCGCCTCGTCTACCGGCCCCAACACCGAAATGATGTCGTTGCGTGTCATGGTCACCTCCATGCTAAGTGCCGGCCGGTCGTCGAGATGACGCCGAGACCCGGCCATCCAGCCAACGGATTGCGAGTAAAAACCGCCGACAAAGCAGAATCTGGGTCTTCTTTTCGACTAAGCAAGGTGAACGCGCGCGCCTTTTGCCGTCAAGCAGCCGAGTGCGGATCGATGCTGTAGAGATGCACGGGATAGCCGGGACCGATGGCGTCGCGCACCCGGTCCGTCCAGGCGAGGACCGCCGGATAAGCCGCCAGCGCAAAGCCGCAATCTTCGGCACGGTGGCCGTAGGCATAGACAGCAATGTCGGCGATGGTGAGCGTGTCGCCGACAAGGAACGGCGTGTCGTTCAGGCTGCGCTCCAGCGCTGCCAGCGTGCGGGCGCCGGCTTCGCGCTTGGCCGGAACCATCGCCTGGTTGCGCTCCAGCCTTCCGGCCAGCGTCCAGAAGCGCAGGGAGCCGATGACCGGCTCGACATGGTACTGTTCGAAGAACAGCCATTGCATAATTTTCGCGCTGACATAGCGATCCGCCGGCAGCAAGGGCGTGCCTTCGGCGAGATAAATGAGGATCGCATTCGATTCGGCGATCGCACGGCCATCCTCGAGTTCGAGCACAGGAACGGCGCCGGCCGGGTTGAGCTTCAGGAAGGCGTCGGTGTGGCTCTCGCCCTCGAAAATCGACACCAGGCGGCTTTCATAGGGAATGTTGAGCAGGCCGAGCACGACCCTCGCCTTCCAAACGTTTTGCGACGGCAAATAATCATGAAGCGTGAGCATGGCTGTCCTTTCGCTGCGGTCGACGCCTGTTTTGCACGGTGCCACGATCCCAGCCACCCGAATCCTGCAATGTGTACGCGCGGAAACAGATAAACTATACGCATGTAGAGTTTTATTGACTTCGCTGTATGTGCGATTTACCCGATAAACATTTGCGTCGGATAACTGCGCGGGCAAGCAATCAGTTTGCGTGTGAGAGGAATCGCAAGCATGAGCCTTTCGCGCCGAAGCGAGATCGCCGCCGAGGGCGTGGGGCCAACGATTGTCGCCGGCGAAATCCTGGTCGAGATCATGGCGACGGAACTGGGTTTCGGCTTCCTCGAGCCGCAGTCGCTTGTCGGGCCATTCCCCAGCGGTGCGCCGGCGATCTTCATCGATCAGGTCGCCCGGCTGGGAGGCGGCGCCGGCATTATCGGCTGCGTCGGCCGCGACGATTTCGGCACGCTCAACCTGGACAGGCTGGAGCTCGACGGCGTCGACGTCTCAGCCGTCGATATCAGCGACCGCTTCCCGACGGGATGCGCCTTCGTGCGCTACCGGCCCGATGGTATCAGGGACTTCGTCTACAACATCGCCGAATCCGCCGCCGGGCAGATCCACCTGACCACTGCTGCGCGCCTGCTGGCGGACAGGGCCGGCCATCTGCATATCATGGGATCGACGCTGTCGGTGGCAGGGCTGAAGGAGATCGTCAGCTACGCAGTGCAGGCGGTTCGTGCCCGCGGCGGCTCGACCTCATTCGACCCGAATGTGCGCAAGGAGCTGATCGACGGCTCCGACGGCGCACTGTTTTCCGCACTCATCGACGATGCCGACCTGCTGCTGCCGTCCGGCGACGAATTGCTCGCTACGGCGGGCGTCGATGACGAGCATCAGGCGGTGGCGGCGCTGTTTGCCAGGGGCGTCGGCGAGATCGTGCTGAAGCGCGGTGCTGACGGCTCTTCCTGGTTCGGCGCCGAGGGCGCCAGGACCGACTGCGCCGGTTTTCAGGTCGAGGAAGTCGACCCGACGGGCGCCGGCGATTGTTTCGGCGCCACCTACCTGACCTGCCGCCGCCAGGGGATGGAGCCCGGCAAGGCGCTGCTTTATGCCAATGCCGCCGGCGCCCGCAACGTCACCCGGCGCGGCCCGATGGAAGGCACCGCCGGCTTCGATGCGCTTGACCAATTCATCAAGGGAACAGCGAGACGGACATGAGCGCCAACCCGCTTGCAGGCCTCGCCAGCGCGCGCAAAAACGGCTCGCCCTACGGCATCACCTCGATCTGCTCCGCGCATCCGCTGGTGATCCAGACGGCGATCAGGCGCGCCGTTGCCGACAGGGAGAAAAACCTGCTGATTGAGGCAACCTGCAATCAGGTCAACCAGTTCGGCGGCTATACCGGAATGACCCCGGCGCTGTTCGTCGCCTTCGTGCTGGAGATCGCCTGCCGCGAGGGGCTGGAAGCCTCGCGCATCATCTTCGGCGGCGATCATCTGGGACCGAACCCGTGGCGCGCAGAGCCGGCGGCGCAGGCGATGGACAAGGCCGAGGCCATGGTCGGCGCCTATATCGCGGCCGGCTTCACCAAGATCCATCTCGACGCATCGATGGGCTGCGCCGGCGAGCCGGCGGCGCTTGACGACGAGACCATCGCCACCCGGGCGGCGCGGCTGGCAAAGGCGGCCGAAACGGGCGCGCACGCCGCAGGCAGCACCTTGCCGGTCTACATCATCGGCACCGAAGTTCCCGCCCCCGGCGGCGTCGACCATGCGATCAGCGAGTTGAAGCCGACCGAGGCGGCGGCGGCGAGGCGCACGATCGAGGTTCACCGGGAGATCTTTGCCCGCGAAGGCCTGACCGAGGCGTTCGGCCGCGTCATGGCCGTGGTGGTGCAGCCGGGCGTGGAATTCGGCAGCCAGAACGTCGTCGCCTACGCGCCCGAGAAATCCAAGGGCCTGACCGGCTTGCTCGATGAGCAGCCGTCGCTCGTCTACGAGGCGCATTCGACCGACTACCAGAGCCGTGCGGCTTTGACCGCGCTGGTCGCAAACGGCTTTCCCATCCTCAAGGTCGGCCCCGGCCTGACCTTCGCCTTGCGCGAGGCGCTTTACGGGCTCGACCTGATAGCATCCGAAATGGCCAGGGACTATGGCGACCGGTCGCTCGCCCGGACCATGGAAGGCGCGATGCTGGCAGCACCCGGCCATTGGCACAGCCACTATCACGGCAACGAAGCAGAGCTCTATGTGCAGCGGCATTACAGCTACAGCGACCGCATCCGCTATTATTGGAGCAACCCCACCGCTGTCGCGGCCGTCGAGCGCCTGCGCAAGGCGCTGGACGGGGTCGCCATTCCCGAAACGCTGATGCGGCAATTCCTGCCGGCGCTGCCGGCCGAACTCGGGTCGGCGGGCAATCCCGAGGCTATCCTTCTCGAAGCTGTCGATCAGGTGCTGGCCGACTATGACGCGGCCTGCCGTGGGACCTGAGTGCATTTGCGCCGGGTTGATCTTTGCCTCAGCCCAGTGTCTCTGACGTTTCCATGAAACCAGCCATGTTCTTTCTCCTGTTCGCGGCCTCTCTGCTGGCGTCGCCGGCACGCGCCGACTGGAAGCCGGTCGAAAAGGTCGAGACCTACGCCATCGCAGGGCGGACCGGCCCGGAACTCTATGCCGCGATCGGCGAAGCCGGCCCCTTGCTCGGCAAGGGCCGGGTCATCGCGCACACCAATTTCAAGCTGACCTGGACCAGGGACTACAGGCCGAAAGGCGACGCCTGCGAGCTGGTGTCGGCGCGGCCGAAACTGATCATCACCTACACCTTGCCGAAGCCGGCCGAACCGTTGCCGGCTTCCGTCCAGAAGAACTGGACGGTGTTCATCGCCGGGCTCGCCGCCCACGAGAGAGTGCATGGCGCAGCCATCGCCGAGATGGTGCGCAAGATCGAGGCGGTGAGCGTCGGCCTGACCGTTACTGATGACCCCGGCTGCAGCAAGATCAGAACCGAGCTGACGAGGCAACTCGCCCAGATCTCGCTGGCACAGCGGCAGGCGAGCCGCGACTTCGACCGAGTCGAATTCGGCCCCGGCGGAAACCTGCAGAAGCTGGTGCTGGCTTTTGTGAATGGGAGGTAGTTTGCCGGTGTGCCGGTCATAGCGCCGAGTGTTCCGAACGACAAGAGTACCGGCCGCATGGCCGCTTTACAGGCAGGCTTGGTAGCGCTACCGTCTGATTGTCGCGCGACCTGTTCGGGGAATGGGAGACGGTCGCGAGGCGGGAGAGGAGCGGTTTCCTTCGGGGCGTCGCAAGAAGCATTCGGGAGGAGATCGATGGCGTCTGTCGCGATCGGCGACGTTTACAAATCGTTCGGGACCGTCGAGGTCCTGCATGGCGTCAGTGTGGATATCGATGACGGCGAATTCGTCACGCTGGTCGGCCCGTCGGGTTGCGGAAAATCGACCCTTCTCAGGATGATCGCCGGCCTGGAAAAGATTTCTCGGGGCGAGATCGCCATCGGGGATCGGGTCGTCAACAACGTTGCCCCGAAAGAGCGCGACGTTGCCATGGTGTTCCAGAACTACGCGCTCTACCCGCACATGACGGTCGCCGAGAACATGGCGTTCTCGCTCATGCTCAAAGGTGTTTCGAAGGCCGATTGCGCTACCAGCATTCAGCGCGCCGCCGAAATCCTCGGGCTGGTGCCATTGCTGACGCGATATCCGCGCCAACTTTCCGGCGGCCAGCGCCAGCGCGTCGCCATGGGCCGGGCGATCGTGCGCGATCCACAGGTTTTCCTGTTCGACGAACCGCTCTCCAATCTCGACGCCAAGCTCAGGGTGCAGATGCGCGCCGAGATCAAGGAACTGCACCAGCGGCTCAAGACGACGACAGTCTATGTCACCCACGACCAGATCGAGGCCATGACCAT
Source organism: Mesorhizobium sp. M0058 (assembly GCF_040323095.1). NCBI lineage: Bacteria > Pseudomonadati > Pseudomonadota > Alphaproteobacteria > Hyphomicrobiales > Phyllobacteriaceae > Mesorhizobium > Mesorhizobium sp. M0058. The sequence goes on from NZ_JAMYUQ010000017.1 coordinate 44,656, forward strand.
GGCCGACAAGATCGTCGTCATGCATGACGGCATCGTCGAACAGATCGGACCGCCGCTGGAGCTCTACGACAGGCCCAACAATCTCTTCGTCGCCAGTTTCATCGGCTCGCCCGCCATGAACCTGATCAAGGGCGAGATCGTCACCGACGGGTCTCCGTCCTTTCGCGGCGCCGGGGGAATTTCCGTGCCGCTGGCCGGCGCGCCGGCCGTTGGCAACGGTCATCCGGTGGTGCTGGGAATACGGCCCGAGCATTTGCGGCTATCGTCAGACCAAGGCATTCCATCACCGTCGCGGTGGTCGAGCCGACCGGGTCGGAAGTGCAGATCATCGGCCGCACCGCCGGCGGCGACGAGATCGTCGCCAATTTCCGCGAACGCCATGCCTTCACACCGGGCGAATCCATACGGCTCTCTGCCGCGCCTGGCCTGATTCATCTCTTTGACGGCAAGACTGGAACACGATTTGAAACGCGTAACGGATGGTAAGGACCGCATAGCAAGGAAGATAAACCGGAGGAGACGACCATGAAATTCACGAGACGCGATGTAATCCGCACGACCGCAGGTGCCGCGGCGGGAGCTCTGGGAAGCCGGTTCGTCGGCTCGCCGGCTTTTGCCCAGGAGGGCTTGAAATACAAGCCCGAGGAAGGCGCAAAGCTGCGGCTGCTGCGCTGGTCGCCCTTCGTCAAGGGCGATGAGGATCAATGGCTGGCCAACACCAAGCGCTTCACCGAGGCGACAGGTGTCGAGGTTCGTGTCGACAAGGAAAGCTGGGAGGACATTCGCCCCAAGGCAGCGGTCGCCGCCAATGTCGGTTCCGGCCCGGACCTCATGTTCGTCTGGTTCGACGACCCGCATCAATATCCAGACAAGCTGCACGACGTGACCGAGCTCGGCGAGTATCTGGGCTCGAAATATGGCGGCTGGCACGACGGACCAAAGCAATATGCGACGCGGGACGGCAAGTTCGTCGGCCTGCCGCTGGCCACGATCGGCAATGCCATCGTCTATCGCGAAAGCTGGGTGAAGGAGGCCGGCTTCTCCGAATTTCCGAAGGACACGGCAGGCTTCCTCGAGCTTTGCAAGGCGTTGCAGGCGAAGGGACATCCGGCCGGCTTCACGCACGGCCACGGCGTCGGCGACGGCAACAATTACGCGCACTGGCTGCTGTGGAGCCATGGCGGCCAGATGGTCGACGAGAGCGGCAAGGTGGCGATCAACAGCCCCGAGACGCTAAAGGCGATCGGATACGCGCAGGAACTCTACAAGACCTTCATTCCCGGGACCGAAAGCTGGCTCGACGTCAATAACAACCGCGCCTTCCTGGCCGGCGAACTCGGCGTCATCGCCAACGGCATTTCCGCCTACAATACGGCCAAGATCAACAAGGACAACGATCCGAAGCTGGCTGAGATCGCCAAGGACATCCGCACCACCAACCTGCCGATCGGTCCCGTCGGGAAATCGGTCGAACTGTTCCAGGTGACCACCGCCGTCATCTTCAACTACACGCCCTACCCCAATGCGGCCAAGGCCTATCTGCAGTTCATGTTCGAGGATCCGCAGATGACCGACTGGATCACCTCCTCGGCGGGCTATTGCTGCCAGACGCTGAAGGCCTTCGACAACAATCCAGTGTGGACGGCCGACCCGAACAATGCCGCCTATGCCAAGGCCTCGGCGACGCTGCGCCCCAACGGCTATGCCGGGCCGCTCGGCTATGCCTCGGCGGCGACCATGGCCGACTATGTCCTGGTCGACATGTTCGCCAAGGCGGTGACCGGCCAGGCGACGCCGCAGGAGGCGATGGAGGAGGCGGAGAAGCGCGCCAACCGCTACTACCGCGTTTGATCACGGCACCGCCGGGCAGCGTCTAGTGCGCTGCCCGGCCCGTCGCACAATCCCATGGCGGCCGTTGACGCCGTGACCTGATTCCCCGATGAGGAGCCCTTCATGGCCGTGCCGTCCGTTGCCGCCCAGCCGCGTCCGTCGATGCTTTCGCGGATCTCCGAAAGCCGCAACGCGCTGGGCTTCGGCTTCATGCTGCCGGCGGCGGCGCTGCTGCTGGTCTTCCTGACCTATCCGCTCGGGCTGGGCGTCTGGCTCGGCTTCACCGATGCCCGTATCGGCCGCCCCGGCATCTTCATTGGCACCGAGAACTATCAGTATCTGTGGAGTGACGCCGTCTTCTGGCTGTCCGTCTTCAACACCTTGCTCTACACGGTCAGCGCCTCGATCCTGAAGTTCGTGCTCGGCCTGTGGCTGGCGCTCATTCTCAATGAAAACCTGCCGTTCAAATCGTTCTTCCGCGCGATAGTCCTGCTGCCTTGGGTGGTGCCCACCGTACTGTCAGCCATCGCCTTCTGGTGGATCTACGATTCGCAGTTCTCCATCCTGTCCTGGGCGCTGCAGCAAATGGGCCTGATCGACCACCGCATCAATTTCCTCGGCGATCCGGAGAATGCGCGCGCTTCGGTTATCGCCGCCAACGTCTGGCGCGGCATTCCTTTCGTCGCCATCACGCTGCTCGCCGGCCTGCAGACCATTCCGCAGTCGCTCTACGAGGCGGCCACGCTCGACGGCGCCAGTCGCTGGCAGTTGTTTCGTTATGTGACTCTGCCGCTGCTGACGCCGATCATCGCCATCACCATGACCTTCTCGGTGCTTTTCACCTTCACCGATTTCCAGCTGATCTACGTGCTGACCCGGGGCGGACCGGTGAATGCCACGCATCTGATGGCGACATTGTCTTTCCAGCGCGGCATTTCCGGCGGCCAGCTTGGCGAGGGCGCGGCCATCGCGGTGGCCATGATCCCGTTCCTGCTGGCGGCGATCCTGTTCAGCTATTTCGGCCTGCAACGCCGCAAATGGCAACAAGGCGGCGGAGACTGACATGGTCAAGACGGCCGCGACAAGGAAGGCGAAACGTGGGGATATCGACGAAGGCGGCATGGGCTACCTGCAGAGCCTGCCGCGCCGCGTGGTGACGGTCTATCTGCCGCTGCTGGTGTTCGTCTTCGTGCTGTTGTTTCCGTTTTACTGGATGACGATCACGGCGGTTAAGCCCAATCTCGAGATGACCGACTATGCGCAGTTCAATCCGTTCTGGGTGGTGCATCCGACATTGGAGCACATCCGCTATCTCCTGTTCGAGACCTCCTATCCGGGCTGGCTGCTCAACACGATCATCATCTCGACCGCCGCCACGTTCCTGTCGCTGCTGGCGTCGGTGTTCGCCGCCTATGCGATCGAGCGGTTGCGCTTCTCCGGGGCGCGGCAGGTCGGCCTCGGCATCTTCCTCGCCTATCTGGTGCCGCCCTCGATCCTGTTCATTCCGCTGTCGGTGATGGTGTTCAACCTCGGGCTCTACGACACGCCCTTCGCGCTCATCCTTACCTATCCGACCTTCCTGGTGCCGTTCTGCACGTGGCTGTTGATGGGTTACTTCCGCTCCATCCCGTTCGAACTGGAAGAATGCGCGCTGATAGACGGAGCGAGCCGGTGGCAGATCCTCACCAAGATCGTGCTGCCGCTGTCGGTGCCCGGCCTGATCTCCGCCGGCATATTCGCCTTCACCCTGTCATGGAACGAGTTCATCTATGCGCTGACATTCATCCAGTCCTCGGAAAACAAGACCGTGCCGGTGGGTGTGCTGACCGAGTTGGTGCGCTCCGACGTCTACGAATGGGGGGCGCTGATGGCGGGAGCGCTGATCGGCTCGCTGCCGGTGGTGGTGCTCTATTCGTTCTTCGTCGAGCACTATGTCTCGTCGATGACCGGCGCGGTGAAGGAGTGACGCGCCGGCTCACGCGAGGCGACCGGCGCGGTCAGATCGCGCCGATGATGCCGCCGTCGACGCGGATGTTCTGGCCGGTAATGTAGCCCGCACCTTCGGAAGCGAGGAAGGCGATGGTCGCGGCAATTTCCTCCGAGGTGCCGTAGCGCTGCATCGGCACGCTGTCGCGGCGCTCCTCGGTGGCCGGCAGGCTGTCGATCCAGCCGGGCAGCACATTGTTCATGCGCACATTGTCGGCGGCGTAGGTGTTGGCGAAGATCTTGGTGTAGGCGGCAAGACCGGCGCGGAACACGGCGGATGTCGGGAACATCGGGCTCGGCTCGACCACCCAGGCGGTCGAGATGTTGATGATGGCGCCGGCCTTCTGCTTGACCATCTGCGGCGCCACGATGCGCACCGGCCGGATGACGTTCATCAGATAGACGTCGAGACCGGTGTGCCACTGCTCGTCGGTGATTTCGAGGATCGGCGCGCGTGGCCCGTGGCCGCCGCTGTTGACCAGCACGTCGATGCGGCCGAAGCGCTCGAGCGTCAGGTCGGCGAGCCGCTGCAGATCGTCATTCGACTGGTTGGAGCCGGTGACGCCGAGGCCGCCAATCTCCTTGGCCAGAGCCTCGCCCTTACCGGAGGACGACAGGATCGCGACCTTGAACCCGTCCGCCGCCAGCCGCTTGGCCGCCGCCGCGCCCATACCGCTGCCACCCGCGACGACGACTGCCACTTTTTCTACACTCATTTTTCTCTCCTTGGGGTTTTGCGGCGTGTGTCTCGCGACTTCAAAGGATGATATAGCCGGTCTTGCCATCTGGTTCGAACCAGAAAGCCTGAAATCAAGCTGTAGAAAAACTCCTGCATGCCCGAAGCCTTCCTGAGCCTGCCGCCGTTGAATGCGCTGCGTGCCTTCGAAGCCGCCGCGCGTCATCTCAACTTCCGCATCGCCGCGCAGGAGCTGAACGTGACGCAAGGGGCGGTGGCGCAGCATATACGCGGGCTGGAGGCCGATCTCGGCACAAAACTCTTCGACCGGCTGCCGCGCGGCCTGGCGCTGACCGATGAGGGCCGCGCCTATATGCCCAACATCCGCCGCGCCTTCGAGCTGATCTCGGAGGCCACCTTGCTGCTGCGGCCCGAACCGGCGCGGCTGACGATCAGCGTCACGCCGAGCTTTGCCACCAAATGGCTGATCCCGAAACTGCCGGAGTTCGTCGCGCACAACCCGCTCGTCGATCTGCGAATCCTGGCCAGCGAAAACCTGTCGAGTTTTCAGGCCGACGGCGTCGACATTGCGGTCAGGCAAGGCCGCCCGCCCTTCGGCGCCGGCCTGATGGTCGACCTGTTGTTCCCACAGCAGATCGTCGCCATCTGCAGCCCTGCCCTGCTGCCTACCGAGGCGAACGAGATCGCGACGGCCGATATCCAGCATCATGTCCTGTTGCACGACGCGCACAATCTGTGGCCGGAATTCATGGAGAGAGCGCTCGGCCTGAGGATGGCCACCGGGGCCAAACGCATGCGCTTCAACCAGACAGGCCTAGCCATCGACGCCGCCATTGCCGGCCAAGGCATCGCACTGGCCAGCCGTTTCCTCGTCGCTGCCGACATTGCCGCCGGCCGGCTGGTGCAGCCGATCAACGCGGAGATGCGTGGGACGCACGATTTCTATGTCGTGATGCCGCGCAAGCAACGGCACCCAGAACCGACGCAAGCCGTGCGGCAATGGCTGCTGGATGAGGGCGATGCGGCGCGGCTGTGATAGATAGCCGATCTCCCCGCAAGGCGGGAGATCCGCAGCTTGGCCGACGCCGCCCCTTTCAGCCTCGCCGAGCAATGTCGGCCGCCACTGCCTTCGCCTCGCGTCCAATTTCCCTGAGCAGACCGGTGACCGGATTGTAGAAGCCGACGAGGTAGAGGCCGAGTTGCGAGGCGCGGGCGTTGACGCCACTGCGCTCCGGCTGCAATTCCACGGGCAGAAACTTTTCGTAGCCCGGGCGATAGCCGGTGGCGAGGATGACGGCGTCGAAATTTTCCAGCCTGCCGTCGGTGAACGCAGCGCCGCGCTCGGTGAAGCCCGCTATGTCGGGTGCGATCTTGATGGCGCCTTTGGTGATGGCGTCGACCGTGCCGACGTCGATGACCGGGATGCGGCCGACTTCGTCGATCTGTTGCAGGATGCCCTGCTTCGGCCTGACGATGCCGTATCTCTCGAGCTTGCCCAGCGCGAAATCGAGGATGATCGGAAACATCCACTCGTTCAGCGCCTGCGGCATTGGCCGGCTGGCGATGCCGACGCTGGCGCGGCACGATGTGGACGCCCTTGCGCACCGAAATGGTCGGACGCGCGCCACTTTCCGCCAAGTCGAGCGCGATCTCGGCGCCGGTGTTGCCCATGCCGACGATCAGCACCGAGCGGCCGGCAAAGGGCGCCGCTTGCGTATAGTCGGCGCTGTGCAGCACCTCGCCCTTGAAAGCCTCGATGGCAGGGAGCCGGGGGACGATCGGCTCGGCATTGTTACCGCTGGCGATGACGACATGGCGCGCCTTCAGGTTGTCCGAACCTGTCTCGACCAGAAAACCGCTGTCGGTACGGCGAATGGCTTTCACCGTTATGCCGAAGCGCGGGCGCAGATCGAATTTTTCCGCATAGTCGTCGAGGTAACGGACCACCAGTTCGCGCGGCACGTAGCGCGGATAGTTTTTGGGAAAGGGCAGGAACGGCAGCGACGAGAACGACTTGACCGTATGCAGATGCAGTCGCCGATAGTGCCGCCGCCAGGCGGGCGCGATCTCCTGCGATCTTTCGAGCAGGATGAAATCCACTCCTGCCCGCTTCAGGCAGGCACCGACCGCAAGGCCGGCAGGCCCGGCGCCGACAATAACGACAGTGGTGTCCAAGCGATTCTCCTCCCGCCGGGTTGGCAGAGGTTATGCGCAGAGGCGCAGGCGGGACAAGTCACCCGTTGCGCAGCATCCCGGCCGCGAAGGGAGGGCTGGCGTTGCTCCCTAGCCGATATGCTCGGCGCGCAGCTTCTTCTTTATCTGCTCCAGGCCCGCCTCGCCGCCCCCCGCCAGTTCGTCGGCGATCCTTGCCAGCTCGTCATCGGCGTTGCGGTACTTGCTGCCCCAGGCGCCGAGCGTCGCCAGCACCGGCAACAGGTCGATGCCCGCCTCCGTCAGCTTGTAGATCGCCTTGAGCTTGTGCGTGGGGTCGTCGCTTCTGGTGACAATGCCCTCATCCTGCAAGGTCTGCAGCCGCTCGGCCAGGGTGCGCGACGAGATGCCTTCGCCTGATAGCAGAAACTCCCGGAAGTGCCTTTTTCCCGCGAAAATCATGTCGCGGATGATCAGCAGCGTCCAGCGGTCACCGAGCAATTCGAGCGACAGGCTGATGGGGCAGCCGGATCTTTCCCTGGTCGACATTTAAATGCTTCCATTTTTAAATCACTTTACTATTGACATCATTTTTCACTCATGTCAATGGTTCCGAAAGTAAAGCAATAACCAACGCCGCCTGACCTGGCGCTGGTGACACCAGAGCTCAGGAGAACGACGATGAGAAAACTAATCCTGCAGATGCAGATATCGGTCGACGGTTTTGTCGGCGCGGCCGGCGATGAGCACTGGCAGCTCTGGGAATGGGGCGCCAACTGCCCGTGGGACGACGACTTGAAGCAGGATTTCAACGCGGTGTTCGCCGGCATCGATACCATTCTGCTCAGCCGCAAGATGGCCGAAGAAGGCTATCTAACCCATTGGGGCAATGCGGCAAAAAACTATCCGCGCGATCCCTTCTACGCCTTTGCGCAGCGCATCGTCGAGGCGCGCAAGGTGGTGCTGAGCGACAAGCTCGCGGCATCGCGGTGGGAGCGCACGACGCTTGCCAGCGGCGACCTGCCGCGCGAGGTCAAGGCGCTGAAAGCTGAAGGTGAAGGCGACATGGCGGTATTCGGCGGCGCCGGCTTTGCCTCGGCGCTGATTGCAGCGGGACTGGTCGATGAGTTCCAGCTGTTCATCAATCCGGCCGCGCTGGGCGACGGCGAGCGGATTTTCGACTGTGGCGGCTTCCTGAAATTGCGCCTGCTCGGCTCTAAAGCCTATGCCTGCGGAATGGTGGTGAACCGCTACGCGCCGGCAATGTGAAGCAGTTCAGAGATTGAATCCGTGGACCGCTTCAACTCTTTGTTTTTGCGAGAACTCCGGACGGATCACCGCAACCCGCTCCTCGTGAACCTGCGCTAGAAATTGATCTCGACCGAAGCGGCACTTCGCTTTGCCGGCCCGTGAAACACCGCCTCGATGTTGTTGCCGTCGGGGTCGAGCAGGAAGGCGGCGTAGTAGCCGGGGTGGTAGGGCCGCTCACCCGGCGCGCCATTGTCGGCCCCGCCGGCATCGAGGCCAGCCTTGTAGAACGCATCGACCATGGCCTTGTCCCTGGCCTGGAAGGCCAGATGATGGCGCCCGGTCAGCTGTCCCCTCGCCGCCCGGCTGTCGAGGCTTGAGATGAACAGCTCGTCGGCCCAGAAATAGTCCTCGGCCTCGCCGCCGATCGGAATGCCGAGCACCTTGAAGACGGCTTCATAGAAGCGCCGGCTCGCCTTGAGGTCCCTGACCACCAGCTGGACGTGGTCGATGAGGCGGCCGCGATGCAGTTCCATGAGCGATATCTCCCGTCGCGAGACCACAAAGCTAGTGCCGCGGAGCGGCTCGTCAATTCGGCAGTCTATCTTGTCGGCGCGCTTGGCAGCCTTACGCCCCTGCTTTTGTCATATCCGGATGGACTTCCGCGCAGACCGGATAAAAAATGCAACCGGATTGTCGGATTCGAAATCCCGCCAACGTCCTTCGGACGCAAGCGGCGCAACGGAGCTGGAGCGAGTGGCGCCGCATCGAAACCGATCTCGGGAGAAGAGCATGAACAGTTCCTACCGTTGGGTGATCGTCGCGTGCGGCGCGCTGATGACCTGTGTGGCGCTCGGCGCGATGTTTTCGCTGGCGATCTTTCTCGAGCCGATGGCGCTCGACACCAACTGGTCGCGAACCGGCATTTCCAGCGCCATGACGCTGAATTTCTTGGTGATGGGCGCAGGCGGTTTCGCCTGGGGCGCCATCTATGACCGTGTCGGCGCCCGCCCGGTGGTTTTTGCCGGCGCGGTGCTGCTCGGTCTGTCGCTGGTGGTGGCAAGCCGAGCCCAATCGCTGCTGGTCTTCCAGCTGAGCTATGGCGTCATCGTCGGGCTGGCGGCCAGCGCCTTCTTCGCGCCGATGATCGCGCTGACCACCGCCTGGTTCGAGACCCATCGCAGCCTGGCCGTGTCGCTGGTCTCGGCCGGCATGGGCGTGGCGCCGATGACCATTTCGCCCTTCGCACGCTGGCTGATCACGGCCTATGACTGGCGTACCGCCATGTTCGACATCGGGATCATGGCTTGGGTGCTGTTGCTGCCGGCCGTCTTCCTGGTGCTCCAGCCGTCGGCGGCGGTCGCGGCAGCGGATGGCAGCGCGCCCGCACCTGCCGCGGCCCCCGGCATGTCAGTCGGCCAGGCGTTGCGCTCGCCGCAATTCCTGGTGCTGGGCATGACCTTCTTCGCCTGTTGCGCGGCGCATTCGGGGCCGATCTTCCACATGGTGAGCTATGCCATGTCGTGCGGCGTGGCGCCGATGGCAGCCGTGTCGATCTACAGCGTCGAGGGCCTTGCCGGCCTTGGCGGGCGCGTGCTCTACGGCGTGCTCGGCGACAGGCTGGGCGCCAAGCCGGTGCTGATCGTGGGCCTCGCCATCCAGGCGGTGGTGATCGCCGCCTATCTCGCCGTCGGCAATCTCGAGCAGTTCTATCTCCTGGCGATCATCTTCGGCGCCACATATGGCGGCGTCATGCCGCTCTATGCGGTTCTGGCGCGCGACTATTTCGGGCCACGCATCATCGGCACGATACTTGGCGCCGCGACCCTGTTGTCCAGCCTCGGCATGTCGTTCGGCCCGCTCGCCGGCGGCATGATCTTCGACGCCTATGCCAGCTATTCCTGGCTGTTCATCGGCTCGGCGCTGATCGGCCTCGGTGCTGCCGGCATCGCCATCGCCTTCCCGCCGCAGCCCGGCCGAGAGAGGCTGCAGGCGGCATGAGCGAAATTTCCCCTCGAGGGGAAATACTCATCACCCTGTCCCCGTTCCCGAGCGCAGCTCTTCTCTGCCCTCGTCGTCGCGGCTGAGCCTGGCGTCCGAGATCAGCACCACCGGGCATTGGCAGCGCTGCAGCACGCCGGTGGTCGTCTCGCCGAAGAAGAGTTCCTCGCCAGGGCGCCGCGCCACGCCCATGACGATCAGCGCCGCCCCCCTGCCGGCCTGGCGGGCAATGGCATCGGCGGCGGCGGCCCGGCTGCGGATGGCCGTCTCGATCTCGACGCCATAGCGGTCGGCTAGTGCGACGGTATCCTTCAGCACCGCCTCCCTGCGGCGATGCGAGACAGTGTCGCGCGGTTCGTCGCGGCCGACGCGCGCGACATAAAGTATCTTGACCCGCGCACCCGTGACCGCTGCAATCGCCAGCGCCATTTCGGCACCCCGGCGGGCGATCGCGGTGCCGTTGACCGGAACCAGAATCTTCCCGCCTTCAGGTCCTAGCCTTGGCATCTGGCGGCCGGCGCCGGTCGCCTTCAGCACCAGGCATAGCGGGCCCTCGAAGGCGCCGGCGATCTCGTTGATGCGGCGGGCAAACCCACCTTTCGACGTGACCGCGCGGCCGAGCCCGATCAGCAGCAGCCCATAGCCTTTGCGCGCCTCCTTGGCAACCGTTTCGGCCGAAAGCTCGGCCTCGTGGCGCCGCGTGACAGGCGCCGCGCGGGCCAGCTCCTCGTCCGAACTCCTGGCGGCCTCGCGGCTGTCCTCGGCACCCTTTTCGATCGGCTCGAGCTTCGCATCCGTGCCGGGCTCGGCCTCCTCCCCCTCGCCTCGGGCATGCAGCACCGTCGTCGGCCTGCCGGCGCCCACGACTCCTGCGAGGTAAGCAGCAAAGCGGCCGACAACGCCCTCATCGGTCACCACCAGCAGTCGTTCCAGATTGGCGATGAAGCCGCGTTGGTCGATCTCCTTGCGCTCCAGACGCTTCTTCTCGTTCTCGCCCATCGGCAAGCGGCCGAGTGCCCAACGCAAGGTCGGCGGCATGGCGAGCGTGGTGATGACGGCCATGGTCACGATCATGGTGAAAAGATTGTGCGACAGAACGCCGATCGACAGGCCAATAGAGGCGACGATGACTTCGGTCGAGCCGCGCGCGTTCATGCCGCAACCGACGGCGATGCCTTCCTTGCGGCTCATGCCGGCAAGCTCGGCGCCGATGAAGGCGCCGGCGAATTTGCCGAAGCTGGCGATCAGCACCAAAGCGGCCGTGAGTAGCGCAAGCTCGTGGTCGACAAGCACTGTGAGATCCGCCGAAAGGCCGGCGACGCCGAAGAAAACCGGCATGAACAGCGCCATGATGACGCCGCGCAATTGCCCTTCGATATGACGCGACAGGATCGGCGATTCCCCAACCAGTATGCCGGCGACGAAGGCGCCGAGCACGGTGTGGACGCCGATCAGATCGGTGATCAGCGCCATTGCGCCCATGATGGCGAGAATGACGGTGACGACGGCGTATTCGCTGCGGAACGTATCGTTGGTCCAGCGGATGGCGTCGAAGACGATGCGGCGGCCAATCGTGAAGGAAAACCCCATGAAGGCGGCGACGCCGACAATGGTGAAGGCAAGGCTGCCGAGCTCGATGCGCCCCTTGGTGGCGATGCCGATGGTGATGGCGATGATCACCCAGCCGATCGTGTCCTCGATGATGGCCGACGAGACGATGATCTGACCGAGATCGCGGCGCATGAAGTTCATCTCGCGCACCACCATGGCGACGATCTTGACCGAGGAGATCGACAGCGCCGTGCCGAGGAAGAGACCGGCGACAATGCGCTCGGTTCCGTCGGCCAGCAGCGAGGCCGGCATGAACTGCGCGGCGGTGAAGCCGAGCGCGAAAGGCACGGCGACGCCCGCGGCGGAGATGGAAAAGCACGCATGGCCGACCCTGCGCACCAGCCGCAGATCCGTCTCCATCCCGGTGAGCAACAGAAGCATCAACACGCCGAGCTGGGCGATGGCGCTGATCATGCTCTTTTGGGTGGCGTCGCCTGAAAAGATCACGCGTTCTGCTTCCGGCAATAGCCAGCCGAGCAGCGATGGCCCGAGCAGGATGCCGCCGATGAGCTGACCCATCACCGCCGGCTGGCCGAGACGCTCCAGCAACTCGCCGATGCCGCGGCCGACGAGAAGCAGAAGGAGGATTTCGAGAACGAAAATGCCCTCGCTGGACATGCCGGTCTTTTCGGCTGCCAACGATGCGGCCGGCATGAATGCGAAAGCTGCCGCGGCAAGCGCGACCGACCGGCGCCGGTTGACCACGAAGGACATGCACCCCCTCATTGTGCCCGGTATAACGTTTTGAGGGCGAGATCGGTTGCACGCCACGCTCCCTTAGCGCGCCGCAGGTTCCTCCTTACCTGAATCGCATAACGGGCCTATCTGACTGCGGATAAACCGCCGAGACCCGGGCCGGCGACGGAACATTTTCAACCGATTGCGCGTTGCGCGGATGGGGATGACCGGCGTCGTTTCGGCCGGCCATGGCGTTGGGAGGCGAGTGGCAAGGGATGTCCCAGGTCAAGACCGTGAAAACCGACGAAGCGGCTGCAGCGCCGCGGGCCTCTGATGCGTTCGCGCTGAAGCTCACCTCATCGGAATTCGTGGCCACCATGTCGCATTTCCACCGCGCCGAAATCGCCCGCATGGCCGGCTGGCGCGACCGGCTGGACCGTACCAGCAACTGGGCGATTACTGTCGTCGCCGCCATGCTCTCAGTCTCACTCTCGACGCCCAGCGCCCATCACGGGGTGCTGCTCTTTGCCATGCTGCTGACCACGCTGCTGCTATGGATCGAGGCGCGGCGCTATCGTTTCTTCGATGTCTACCGGGCCAGGGTGCGCCAGTTCGAGCGCTATTATTTCGCGCAGATCTTCTCGCCGCAGCCCGACTACGCCTCCAACTGGCTGGCCATCGTCGGCGAAGGCCTGCGTTCGCCGCGCTTCCTGATCTCGCAACGCGCGGCGTTGGTGCGCCGGCTGCGCCGCAACTACATTTTCATGTACACGATCCTGATGCTGGCGTGGGTGCTGAAGATCACGACGCCCAGTCTGCAGCGCGAAGGGTCGCCGATAGGCTTGGGCGCGTCATTTCTCGACGCCGCGCGCGTGGCGCAGCTCGGCCCGGTTCCAGGCATCTATGTCGTGTGCATGGTCGGGCTGTTCTATGTCGGCCTGCTCGCAGCCGCTTTCCTCATCTCAAGCGACGAGGGCGAGCTTTCGCATGGCACCGTGCATGTCTGAGAGCGGCCTCGAAAAGCGCAATCTGCCGCGGTGATCTTCAGCAGACATTGTCGACCAACAGAGCGGTCGCTTCCGACCGGCTTGCGGCTTCCTCAACCGGAAGCCGTGCGCGATGGCGCTTGTAGGCGGTGAGCGCGATGACCAGCACGCAGCATACGGCGTTCAGCCAGTTGATCGCCGCCAGAGCGGGATCGTTCAGATTGATGTGGGCGTAGAGTCCCGTCGTGGCGTTGGCGCCTGTCCACAACAGCCAGGTCGCGTAGGAAATCGCCGACGCCCCGTGCCTGTCCCGGGCCACCCGCACGATCTGCGGCAGGTAGGACACCACGCGCAAGCCATTGAAAATAGTGAAGAGATAAAAAGACAGATCTGCAAGTGTCATCCGAAACCCCTGTCATGGCCGGACGTCCCATAGCGTTCCTTGCAGTGGCGGCATGTGAGCCCGTTCACATGCCGGCTTTGATTTTCCTGTTGCGGCCCGGCACCCGGATTCTTTCGCCATGTGGGCGTTCGCCGTGAGCCAGCCCGACGAGGTCGACATGAACCAGATCCTGTTTCGGCCGACGGCGCGGGAGTACTAAACAGATCTCGTGCTTGGGCAAAGTTCGGGTTGACCGCTGCCAAGAGCGCGGCGACTATCCCTGCAACGTGCAGGAGGACATGAGAATGGACGAACCCGATCGCTGGCGGCACATGGCGAGCGCGCCCAAGGACGGCAGCCGCATCCTGGTCACGGTCAGGCCATCGGAACAGGGGCCGGCCGAGGTCGACCTCGCTTACTGGTCGCGCGCCGACCAGTTCGGCACGGAGGGCTGGCGCTCTTCCGATTCGTCGCCAGGACGGGTGATCGAATACCCCGAACCGGAGTTAAAATGCTGGATGCCGCTGCCGACGGCCAATCTGAGCCGGGCTTCAATGCCAAGTCCGTGGCAAGGCGAAGACGTCCCGCTGCTCGACGGCTCCGGGATATGATCTCGGCGGGATGACCGTAGGAAATATGCTGCCGGCCCAATACTTGACGGCCTTACTTCGGCCGACGCACTGATCGCACCATGCCGCCGGGGCCGCTGCCGCAGAAGAAGCGGTCGCCGCCGTCGGATTCGAGCCCGGAAACGCCCACCCCTGCCGGCATGTCGAGCCGTTCCAGCACCTTTCCGCTTTGCGGATCGACGCGCCGGACATCGCTCTGGTCGCCTTCCCAGGTGCCGTGCCAGAGCTCGCCATCGACCCAGGTCACTCCGGTGACGAAGCGGTTTGAGTCGATGGTCCGCAGGATTTTCCCGGTCTCGGGATCGATCTGGTGGATCTTGCGCTCCCGGTTTTGCCCCACCCAGAGCGTGCCCTCGGCCCAGGTCATGCCGGAATCGCGGCCGCCGCCGGGCGCCGGGATGATGGAGAGCACCTTGCCGGTATCCGGGTCGATCTTCTGGATGCGGTCCCCGGCGAGCTGAAACAGATGTCGGCCGTCATAGGCGGTGCCGGCATGGGCGGCGACATCGATCGAGCGCAGCGTCTCACCGCTTGCCGGATCGAAGGCGGTCAGCCGCTCGCCAGTCGCAAACCAGACATTCTGTCCGTCGAAGCTCACGCCGTGCACGGTGTCGACATCAGGAAAGGGCCCGTATTCGCGCAGGATTTCCGCTGCTGAATGTTTCATGTCCTGGTCCTCGATCATGGTCACCTTTCCTAGCCGTTCGGCAGCGGCGACGGGAGTAACAAGGTGGTCGTGAAACCAGCGACCGGTGGCGTCATCCAGCGCCGCGCCCGGCCGTGGCCGAAGGACTGCACTTTGCCGGTCTCGGCCAACTGCTCGAGCGCCCGCTGTACGCTGCGCTGTCCGGCGCCCAGCGCCAGCGCCAACGCCGAGCTGGCCCAGGATTCACCATCAGCCAGGAAGGCCAGCACCGCGGCGTGCCGCTCCTCGATCGGCCGCGCCAGCACCGCCACGGAGCCTGCTTCGCGCGGCTTTAGCGCAAAGCCCTGGCTGGTCGCGCCTATGCCCGCCAGCGGCCGCAATTCGGCGCGCAGCCGGCCGATCTCGACCCGCAGCCTGGCGCGATGCGATTCATCGGCATGCCGGCCGCCAAAGGCGCGGGCAATCAGCGTCGCCCTCGGCACATCCGCCGGCCAGGCTTCGGCAAGCGCGCGCGCCAGCGCAAACAGCACCGGCCTCGTTGCCAGCGAGATCGTTGTTTCCTGCTTGTGCACGATATAGCGGAACGTATCGACGACCAGCGCGCGCGACGCCTGCAGCGCTTCGACCTCTTCGAGCAACAGCGGATGCTCCTCGCCGCCTGCGATCAGCCGCGCCGCCGGCGTCTCCAGCGCCAGGAAGGCGCTGTCGACCTCCGCCATGAGACCCGGAATGCCGGCCCGGCGGGCGGCATGGCGCGCCCACTCAAGGGCTGCGCGCGCGGCCTTCGTCTTCAGGCGCCGCATGGCGATGCCGGCAACCGCGAGTTCATGCGCGGCGCGTGAGGCCGGCGGAAGCGGCGACGGATCGAGCCCAGCCAGCACGTCTTCAGCCTCGTCGAGGCGGCCGATCAGCAGCAGGCGGCGCACTTTGAGATGCCCGGCATGCGCCGCGTTCAGCCGGTCGCCATGCTTTTCCAATGTCGACCGCGCCGCGTCGAGCGCCTTGGACGGCCAGCCGAGATCACGCGAAACAAGTGCGATCTCGGCTTCGGCGACAACGCACCTGGCGCGCGCCACCGCCTCCTTTGGACCGAAGGCACGGCCGGCCCTACGCAACAGTACTTTGGCGCGATGGAAATCGCCGAGCTGCGCCATGGCAATGCCGCGCAACGCCAGCGCCGGGGCATCCTCGCGCAAGGCGACGCGGTCGAGTGCCGCCAGCGGATTGCCCGCCGCCAGCGCCAGCCCTGCCGCGGTGATCAGCGAGTCCATGCAAATCCCGTCACATTTGTAACTCCCACCGCTCCCCTTAATCGGCCCTAACTTAAGTCACCACCGCCAAGCAGCAAGCCGCGGACGGCGACCTAGCCATCTGGACTGGTTGAAGACGCCCAGGCCTGCGTTGACGGCAATATTCGCATTCGCTAGCCTGAGCATCTCAGACAGTCGTGTTAAGCTTCTCAATAAGGAAAAACCGACCATGCCTGCTTCCGAGGACTTCGAGCCCACCGTGCGGCCTCGCCACCCCTGCTGCGGTGGCCCGCCTGCAAATGCCGTCACATTTGTAACTCCGCCCTCGCCGCCTCGCGGCCCTAGCCTGCCTCACGATCAACAGGCAACGACAAGCCACAACGGCTCAACAACTGGCAAAGGAAACAAGCAATGACCAAGCACGTGGCAATGAAGACCCCACCGGTCGTTTCAAGGCAGGAATGGGAAGCCGAGCGCGAAAAGATGCTGGTGAAGGAAAAGGCAACGATGCGCGCCAGGGACGCGCTGTCGGCCGAGCGCCGGCGCATGCCATGGATGGAAGTAGACAAGCCCTATGTGTTTGAAGGTCCCAACGGCAAAGCGAGCCTGCTCGATTTGTTCGAGGGCCGGCGCCAGTTGATCGTCTACCGCGCCTTCTACGAACCCGGCGTCCACGGCTGGCCCGAACATGCCTGCCGCGGCTGTTCGCTCGGCGCCGACCAGGTCGGCCATCTCGCCCATCTCAACGCCCGCAACACCACGCTTGCCTATGCCTCCCGCGCGCCGCAGGCCGACATTGCCAGCTTGAAGCAGCGGATGGGTTGGGAGATGCCCTGGTACACAATCACCGACAGTTTCGACAAGGATTTCGGCGTCGACGAATGGCACGGCCACAACGTGTTCATCCAGGACGGCAAGAAAGTGTATCGCACCTACTTCATCAACAACCGCGGCGACGAGCAGATGGGCACGGTCTGGAGCTACCTCGACGCAACGCCGCTCGGCCGCCAGGAAATCTGGGAGGATTCGCCCGAAGGCTATCCGCAGACCGAGCTCTACAGCTGGTGGAACTGGCACGACAATTACGACGCCGCGCCCGACAAGACGTGGGAGGAAGTGTCGGCGGCCGGCGAAGCCGCGTTCCGCAACAAGGACGGCAAGTAAGGACCTGGAGCGGCGCCCATCCAGCTTGGTTTCCTGTCCCTCACGGGACAGGAAACCCGGGCATTGATCATCAAGGGATTACGACCATGAGCGATATCGGCACAGGGACCGACAGTGAGGTCCCTAAACGCTCCGATGCAGTTTCTCTCCGCACCGCCGACTGGCTGTGCCTCGCCGCGGCCCCTGTTTTCGCCGTGATGGCGCTGCTTACCTGCATTCACGCTGGCGACGGCGTCATGTCGTGCCTGGGGGCCGATGCCTCCCCGCTCACCGGCATGCCGCTGATGTATCTCTTGATGAGCGCCGTCCATCTGGCGCCTTGGCTGCGCGTGATTTCCGGCCGGCCGGTCCGGCGATAGGCTGGACCGCCGCCGCCATGCTAACGCTCTTTACGTCGGAGAGAGACTATGAAGCTGGTCAGGCTGAGAGCGCCGGGCGGGTTGGACAAGCTCGACCTGGTCGAGGTGGATCAGCCCCGGCCTGGGCCGGGAGAAATGCTGGTCAGGATTCGCGCCTGCGCGCTGAACATGCGCGACGATTTCGCCGTACAAGGCAAGGTGCCGCTCGCCGAAGGCCGCGTGCCGCTGTCGGATGGCGCCGGCGAGGTGATCGCGATCGGTGACGGCGTCGACACGTTCAAGCCGGGCGACAGCGTCGTCAGTGTTTTCTACCCCTGGTGGCTGGCCGGCGACATGAGATCCGATACAAGCCGCGACATTCCCGGAGACAGTTTCGACGGCTTCGCCAGCGAGTATGTGTGCATGCCGGCGCACGCATTCACCAGGGCGCCGGCGGGCTATACGCATCTCGAGGCGGCAACGCTGACCTGCACGGGCGTCACCGCCTGGCGCGGGCTGGTGACATGCGGCAAGGTAAAGCCCGGCGACACGGTGCTGATCCTTGGCACCGGCAGCGTGTCATTGTTTGCGCTGCAATTTGCCAAGGCCGCCGGCGCAAGGGTCATCGCCACCTCGTCCGATGAAGGGAAGCTGGAGAAGCTCAGACGACTCGGGGCCGACAGCGTCATCAACTACAAGGCGGTGCCGCAGTGGGGCGGCAGGGCCAGGGAACTGACGGACGGACGCGGCGTCGATCATGTGATCGAGGTCGGCGGACCGGCGACGCTGGCGCAGTCGATAGCGGCCTGCCGGACAGGCGGGCATATCGCACTCATCGGCGTCCTGACCGGCTTTGCAGCAGAAGTTTCAATCCCGGCGCTGTTTTCAAACCAGATCCGCATCAGCGGAATTTCCATCGGCAGCAAAGCCGACCAGCAGGACATGATCCGTGCGATAGAGGTCAACCGCCTGAAGCCTGTCATCGACAGCAGCTTTCCACTGCAGGATATCGCCGCCGCCTTCAGGCACTACGAAGCGCAAAGGCATTTCGGCAAGGTCTGCCTCGAGCTTTAGATCCTGCGATCGGCATTCCTACCCAGCGGCCGGCGCCAGCGTCCCGCTTGCCATCAGGCCCCAGAGCTGATCGGCGGTCAGCTGTTTGGCCGAGCCGTCGTAAGCCACCCTGCCGAGGCTGAGCACGACGATCCTGTCGGCCAGCGCCCTGACCGTCGACAGGTCGTGCGTGACCAGGATGACGCCGGTGCCGCTGGCGGCGATCGAACGGATCAGCTTGACGACCTGCGCGGTCTGCTTGACGCCGAGCGCGGCGGTAGGCTCGTCGAGGCAGATCAGCTTGACGTGATCGGCAAGCGCGCGGGCAATGGCGATGGACTGCCGCTGGCCGCCCGACAGCGAGCGCACCAGAACGTTTTCGTCGCGAAGCGTGACGCCCAGCGCGGCAAGCCGGGCACGACACTGCTCGGCGGCCTTTCGGTCGTCGCGAACCGGGAAGACACCGAGCCAACGCCGCGTTTCCTCACGCCCGAGGATCATATTGTGGGCGACGCTGAGGTTCGGGCAGAGCGCCAAATCCTGATAGACGGTCTCCAGGCCGGCGCCGCGTGCATCCTGCGGGCTCCTGAAGGAAATCGGCTGGCCCTCGAGGGTCATCGCGCCGGCATCGGGCTGGATGGCGCCCGAAATAATCTTCACCAGCGTCGACTTGCCGGCGCCATTGTCGCCGAGCAGACAGACGATCTCGCCTTTGCCGACCGTGAAACTCGCCTCTTCCAATGCCGTCAGCGCGCCGTAGGATTTGCGGGCGCCGGCAATCGAGAATGCCGGACCTTGCGGGGCCTCTCCATTGCCCTCCGTCACGGCAGGGCCGGCCGAGGCGACGGCACCATTGTCCGCCACCGTGAAGTTGGTCGCGGCGGCCCGAGCGCGCCGGCCGCGAAAACCGATCGCAGCCTGGTCGGCCACCAACGCCAGCAACAGCATGCTTCCCACCGAAATGGATTGCCACCATGATTGCAGGCCGACGAAGATCAGTCCTGCATTGAGGATGCCGATGGTGGCAACGCCGATGGCGATGCCGAGCGGCCGGCCGGAGCCGCCGGAAAAAGCGACGCCGCCAAGGATCGCGGCGGTGAGCACGTCGAGCTCGAAGCGAACGCCGATGGTCGGCGTGATGCTGCCGAGACGACCGGCGATCAGAACCGAGACCAGGCCGATCAGCAAGCCATTGGCGGCGTAGAGGCCAACCACCGTGCGCCCCACCGGAATGCCGCAGAGTTCGGCTGCGCGCGGGTCGCCGCCTATGGCGTAGAGCCTCAAGCCGGTGACCGTGCTGGTCAAGATAAAGGCTCCGATGACAAAGACAGATGCGGCGATGATCACGGTGTACTGGATGCCGAAGATCTTGCCCCGCCCCAATTCGAGCAGAGCCTCGGGAAAACCATAGACCGCGGTGCTGGAGACGACGAAGGCAAGGCCGCCATAGAGCGCCAGCATCGCCAGCGTGACGATCAACGGCGAGATGCTCAGCCTGCGCACCAGCAGACCGTTGAGCAGACCGAGCAAAAGGCCGAGACCCAGGCCGACGCAGATTGCCAGCGGCGCGCTCTGCGTCGCCACCGCAACCTTGGCAGTGATGATGCCGATCAAGGCGACCATGCTGCCGATGGAGAGGTCGACATAGCCGGCGATCAGCAGCGCGGAGGTGCCGAGCACGGCGATCAGGATCGAGGTCGAGTTGACGCCGATGACGACGAAATTGTCGAGGCTGAAGAACGATTTGTTCAACAGCGAGAAGGCGATGATCAAGCCCAGCGCGACCAGCGCCAGCCCGATGCGGCCAGACGCTTCGCCCGGCGCCTTGACGCCCGGCAGCAAGGATGAAAACCGGCCCGTTTGCAGCGGTGTCGTCCCCGTTCGAAGGCTGTCTGTGCTCATGCTTGCCTCTCACTGAAGCGGGCGGTTTCAGGTCAGGCTGAACCGCCCGTATCGCGCGGGAAAAACAGGCGCTACTTTGCCTCGGATGACCAGGGGAAATTCACATACTGGTCGCGCGTATCGTAGCAGATGTTGCCGTACATCCTGAGATAGATATCGCGGCGCTTCGGGTCCTTGTAGACCGCGGCCGGGTCGGCGACATCGGCCTCGTACTGGGCCATGTAGTCGCTGGTCAGCGCCACGGGCAGGATATCCATCGCCTGCGGGATGCTCTTGCCCTCCAGCCAGTCGGCCGCGTGCTGGCCCATGGCATAAGCGAAGACTGGCGACGCCAGGCTGATGCTTGCCTTGTAGGGACCGCCGCCTTTCTTGATCGCGGCGACTGCCTCCGGTTCGCCGTCGATGCCGCCAAGGAACTGGTCCGGCCGCGCCTTGCCCGCCGCTTCCAGGGCAGCCAGCGCGCCGAGCACGACCGTGTCGGCGCCGAGCACGACATCGACGTCGGGATGGGCCTGGAGAATGGTGCTCATCGTGGCAAAGCCGCCTTCCTTGTTGACGGGATTGGGTGAGATGTCGGCGACGATGGTGACATCAGGCATGGCCTTGAAGATGTCGCGCATGGCGGCAAAGCGCGGCGCCAGGAATTCCATGCTGTCATGGGACAGGATGACGACATTGGCCTTGCCGCCGAGCTTGTCCTTTATGTAGGCTGCGGCCGCTTCGGCCAGCACCTTGCCGGTCTCGTATTGCGGCGCATTGAGCAGCGACGTGGCTGGCGGCGGCACGATGGTGCCGACATAGGCGCCCGACCAGATAAGCTCCTGCAGGCTGCGGCTCATGGAGGCCGGGTCCACAGGCGCCGCCACCAGACCGCCGATCTTGGAGGCGAGAAACAATTGCACCTGCTCGACCCCCTTGGCGGCGTCATTGTTGGCAAGCGCGCGGCGATATCCCAGCCCGCGATCCTTGGCGGCGGCGGCCAGGCCGCGGTCGACGCCCTGCATGAATTCACGCTCGTTATCCTGCGCGAAGGCCAGCACCTTGTTCAGGCCGGGCGGTGGGCTGCAGGCCGGCGCCTTCGGATCGAACGGCGCAAATACCGCCGGCTTGGTGAGCCCGGCCGGGCCGTCCTGCGCGCCTGCCAGAATGGTACCGCCCGCGAGCACACCGGCAACGCCGAGCAGCGTCGCCAGCATCATGTTCCTGTCAGATCGCATTTCACTTCCTCCCTGTCGTTGATTGTTGCCGCGCATCGCAAGCCTCGCGGTCGCTACTCTTCCCAGTCTCCCCAGATACCCACCTTCCCGCTCGCAAGTCAAAACTTTTTCCAGTGGAATTAATTAATCAGAGATAGTCGGGTGACTCGCCCACGCGATCACGCCTTGCCGATCAGCGACTGGACGACTTTGGCCAATTCCGTGCCGAGCACGCGATGCGCGTCGCTGTCGAGGTGAATGCCGTCTACCGCGCTCGACTCGACGACATCGCCGGCGTTGAAGAACGCGGCGCCGGCGCGCCGGGCGGCATCACGGAACAAGCCGGCAAAGTGCATCGACTTTGAAGCGCCGCCCAGGAACATCTGGCCGAACCAGTCGACCTCCAGCATCGGCGGCGGCGCAACAATCAGGACCGCGGGCGCCACGCCTGCGGGGCCAGCTTCGCTGCGCAGCACAATTCTGGCCAAGATCTCAATAGAATCAGCGACATCATTCGGCGTTACCGAGAACCTATGCTTGAGATCGTTGGTGCCGAGCATAAGGATGACGAGGTCGAGCGGCATATGCGTTTCCAGGCACACCGGGAGCGATTTGAGCCCGTTCTTGTGGAGACCTTCGATCGGATCGTCGTGCACGGTGGTGCGCCCGCCCTGCCCTTCTTCGATCACATCCCATCCGCTGCCGAGCTGGCGGCGCATGATGCCCGGCCAGCGCCGGTCGGGCGTGAAGCGGTGCCGTCCGACCCGGGCCAGGGTGGGAATGGCGCCATAGGTATTGGAATCGCCAAAGCACATGATGGTCCGGGTCTGCGTCACGGCATTGCTCCTCCAGGCCTGCATACTTTGAACGACAGCGGGCCGGCCGGCGTCAACTACATTTTTCCATCGGGTGGATTTAAATGTTGCCTTGCCAGGCCCGCATTGCTACGTCAGCGCTTTGATCGGCTCGCCTTGCGGCCAAACTCCTTGCGCAGGGGAAAGCGTGACCGGAACCAGCTTCTTCAGTCTCGAAAAGATCGCCGAGGGCCGCAGCGGCGGAACCACGCAGGCCGAGAGCCGCATCTACAACGAACGCCTGATCGTCTCGCTCATCCGCCGGCACGGGCAGCTGGCTAAGACCGATTTGACGCGGCTGACCGGGCTGGCCGCGCAAACCATCACCACCATCGTCAACCGCGCCGCCGACAACAAGCTGCTGCTGCGCCTGGAGCCTTTGCGCGGACGGCTGGGGCAACCCTCGGTTCCCTATGCGTTGAACCCGAAAGCCGCGTACGCCTTCGGCCTCAAGGTCGACCATCGCAGCGCCGATGTCGCCCTGGTCAATTTCGTCGGCGACGTGATGTCGTTCGAACGCACACTGTTCGACTATCCGACGCCCGTCGAGGTGATGAAATTCGCCAAGGGCGCCATCGCGCGCATGTGCCGCAAGCACAGATCGATAGAGCAAGACCGCATCGCGGGTCTTGGCATCGCCTCGCCATTCCATCAGTGGAACCTGAGCGAAGAGGGCGCGGTGCCGGCGAGCAGGCTGGATGCCTGGAGGGAAATCGACATTCGCGCCGAACTGGACCGGGCGTTCGACTGGCCGGTGTTCCTCTACAACGACGCCACGGTGTCGGCCGCGGCCGAACTGATGTTTGGCGCCGGCGGATCGCGCGCCGACTTTCTCTATGCCTATGTCGGGCACTTCATCGGCGGCGGCCTGGTGCTCGATCATCACTTGTTCCCCGGCCGCAACAAGCTGGCCGGGGCGCTAGGCGACATGCCGGTGCCCGCGCCGGGGCGCAGGGGCGACCGGATGACGCCTCTGCTGCGCGTCGCTTCGCTGCATTCGCTGGCCGGCAAGCTCAACGACCAGGACAATGGGGAGAAGGACGCCGGCCGCATCTGGTCGTCGCCCGACGATTGGGGCGACCTTGGAGAGCCGGTCACCGCGTGGATCGATGAGGTTTCGGACGGGCTTGCCTATGCCGCCCGCAGTGCCGTTGCCTTGCTCGACATCGACAATGTGGTGATCGATGGCGCCATACCCAATGGCGTGCGCAAGGAGATCGCCAAGGCCATGCGCAGAAAACTGGCACGTATCCTTGTCGATCGTCCCGAGCCGTTCTCTGTCATCGAGGGGACGTTTGGCCATCTCGGCCCCGTTATCGGCGGCGCCAGCATTCCGCTGCTGGTGAAATATTCGAACGACAAGGAATTGCTCTTCAAGGAATAGGCGCGCAGCCGCCGGCACCAGGCATTCCCCCAAAACAGCGAACTGTGAGACTTGTCACATACCTGCTCGTGAAGCGCGTGCTACTTGCACTCTGCGGTCGGTCGACGCCGAAAGAAATCGCCTGCCATGGTCTGGCGGTGACGGGCCTTTCACTTTATGCTGTGGCAGGTTGCATACTCTCAACGGACCTTGATGCCGCAAGCGGTGTTCTCGTCGGCGTCAGGCCGCGACCAGGAGTTTTGTCATGCTCCGACTTTGCGGATTCATCGCGGCCTTCATCCTTGCCGGCCTCACAAGCTTTGAGGCCTGCGCCGATCGAAGGGTCGCGCTCATCATCGGCAATTCCGATTATCGCGACATCCCGGCGCTGAAGAACCCGGCCAAGGATGCCCAGGACGTATCGGCCACGTTCCGGCTGGCCGGCTTCGAGGTTTTCGTCGCCGAGAACCTCACCAAGCAGCAGTTCGAAGGCCAGTTCCGGGACTATCTTGCCGCCGCCGACGGCGCCGATCTCGCCGTCGTCTACTATTCCGGGCACGGCTTTCAGATCGGCGGCGAGAATTTCCTGATACCCGTCGACGCCTCGTTGAAGAAGGCGGCCGACATCGAGGTCCAGGCCATCAAGCTCAACGACGTGCTGGAGCAGCTGCGCTCGAAGTCGAAGATCCAGGTGATCATCCTCGATGCCTGCCGCAACAACCCCTTCCCGCGCAACAATTACTGGCTGCGCGACCAGCTTGTCACCGCCGGCAATAATGGGCTGGCGCAGGTGCGAAGCTCGCTCAACACGCTGATTGCCTTCGCCACCGAACCAGGTGCGGTCGCCTATGACGGCAGCGGCGACCTGAGCCCGTTTTCATCGGCGTTTTCGCGGCGCGCGCTGGCGCCGAACCAGGAGATCCGAACGGTCATGTCGGCGGTGCGCCGCGATGTCGTGCAGGCCACCAACGGCATGCAGGTGCCATGGGAAAATTCCTCGCTGATCGACGACGTGGTGCTGGTGCGCCGCAACAATCGGCCTTCGCTGCCGCCAGTGCTGGAGAAGGTGGTGCTGTCGGGGGTCGGGCCTGTCGCTCTCGGCCTGCCGGAGCCGGTCGATGTCGATGGCGGCGCCATCAGCATCAGCATCGAACGGCCGCCGGCAATGGGCCGTCTGGTGCTGGACGGCAAAGACGTCGCGGTGGGCGAACCGATTGCCGGCAAGGACCTGCCGCGCCTGCAGATGGATATCCCCAAAGGAGCCGCCACGCAGGACGAGGTGGATATGCTGGCCTACGCCACGCATGACATTTGGGGCGGCGGGAGCCAGGGCATACTCGTATTCCGCGTCAAGAGCGGCGAAGGCGCTGCCGGCCAGCAGATCATGGCTTCGCTCGAGGCCGAGCAGAAACAGCAGGTGCTGGAGCGCGGCATCCACATCACCGGCGCCGCCGAAGCAATCGAGAACCGCAAGCTTGATATTCCCGTCGGCGTCGGCCCGGTCGCGCTCAATCTGGATTTCCCCACCGACGATCCGGCGGTCAGCCTGAAGGTCTCGGGGTATCCGGCAACGGGAACGCTGTCATTGCCTGATCGAACCTTGTCGCCGCAATCCAGCCTTCTGGCCGGTGAAGTCGACCATCTCCGTTACGAGCCGCAGATCGGCGCCGGCGCGCCGGTCGAGGTCGGCTTCGAAATCCGGGCCGACAGCAGCTCGGCTAAGCCCGCGACAATGAAGCTGTCGCCGACGGTCGATGCCTGCGATACCGCCGCCGGCGAGCCTCTCGACCTGCAAGGGGTGGTGCCCGGCCTGCTGCCGAACGAGATCGGCGCCGGTGCGGTGGCAGCCTGCGAGGCGGCCGTGAAAACCTATCCAGACGTCGCCCGCTTCCACTACGAGCTCGGCCGCGCCCTGCTTGCGGCAGGCCAGGTTAGAGAGGCCAGGACAGCCATCGAGGACGCCGCCAAGAAAGGCCATGTGCGCGCCGTCTTCGAACTCGGCTATCTCAACGCAACCGGAACCGGAACGACCATAGACCGCACCCAGGCCAACGCTCTCTACAAGGCTGCCGCAGACAAGGGCGATCCTTACGGCATGACCTCGTGGGGACGCGCGCTGTTCAATGGCTATGGCGTCAACCGCGATACGGCCAAGGGCCTCGACCTGCTGCTCAAGGCGGCGGCCATGGGGCACACCTATGCCATGAACGATCTTGCCGCCATCTTCACCGAGGGCCGCAACGGCGTGCCTGCCGATCCGGCCCGCGCCGTCGCCTTCCTGCAAGCGGGGGTGCAGCGCCAGGACATGTATTCGATGAACCTGCTCGGCCGCAATTACCTGGCCGGCCAGGGCATCGACAAGGATCCGAAGACGGCGCAGGCGTTGTTCCAGCAGGCCACCGATCTTGGCCAGCCCTACGCTCCGGGCAGCCTCGCCCGCATGTACAGGGACGGCGCCGGTGTGCGCCAGGACCCGGCGGAAGCGCAAAGGCTGTTCGAACTGGCGACCACGCGCGGCGATCCGTCGAGCGCCTATGATCGCGCGGCGCTTGAAATGGCGAAAGGCGACAAGGCCGATCAGGCTGTCGCGGTGCGCTTCCTGGCATTCGCCGTCGCGCTCGATCTGCGCAAGGAGCTGCCGGACGCCAAAAAGGGCCTGGCGCAGTTCGGCACCAAGCCGAAAACGGCAGCTTTGGACGCCCTGCGTCGAGAGCTCAAGTCGAAGATTCCCGCGTCCGGTTCGCTGGACACGCAACTGGTCAATGCGGCCCGGGGGGTCTGGGAAGAAGCCAATCCGCGTCGGGATTTGTTCTGAACAATAAGGAGGCCATGGTGGGCAAGGCATTCAAGCAGACATTCATCGGGCAGGCATTCATCGGGATAATTCTATCCGGCGTTCTGGCCGGGCTCATGGGCTGCACCTCGGTGTCGCCGATGTTTGAGCCGGCACCGCCGGTGAAACATCGCAAGGTGGTTCGCGTAGCACCTCAGCCAAAGGTGGTCAGATACAAGAAGGCGACCACCGGCAAAGTGGTGAAGCCGGCCGAGGAGATCCCGCAAAAGCCGCCCGTGATTCCTTCTCTCGGCGGCAGCGGAGGCGGCGGTGGGGCTGGCGGCGGCGGCGGCGGTTGGGGATGAGATCGTCGACCAAGGGCGCTGCACTCAGCGGCCCCAAAGGGTCTTGCTAAGATCCGCATGAGCCTTGGACAACGTCAAGCCGAAATCGTCCATCCCTGTCGCGGCATCGGTTGGCCAGCGGACAATTCGGCGCAGCGCTGCACGGAAAAGGCAGCGGACGAACGCTGCCAGTGCAGAGGCCACGACCGCCGCCGGATCGAGTCTGCGAGCCGCCAATGCCCGATGGGCCTGTTGTGTTTCGAGATAGCGGGCCAGCGCAATATCGTGACGCGATGGTGCGCCAAGCTCCTGCCGGTCGCGCCCGGGGTCGTCATGCCAGATGGGCCACTCGGTCGGGCCAGGGTGATGCACGGTATCCTCCTGCGAAAAGAGATCCAGTGCGAACAATCTCCTCAAGCGCCGTGAGCAACGCGTGGGAACCTGCGTGATGGAATCGTGAAAAGCGCCTCGGCGGCGGAATAAGTGTTGAAATGGAGTGAGCTTGAGCGGATCGTCGTCGCGCTGTGACCGTGGCGGATCCGATGACCGGACCTTATCTTCACCTGCTGGGTGGTTTCGACTTTGCCGGCGTCGGGGCCACGGTTCCAGCCATCAGCCGCAAGGCGCGTGCGATGGTCGCCTATCTCGCGCTGCAGTCGGGGCATTCGCAGTCGCGCGAGAAGCTGGCGACCCTGCTCTGGGGCATCAACAGCGAGGCGCAGGCGCGAATGAGCCTGCGGCAAGCGGTATCGTCTGTCAGGAAGGCCATGCAGACGTGCGGCGGCGGCCGCTTCCTCACCGATGGCAACAGCGTCGCTCTGCATCTCGACGGCCTTGATTTCGACGTCGCGCGGTTCGAGGCGCTGGTCGCCAGCCCGGCACCCGAAGACCTCGAACTGGCGCTCAATGTCTACCGCGGCGACCTGCTCGACGGCTTCGGCCTGAAGGAGGAGCCATTCGAGGACTGGCTGAGGATCGAACGCGAGCGGCTGCGGGCACTGGCCGTCGCGGCGCTCGACAGGCTCGTCGCGCATTATGCAGCGACGAACGATCCTGCCGCATGCGTGCGCGCGGCGGCGCGCCTGCTGGCCATGGACCCGTTGAGGGAGGATGTCCACCGTGCCCTGATGCGCGCCTATGCGGCGCAAGGCAGGACCAATCTCGCGCTGAAGCAATATGAGCACTGCCGCACCGCGCTTCTACGCGATCTCAAGCTGCAGCCGGAGCCGGAGACGCGGCAATTGTTCGAGACGCTGCGCACACGCCGCACAATGGCGCCGGCACGGCCACCCACGACTGATGCGGATGACGCTACCGGCTTCAGCCACGAACTCGCAGCCCCCCCGACCCACTATGTCAAATCGGCCGGGATCAACATCGCGTATCAGGTGACCGGCGACGGTCCGGTCGACCTGATCCATGTGCCGGGATGGGTCTCCAACCTCGACCACGCCTGGGGCTCGCCGCGGCTTTCGCATGTGCACCGGCGGCTCGGCACTTTCTCGCGCCTAATCCGCATGGACAAGCGCGGCACCGGGCTCTCGGACCGCAATGTCGGTCTGCCGACCCTGGAAGAGCGGATGGAAGATGTGCGGGCAGTGCTGGATGCGGTTGGCTCAAAGCGCACGGTGCTTTTCGGCAGCTCCGAGGGCGGCCCGATGTGCATGCTGTTCGCGGCGACCTATCCCGAGCGCACAGCGGCACTCGTGCTCAATGGGGCCTACGCCCGCGGCAGGTGGTCACAAGACTATCCGTGGGCGAAGACAAGCGAGCAGGTGGAAGAGGATCTGGCGATCGTCGAGAAAGAATGGGGAGCGGCGGCGGATATGAGCAACGCGGCGCCCAGTCTGATGAGCGACACGTTCGAGACAGAATGGTTCGCCGCCTATCTCAGGAATTCTGCCTCGCCCGCCGACGCGATCGCCCTGTGGCGCTGGGGAGCCGAAATCGATGTTCGCGACATTCTGCCTGCTGTCCATGTTCCGACACTGATCATGCAGACGACTGGCGACGGCTGGGTGAAGCGGGAAGAAGGACGTTACCTGGCGACGCACATCGAGGGCGCCCGATACATTGAGTTCGCCGGCCGCGACCACGTCATCTGGGGCGAGAATTCCGATCGGATCGTCGACGAGATCCAGGCTTTCGTCACCGGCGCCTTGCCGGCGGCCCCAGGCGAACGGCTGCTTGTGTCGGTGCTGTCCCTCGATATGACGGGCTCGCCTTTCGGCATCGACCCGGCCGAGCGGCACGCCGAAGCGCTCCGTGGCGAACTCCTCGCGGCCGAAGGCAGAGAGATCAGGCGATCGGACGGCAAGGTGCTCGCGGTGTTCCAGCGGCCAACGCGGTCGATCCAGTGCGCGATCGCCATCCGCGATCGCTTGCGGCAATCCGGTGTCGAGGTCCGCTCGGCGGTGCATATCGGCGAGTGCGAGCAGCGGGGCCATCAATTTTCAGGCGCGGCGATCGAACTGTCATCGCGTCTGCTTGACCATGCGCGGCCGGGCGAAATCATCGCATCAAGGACGGTGCGCGATCTCGTGGTCGGCTCCGGCCTGCGGTTCGAGAAGCGTGGCGAAATGGCGGCAAGCGGGCTGCCCGGCGCGTTTCCGTTCTATGCGGTCGATGGTTCGGCTTGAGCCGCTAGGTCACCTCTTCCCTGCCCCGAACCGCAGCCCGTCCATCAGCAGCTTGACCAGCCGGCGCGAGCGGTCGCGCCAGTCCTTGGTGTCGGGGGCCGAGTAGATGCCGCCGAGTGCGTGCAGCACATCGGAGGCATCGACGTCGCTGCGGATCGAGCCTTCGGCCACCGCCGCCTCGACCAGTTGCCGCAAGGCCAGCGACACCCGGCCCGACATGTCGGAGAACACGGCGGAATTCGTGTTGAACAGGATGCGCAGGCTGGCCGCCAGGCCGCGCTTGGTGGCGATGTAGTCGACGAAGCGCTGCATCCACTGTTCCAGCGCCATGTCGGCCGAATGGTGGCTGGCGAGGTCATCGGCCGCCGCACAGAGCGCCTCGACTTCACGCCGGTAGACCACTTCGACCAGATGCTCGCGGGTTGGGAAATGCCGGTAGAGCGTGCCGATGCCGACGCCGGCCTGGCGCGCGATCTCCTCCAGCGAGGCATCGACACCGTGCTCGGCAAAGGCCGCTGCCGCAACCTCGACCAGCCGGTCGCGGTTGCGCTGCGCATCGGCGCGCAGCGGCCTTGGCGCTGCGGCTTCGCGCTTCTCGTCGGCAATTGCTTGCGACTGCTCGGTCAATTTTTTCTCCACTGTTGATATATGGGGGCTTGAACCCAAAGGGGTAAGCCCCCAACTAGATAAACGGAGGCGCCTCCGTTTTAGTGGAGCAGTCTTATCATATAATCAGGGGAGCCGATATGTCACGTGTTGAGATTGTGAAGACTGAAGCATCCCCTGCCGGCTGGAGAGTCGGGGCGGCAGAGCTGCCAATCTTCCCCCTCGTGGGGGAGATGTCCGGCAGGACAGAGGGGGGCGCTGTCCCGCCAGCCTATCAAGGCCTGACTAGCGCCTCCTCGGACAAGATTCGTGTCGACGCATGTAAATCGGGAACGTCGCATTCCTTCGCGCCCCCTCTGCCCTGCCGGGCATCTCCCCCACAAGGGGGGAGATTAGGCGCACCGTCGCCTCTTCCCTTGTCCTCTCCCACTCGAGCCCATTTCAATCCCCTAGCGTCAAGCAACTGGAGCCAGACGCCTCATGACCGACCAAACCAAATCCACCACTATCCCAATCCGTCTCACCATCAACGGACACAGTCACGAACTGCAGGTCGAGCCGCGCGTCACGCTGCTCGATGCATTGCGTGATCGCCTCGACCTGACCGGCACCAAGAAGGGTTGCGACCAGGGCCAGTGCGGCGCCTGCACGGTGCATGTCGAGGGACAGCGCGTGCTGTCCTGCCTGACGCTTGCAGCACAAGCCGAAGGCCGCGAGATCACCACCATCGAAGGATTGGCCGGCGATGACGGCACGCTCAACGCGGTTCAGGCTGCTTTCCTCGACCAGGATGCTTTCCAGTGCGGCTACTGCACGCCCGGACAGATCATGTCGGCGGTGGCCTGCATCCGCGAGGGCCATGCCGGCTCGGATGACGAGATCCGCGAATACATGGCCGGCAATCTGTGCCGCTGCGGAGCCTATCCGCACATCGTTGCCGCCGTGCGCCAGGCGGCACTGGAGGTCGCGTCATGAGGGATTTTTCCTACGTTCGCGCCCATAGCATCGACGCCGCACGCCAAGCTGCCGCCCTGCCTGGGGCCATGCTGCTTGCCGGTGGCACGACGCTGGTCGATCTCGCCAAATGCGGCGTGGCCGAACCCGACAGCCTGGTCGACATCACCCATCTCAAAGGACTCGACGCCATCAAGGTCGACGCTGACAGTGCCATGATCGGCGCGCTGGCCAAGATGAGCCACGTCGCCGACCATGCCGAGATCAAGAGCCGCTTTCCCGCGGTCTCCGAAGCGCTGTGGCAGGCGGCTTCCGCGCAACTGCGCAACATGGCGACCATCGGCGGCAATCTGATGCAGCGCACGCGCTGCCCCTATTTCCGCGATCCCGCGAATTTTTCCGCCTGCAACAAGCGCTCGGCCGGCAGCGGCTGCTCGGCGATCGGCGGCGTCACCCGCGGCCATGCCGTGCTCGGCACCAGCGACGCCTGCATCGCCATGTATCCCGGTGACCCCGCCACCGCGCTGGTCGCCTTCGACGCCGTGGTTCACCTTGGCGAACGCCAGGTTGCCGTCGACGACTTCTTTCTCCTGCCCGGCGCCACGCCCGACAGGGAACATGCCATGCAACCGGGCGAGATGATCACGGCCATCAGCATCCCGGCTTCAGTCGCCGCCCGGCAGTCGACCTATCTCAAGGTTCGCGACCGGCAGTCCTATGAGTTCGCCGCTGCAAGCGCCGCGGTCGGCATCGACTTCGAAGCCGATGGCCGCACCATTCGCGACCTGCGCGTCGCGCTGGGCGGCGTCGCGACGAAGCCGTGGCGGGCGCACGCCGTGGAAGCGGCGTTGAAGGGCAAGGTGCTCAGCGAAGACAGGGTGCGGGCAGCCAGCTTGCTCGCCATGGAAGGGGCGATCGACCACGGCGCCAACCACTACAAGATCGAACTGGCGCCGCGCGTCGTTGCCCGCGCCATCCTCAAGACGGGAGCCATGTCATGACCATTCACGACCCGAGGACACGGCACGGCGACGCTTCGGACGGCACTGCCGATCAGGTTGGCGGGCGGCTGTCGCGCGTCGACGGCCCGGCCAAGATTACCGGTGCGGCAAAATATGCCGTCGAGCAGCAGCTCGACGGGCTAACCTACGGCGTCCTGGTCGAAAGCACGATCGCATCAGGCAAGGTGCGCTCGATCGACACGTCAGCCGCCGAGGCGGCACCTGGTGTGCTCAAGGTGCTGACGCCGGACACCATCATGCCGCTGAAGACTGCATCGGACTGGTTCGGCACACCGCCGCCGGACAAGCCCTACTGCCCGCTGGCGCGCGATATCACCTTTTCGGGCCAGCATGTCGCCGCGGTCATCGCGGAGACCTTCGAGCAGGCCGTTGCGGCCGCAGCCCTGGTCAAGGTCAGCTATGACGAGACGCCGGCCATCGTCGACCTCAGCGACGCCAAGGCGGGCGACGGCATTCCGATCGCCGCCATGACCAAGGAATGGGGCGATGCGCAGGCCGCTTTCGCCGCTGCCCCGGTGCGCGTCTGCGGCGCCTATAACACGCCGCGCGAATACCAGGCGCCGATGGAGCCGCATGGCCTCATCGCCCGCTGGGAGGGCGACCGGCTGACCGTGTGGGAACCGAGCCAGTGGCTCGACGGTATGGCCCGCACCTATGCCGAATGGTTCGGCGTGCCGTTCGAAAATGTACGGCTGGTCTCGCCCTATATCGGTGGCGGCTTCGGCTCCAAGGCGCTGGCGCTCGGCCACGGCGCGGTAGCGGCTGCCGCAGCCAAGATGCTGGGACGGCCCGTGAGGGTGGTCATGACTCGGCCGCAGACTTTTACCGGCTATGGCGGCCGCGCCGCGACCCGCCAGACGGTGACGATCGGCGCCGACCGTGACGGAAAAATCCAGTCGATCGTGCATCGCGGCGTCAATGAAACGTCGATCGACGGCATGTGGGTCGAGCCTTTGGGCGTGGTCACCTCGATCATGTATGCGACGCCCAACTTCTCCTCGAAGCAGAATGTCGTGCGGGTGAATTCGGTGGTGCCTGGCGCCATGCGCGCGCCGGGCGAAAACCCTAGCGCCTTCGGCATCGAAAGCGCCATTGACGAGCTCGCCTACGAGGTCGGCATCGATCCGCTGGAGATCCGGCTGAGGAATTACGCCGAGCAGGATCCGCACGCAAAAAAGGCTTGGTCGACGCGGCAGTTGCGCGAGGCTTTCGCGGCTGGCGCCGAACGCTTCGGCTGGGCCCAGCGCACGCCCAAACCGCGTTCGATGCGCGACGGCAACCAGCTGATCGGCTGGGGCGTCGCCGCCGGCACCTATCCGGTACGGCGCGCTTACGGCGAGGCCATCGTGCGTATCCTTGCCAACGGCTCGGTCGAGGTCGAAAGCTCCTCGATCGACATGGGCCAGGGCACCTACACGATCCTGGCGCAGACAGCGGCCGAAACGGTAGGCGTGGCGGCCGACCATGTCGTGGTGAAGCTCGGTGATTCCCGGTATCCCCGCGCCGGCGTGGCCGGCGGGTCGCGGCTGGCCGGCGTGATGACGGGCGCGGTCTACAAGGCAGCGACATCGGCACTCGACCAGCTGGTTGGTCTGGCGATCAGCGATTCACGCTCGCCCTTCCACGCGCTGCAGGCCAACACGCTGGTCGTCGCCAACGGCCGCATCAGGTCGCCGCGCGGCGATGGTCCCGATGTCTCGATCGCCGACCTGCTGGCCAGCGTCGGCCGCGACCGCATCGAGGCCACAGGCGACACCATGCCGGCGAACTCGACGGCCGCCGATCGCTACAAGAACTACACCACCATCGCGGCGGCATTGCCGCACACCGAGGGCGACTATTCGCGCCACTCCTGGTGCGCGCATTTCATCGAGGTGCGCGTCGACGAGGATTTCGGCACGGTGCGCGTGTCGCGCGTGGTATCGGCGCTGGATTCGGGCCGGCTCTACAACCCCAAGCTGGCCGAAAGCCAGTGGAAGGGCGGCATCATCATGGGCATCGGCCAGGCGCTGTTTGAAGAAGGCATTGTCGACCGCAGGCATGGCCGCATCGTCAACAACAATCTCGGCGACTATCTGGTGCCGACCAATGCCGACATCCCCGATATCGAGGTCATCTCGGTCGGCATTCCCGACCTGCACTCTTCGGTGCTCGGCGGCAAGGGTGTCGGCGAACTGGCCATCGTCGGCGTAGCGCCGGCGATCGCCAATGCGGTGTTCCACGCAACTGGAAAAAGGATACGCGACCTCCCGATCACGCTGGAGAAGTTGATCTAGGAAGCGGCGTGCGTAATCTCCCCCCTTGACGAGGGGGAGATGTCGCCGAAGGCGACAGAGGGGGTCGCCTCTCGTAGAGCGCCAACCTCCTTCCGCCGCCGTAGGTCGAGCCCGGTCGGACCGACCCCCTCTGCCCTGCCGGGCATCTCCCCCTCAAGGGGGGAGATTGGCAGCTCGCGCGCCTCGGTTACCAGTCGAGCTTGAACGCAAGCTTGCCGAAATGCTGCCCGCCTGCCGACATGTGCGCGTAGGCTTCGGCCGCCTGCTCCTGGCTGAACACCTTGTCGACGACCGGGTCGATGCGGGCGGCGGCGATGGCGCGGACGGCGGCGCGAAGGTCAGATACCGACCCGGTGTTGTTGCCGACCACCTTCAGCGCCTTGATGATGATCGGCAGCAGGTCGACCGTGGCCTCGGCGCCGGTGACGAAACCGATGGTGAACAGCGTGCCGCCAGGCGCGGTGGCGTTGACGGCGCGGGCGAAGGTGGCGGTGCCGGCGGTCTCGACGACGAGGTCGGCGCCGAGGCCGCCGGTCAGTTCCAGCACCTTGCCGTCCCAGTCGGGCGTCGCGCGGTAGTTGATGAGATGATCGGCGCCGAGTGCCTTCGCCCGCTCCAGCTTCTCGTCCGACGAAGAAGTGATGATGACGGTGGCGCCAGCGGCTTTCGCCAGCTGAAGGGTGAAGATGGAGACGCCGCCGGTGCCGAGCAGCACGACGACCGAGCCCGGCCCGACATCGGCGGCGCGGACGGCGTTCCAGGCGGTGGTCGCGGCGATCGGCAGGGTCGACGCCGCCTCGAAAGAGAGACGAGCCGGTACCAGCACGAGCGAGTTGGCCGGCAGCGCGACATATTCGGCGAGCGACCCCGGCAGCGAAATTCCGCGCATCTGCGTCATCTCGTTAGGCCGGGGCGGACCGCCGATCCAGCGCGGCTTGGCATGGGCAACGACGCGATCGCCGACGGCGAAATCCGTAACGCCCTCCCCCAGCGCGACGATCTCGCCGGCGCCGTCGGCGACGGGAATGAGCGGAAAGCCGGGCACGCGATAATTGCCGCTGGCCACCGCCACATCGACGAAATTCAGGCTCGCGGCGCGCTGGCGGATCAGCACTTCGCCGCGCTGCGGTTCAGGCGTGGCAATGGTGGTGGCGCGAAAGGCGTCCAGCTTGGCGGCGGTCAGTTCGATGGCTTTCATGGCTCACGCATTCCTGTTTAAGGGGTCAATCGTCAGGATTGAGTGAAGCTATCTGCTGCGCTACAAGCAGATAATCCGGAATTTTTACATTTGAGTCCTGTGCTTTATGCAGCAATCACACGACCCCGCCAGCCTTGCCGAAATGGCCGCCTTTGCGGCCATCACCGAAGCGCGCTCCTTCACCAAGGCAGCGTTGCGCGTCGGGCGCGACTCGACGGTTCTGTCACGCCGCCTGCAATCGCTGGAGCAGCGGCTCGGCGTGCGGCTGCTGCACCGGACCACCCGAAGCGTATCGTTGACGGAGGCGGGAGCGGAGTTCCTGATACGCGTCCGCGCCATCCTGGCCTCGGTAGACGAAGCCGAGGCTGCTGCTTCCGCGCATGCCAGCGGGACGCCGCGCGGCTTGCTGCGGCTGGCGCTGCCGGGAACCTTTGGGCGTATGTGGATCGGGCCGCTGTTGCCGCACTTTCTAGCGACGTTCCCGGATGTCCGCATCGAGGCCGAGTTCTCCAACCGGTTCGTCGATCTCGTTGCAGAGAACTTCGATGTCGCCGTCCGTCTCGGCGCGCTGGAGGACTCGCGCCTGGTGGCGCGCAAGATCGCGACACGGCGGCGGTTGCTGTGCGCTGCTCCCTCCTACCTCGCCCGCAGGGGCGCGCCGGAAGCGCCGGAAGCGCTGACCGAACACGCCTGCCTCGGCTTCTCCGGCTTCCAGACCTTTCCCACCTGGGAGATGACCGACAGTTCGGGCCGCCGCGTTAACGTCGAAGTCTCGGGGCCGATGGTTTGCGACGATGCCGAAGTGCTGGTCGAAGCCGCGGTGCAAGGCCTCGGCCTGATGATGAGCACCGATTGGCTGGTCGGGCGCGAACTCGCCGACGGACGGCTGGTGCCGTTGCTGGAGGACTGGACGCTGGCCGACGAAGGCGCTGTCTATGTCGTCATGCCCTCGGCCAGGGGACAAGCCGCCAAGACACGCGCCTTCGCCGACTGGATCGGTAAGCGCTTCGCGCCGGAGCCGCCCTGGACGTCGAGGCCGGTCTCAAAGGCTTGATCAATGGGGCGGGCCGGGGCTAAGACGGCATGCCGCTGTCGCGAGGCCTTTTGTCCTGTATGATCTCGTTGAATGTAGCTCGGAGGGGATCATGCAAAGTGCATTGGCGAAGTTCATCATGGCAAGTTCCGTTCTGGCCGCGCTGCAAGCCGCGCAGCCGGCTTTTGCCGCGTCCTGCAACTGGAGCGCCAAGATGGAAGAAGACGAAGGCGGCAGCGTGCTGACGGCTTCGGTGTGCGGCGGACCGAAGGCCGAGGCGCATCTGATGCTGGTCTGTTTCGACAAGCCGTTGCTGAGCTACGATCTGGGCGCGGCCGGCCAGCAGCTGGAGCCCGGCATCAGCGCTTCCTTCACCTTCAAGGGCGGTGACAAAAGCATGACCAAAAAGCTCGACCTCGAGGCCATGTACAATTACTTCACGGCTGAGCTGAGCAAAGACGATCCACTGCTCGGCTTGTTGCGCGGCAAGGGCGACGTCACGGTTACGGCCGACAAATATGGCGAGAACAGCTTTCCGCTGACGGGCTCGAGCGCTGCGATCGGCAAGGTGCTGGCGCAGTGCGGCAAAGGTTCGGCCGGCGAAGCGGACTGAAGCTCCCTACTTCGACCACGCAGCTTGGTCCCGCGCCTCCATCAGGGCAAAGCCAAGCGGGTTCTAGCCGCGCCCCGGTTTGCCGTTTCGCTCATCGACGGGGGCACGGGTTTGGAGGCGGCAACATGCGGCCTGAGTTTTCAACGCGAGCTGCGCTCTCCCTCCGGTGTCGCCACCAGCAAGGCGGCGGTGGCATTGGCTGCGGCAATCGCTGCTTCCATCTGATGGCCACGCGCAAGGCCTGCCGCGAAGGCGCCGACGAATTCGTCGCCGGCGCCATGGGTGCTGACGACCTTGACGGGGACGGCCGCCAGCGCGAAGGCCGCGCCGGTCCGGTCGCAATAGGCGACGCCTTCGCCGCCGGCGGTGACGATCGCCGAGGGGTAGGCATCGATCAGCCGCCGCGCGGCTTCGGTTGCGCCGGCGAGCGTATCGACGACCGGAATGCCGGCCAAAAATTCCGCTTCGATGGCGTTGACGATGACGATGTCTATCAGCGCGGTCAATTCGGCCGACAGTGTTCGCGCCGGTGCGGCGTTGAGCACGACGCGGCCGCCGGATGCCTTCACCGCGCGCGCGGCAGCGATGTTTGCGGCGTCGGGCACTTCGTTTTGCAGCAACAGCACTGCCGTCTGTACCACCACCTCCCTTGCTGCCACGACGTCATCATCGTCCAGCGTGAGATTGCTGCCGGAGACGATCACCGCACCATAGTCGCCATCGCTGTCGAAGATCGCCACGCTCATGCCGGAGCCTGCGCCTGCCGCCACGCGCACGAAGCGGCGATCGACGCCGGCGCGATCTAGATTGGCCAGCAGCGCCGTGCCGAAATCGTCGTCGCCGACGGCGCCGATCATCGCCGCGCGCACGCCGGCGCGTGCCGCCGAGACCGCCTGGTTGCCGCCCTTGCCGCCGCATTTCGGCTGCCAGGCACGGCCGGTCACCGTCTCGCCCTTACGCGGACGGTCGGGCGCGTCGACCATGATGTCGTAGTGCAGGCTGCCGAAGACGGTGACCAGCGGAACCGTCATGTGCCCCGGTCTTTTCGTTTCGAGGTGACGGCCGACATGGTGCGGCCGAGATTGCGCTCCGCCGCCTGATAGTCGCGCTGCGCCACCGCCACGAACAAAGCGTCGAGGATGTTGAGCTGCGCGATGCGCGCCGCCGCGTTTTCGCCCATCAGCGGCGAGCCTTGCGCGGTCGAGCACAGCACGATGTCGGCAATCTGGGCCAGCGGCGAGTTGTCGTAGTTGGTGATGGCCAGCGTGCGGGCGCCGCTCTTGCGGGCTAGATGGATGGCGTCGATGACGGCCGACGTGTTGCCGGAATGCGAGAAGCCGACGGCGATGTCGTCGGCGCCGAGGAGCGAGGCCGACATCAGCATCATGTGCGAGTCGTCATAGACAGACGCGCGGATGCCGATGCGCAGGAATTTGTGCGAGACATCGCGGGCGATCTGGGCGGAGCCGCCGACGCCATAGAAATCGCGGTTCCTGGCGCGGTAGAGCAGATCGGCGGCACGGTCGAAATCGTCCATGTCGAGGATCGCGAGCGTCTCCTCCAGCGCCTGGATCGAGGTGCGGAACACTTTCTGCACGATCTCGGCCGAGCTGTCGTCGACCGACAGTTCCTGGTGCATCTCGGCGGTCGGGAGGCGGCTGTATTCATAGACGGCGGTGCGGAAGTCGCGGTAGCCGGAGAAGCCGAGTTTCTTGGCGATCTTGACCACCATCGCCTCCGACACGCCGGCCTCCTCGGCGATCTGCTTGAGCGGAATGGTCTCGTCGAAACCGCGCCGGCCGAAGACGGTTTCCACCACCTTGGCCTCAAGCGGGGTGAGATGCGGCATCATCATGCGGATGCGCGGCCCCACGGCTTTCAGATCGAGATTGCTCAACGTCATCCACGTCCCCTCGTCTCCGGCCCGAGCATGGCTTCCTGGACGATAGCCTGCGACGTCACGGCGTCCTGGCTGGCCATCGCGGCGGACAGGCGGTTATCCTTCTCCAGCCGGTCGACAACGCGCAGCAGGCGCTTGACGGTGGCGATGTTGACTTCGCATTCGCGCACCGGATCGAGCCCGGTCATGTCGGGGAAAGTGTCGAAGTAGATGGCGCCGGCGTAGCCGTCGCGACGGATCTGGCACAGCAGTTCGATGGTCTGCAGCGTGTGCACCGCGCCGACCATCAGGCCGTCGTCGCGCTTGGCATAGCCATCGTTGAGATGGACGCCGAGCAGCTTGCTGTGGCGAGCGATCAGCGCCGCGGCGAAGGCCGGCTGTTCGTCGGCATAGAGCACATGGGCGAAATCGAGCGTGACGCCGAGATTGGGTAGGCCGACCTCGCGGATCGCCAGCAAGGTGGTCGCCGCATCCGGCATCAGCGAGTAGGAGCGCGGTTCGTTAGGCTTGTACTCCAGGCTGATCTGGCAGCCGGGATCATGCGCGGCAACTTCACGAATCCCCTCGATTTCGTGCTGCCAGAGCGTCGCATAGTCAGTTTGAAATGCATAGTCGAAGCCATCCTGGCCCAGCCACAGCGTCATCAGACTGGCGCCGGCCGCGCGCACCGCATCGATACCGGCCTTGGTCAAGTCGATGGCTTCGCGGCGCACCGCCGGGTCCGGATTGGTGAAGGCGCCGAGCTTGAAGGCCGGATTGGAGTAGTAACGCATGGCAAAGCCATTGATGGAAAGCCCGAAATCGCCGAGCTTTCGGGCGATTTCAGCCGGCTTTTCACTGACATGATCGGGGAAATTAAGATCAAGATCGGTCAACCCGTCGACCTTGGCCGCGCGAGTGGCCATCTGCAGCATGGACGGCTTGCCGGTGAGATCAGGCCATTCGGCTTGCGGCCGCGAGGCGAAGGAATTCAGGCGGGTGGCGAAGCGACTGTTTGTCATGATCGACCTTTCAGTGATTTACTTCACATAAATACGAGTATTTGTAAAGTTATCATTTGCGAGGCGGTTTGTAGCGCGCAACATCCTGCTTGGCCGAGATCTTCGGCTGCGCCTCTGCATCCATGCCGGGAGTTTCGAGTCCCGCAACGGTGCGGATGCTGGTGCGAGCCCTTGCGCCCTGCCTGCCGATTGACCAATCTGGCCGACACTGTCATGAGCCGCGGTTGGGGGATCGCACATGCCAACGCTTTATCAACTGAAACCGGCCTTTCAGGCCAGGCTGCGGCCGTTGGCCGACCGGCTGGCCGATGCCGGCGTCACCGCCAACCAGATCACGCTTCTCGCCGCAGCACTGTCCATCGCCACAGGCCTGGTGGTCACTGCCTTTGCCTTCCGTCCCCTGGTGTTCCTGTTGATGCCGGTGGTGCTGTTTGTGCGCATGGCGCTCAACGCCATTGACGGGATGCTGGCCAGGGAACATGGACAAGCATCAAAACTCGGCATGTATCTCAACGAACTCTGCGACGTCGTCTCGGACCTAGCGCTGATCCTGGCCTTTGCCACCTTGTTCCCGGCCTGGGGTGTCGTCGCCTTCTCTATTACCGCCATGCTGGTCGAGTTCGCCGGCGTGCTTGGCGTTGCCGCAGGCAGCGGGCGCAACTATGCCGGGCCGTTCGGCAAGAGCGACCGGGCCCTGGCGCTCGGCGTCATCGCCTTCCTCATCGCCTGCGGCCTGTGGTTCCAAGCGATTGTGCCCTTTGTGTTTCCGGTCATGGCTACACTGTCAGTCGTAACCGCCATCAACCGGATACGCGGCGGCCTTAGAGCGGGCGGCGCATGATGCCAAAGCGTCAGGCACCCGACCGCCAGAGGGAAACCATGATCCACCAGACCATTGCAGCCGGAGCACCGGCAAGCCTCGAGCGCATCGCGCAGGAGCGCACGTTCAAGAGCCATGACGGCACCGAGATCTTCTACCGCTACTGGCCGGCCGCCGGGTCGACGCCAAAGGGTGCGATCCTTCTGTTCCATCGCGGCCACGAGCATGGCGGCCGCATGGCGCATCTGGTCGACGAACTCGCCATGCCCGACCATGCCTTCTACGCCTGGGACGCGCGCGGCAATGGCCGCTCGGCCGGCGAGCGCGGCTATGCGCCATCCTTTGCCGCCCTGGTTCGTGACATCGAGTGCCTGGTGCGTGAGATCGGCCGGGATGGTTTTGGCCAGCGCGACATCGCGCTGATCGCGCAGTCCTTCGGCGCCGTGCTGGCCGCTGCCTGGGTGCATGACCATGCGCCCGACATCCGCGCGCTGGTGGTGGCTTCACCGGCCTTTTCGGTCAAGCTCTACGTGCCCTTCGCCAAGGAGGGCATTGCGCTGTGGCAGAAGCTCAAGGGCCGCTTCTTCGTCAATTCCTACGTCAAGGCGAAGTTCCTGACGCATGATGCCGAGCGCATCGCTTCCTTCGACGCCGATCCGCTGATCACGCGACCGATCGCCTCCAACATCCTGGTCGAGCTTTACGACCACGCTGCCCGCATCGTCTCGGACGCGCGCGCCATCACCGCGCCGACGCAGCTCTTGATCTCCGGCAGCGATTGGGTGGTGCGGCATGGACCGCAGCACGAGTTCTTCGTCAATCTCGGCAGCAGCGCCAAGGAGCGGCATGTGCTGCCCGGCTTCTTCCACGACACGCTGGGCGAGCGCGATCGCAAGCAGGCGCTGGACCTGATCCGGCCATTCCTCGAAAAGCAATTTGCCACGCCGGAGAAAACCATCGACTTGCTTCAGGCCGACCGCGCCGGCTACACCCGCGACGAGGCCGAGAGGCTGGCCTCGCCGCTGGCGCTGCTGTCGCCAAAGGGTATCTACTGGGCGATAAGCCGCGCCTCGATCCGCATGGGCGCCTGGCTGTCTTCGGGCATGAAGACCGGCATCGCCACCGGCTTCGATTCCGGCTCGACGCTCGACTATGTCTACGAGAACGACGCGCGCGGCATCGGCTTCATCGGCCGCATGATAGACCGCACCTTCCTCGACGCCATCGGCTGGCGCGGCATCCGCCAGCGCAAGCTGCATCTGGAAGAGCTGATCGGCAACGCCGCCGCCAGCCTGAAGGCAGCCGGCCGTCCCGTCCACATGCTCGACATCGCCGCCGGTCACGGCCGCTATGTGCTCGATGCCGTCGCCAAATGCACTGAACCACCAGCAAGCGTGCGGCTGCAGGATTATTCCGAACTCAATGTCGGGCTCGGCTCGAAGCTGATCGCCGAGCGGCGTCTGCCGACCAGCGTTACCTTCCATCAGGCCGACGCCTTCGATGCCGACATGCTGGCTGGGTTGACCCCGGCGCCGGACCTCGCCATCGTCTCCGGACTTTACGAATTGTTCGCCGACAATACGATGATTTCCCGCTCGCTCGGCGGGCTGGCGAGCGCCATGCAGTCCGGCAGCCTGCTCGTCTACACCAATCAGCCGTGGCATCCGCAGCTGGAGATGATCGCGCGCAGCCTGACCTCGCATCGCGGCGGCCAGGCCTGGGTGATGCGGCGGCGCACGCAGGGCGAGATGGACCAGTTGGTGACGGCGGCCGGTTTCGAGAAGATCGACCAGCGCATCGACCAATGGGGCATCTTCACTGTTTCGGTCGCTCGGCGCGTCTGAGACCATGGCCGCACCTGCGACTGACCCTGCCCCGGCTCGGGAACACAATTTGGGTATCGTGCTGAGGGCCGCCCTTTGGCTGGCGCTGCTGGCGCCGTTCTTCTATTCGACCTACGGCTTCGCCAACTGGCTGGCGTCGCGGCGCGACCATGTCGGCAGCATCGTGTTTGCCTGGGAACACGCCATCCCGTTCGTCGCCTGGACGATCGTGCCCTACTGGTCTATCAATCTGTTCTACGGCCTGTCGCTGTTGCTCAACACGACCAGGCGCGGCGTCGACCGGCTCGCCGGCCGCTATCTCTCGGCGCAGATCATTGCCGTCGCCTGCTTCGTCGCGTTCCCGCTGACGGCGACCTTCGTGCGGCCGGAAACCACCGGCTTGCCGGGTTTCCTGTTTGCGGTGCTCGGTGGTTTCGACAAGCCGTTCAACCAAGCGCCATCCCTGCACATCGCACTCCTGGTGATCATCTGGGACCATTGGCGTCACGTTCTGGCACGTCACCGTCTCGGCGGCATTCTCCGCCCGGTCTGGCACGTCTGGTGTTTTCTCATCGGCGCCTCGGTGCTGACGACCTG
Organism: Mesorhizobium sp. M0058; assembly: GCF_040323095.1. Taxonomy (NCBI): domain Bacteria; kingdom Pseudomonadati; phylum Pseudomonadota; class Alphaproteobacteria; order Hyphomicrobiales; family Phyllobacteriaceae; genus Mesorhizobium; species Mesorhizobium sp. M0058. Next base: position 88,220 of record NZ_JAMYUQ010000017.1, read on the forward strand.
GCAGCATCATTTCATCGACATTCCGACCGGCGCCCTGCTCGGCCTGTTTGCGCTGTGGCTGTTTCCGTCCAACGGCGAGCTGCCATTCTGGGGTTTTCGGTTGACCGCCGACCCAAGGGCGCGGCGGCTGGCGGGTTATTACGGGCTGGGGGCGGCCCTTGCCTTGGCCGGCGCTGCCGAGGGCGCGTTGGTCTCCGCCGATTTTCTCATCCTGTTGTGGCCGGCATTGGCGCTGGCCATCGTCGCCTTCGGCTATGCTGGGGCCGGCGCCAAAGTGTTCCAGAAGGCAGCCGATGGTAGCGTCTCACTGGCCAACCGTATCCTGCTCCTGCCCTACCGGCTTGGCGCCCGGATCAATGTGTGGGTATGGACCCGCCAACTGGCGCCGCAAGTGGAGATCACCGACGGTGTTTTCCTCGGCCGGTTTCCGAGTGCCGACGAGGCCAACCGTTTCGGCACGGTGATCGACCTTGCCGGCGAGTTGGAACGGCCCGGTGGCGTGACCTGCCGCTGGATCAGCTACGCGATGCTCGACCTCGTGGCGCCGCCTCACGACAGGCTGGAGCGGGCCGTGGCGGCGATCGAGCTGGCGCGCCGGCGCGGCACCGTCCTGGTCTGCTGCGCGCTCGGCTTCCAGCGCAGTGCGGCCATCGTCGCCGACTGGCTGGTGGTGACGGGGCGCTCGTACACAGCTGCACAGGCGCGCAAGAAACTCGCCGCGTCGGGAAGGCCCGTGCACCTTCAGATCGGGCTGGATGAACCGGGGCTGGAAGAACCGACATGAGTTGGCCGGCATGAGTGGCGACAATTTTCCCGAGAAGGCCGAAATATTCGCCGCCGGGCTGATGGTGCAGGCGGTGTGGCCGATCCTGCTGGTGGTCGCGGCTGTGATGGCAGCGCCGGTCATCGGCCTGGTGGCCGGACCGCAGACGACAGCGCTGTCCGCGGCGGCCTGGCTGGTCACGGCGGCGAGCGCCGTGGCCACGCTGGCTCTTTCGGCCTTGCTTTTGTTCGATGCGCTGCTGTTCCGGCTGATGGCAAGCCACGCCAGCGAGGCCGCCGGGGGTGCCGCGGTCGACGATGTGCTGGCGCGCATGCGCCTGAAATCCACCACTGCCGGCGGCCGCTCGCTCGACCATCGCATGGCAGGCACGCGCCGCCTGCTGACAAGGCAGCGCATGGCGCTCGCCATGTTTGCTGCGGCATCCCTTTTCGCAGCGTTTGTTTGAGCCATGACAAAACTTCACCTGCGCGCCAACACCTTCACCTTGCTGCAGACGGTGACGTCGGTCGGCCTGTCGGCGGCGGCCTGGGTGGTAACCGGCGTCAGACCAATCTGGAACGGCAGCCAGCCGTCGGAGCGGCAGCGCATCTACTTCGCCAACCATGCCAGCCATGGTGATTTCATCCTGCTGTCGGCTTGTCTGAGCGAGAAGGTGCGCGCCCGCACCCATGCGATCGCGGCGGCCGAATATTGGGGCAAGTCGCGGCTGCGCCGCTTCATCGCGCAGGACATGCTGTCGTCCGTGCTCATCCACCGGCAGTGGACCGACGAAACGCAACACCCGATCTCGATCATGCTGTCGGTGCTCGACGACGGCCACTCGCTGATCCTGTTTCCCGAAGGCACTCGCAACACGACGGAGGCGGATCTGCTGCCGTTCCGCTCCGGCCTCTACAATCTGTCGATGGCGCGGCCGGATGTCGAACTCATCCCGTGCTGGATCGAGAACATGTCGCGCGTGCTGCCCAAGGGCCAGTTCCTACCGGTGCCGCTTTTGTGCCGCGTCGTCTTCGGTCCGCCGGTGGCGATCGCGCCCGGCGAAGAACGCCACACCTTCCTCGAGCGCGCGCGCCAGACGCTGCTGTCGCTCAACCCGCGTCCCGATCGGGACCACTAGCATGACCAGGCAAAGAGACTTCGTATGACACTGCCGCCAATGCATGAAACCGTCATCCTGCTGGCCGGCCTGATCTGCGTGCTGACCATGGCGAGCATCGTTGCCGGTATCCTCTCATGGCGGGCGCCGAAGCCGCTGCCCTCGACGCTCGTCAACTTGAACCAGCGCATCAACGCCTGGTGGGTGATGGTGCTGGCGATCACCGTCGCCTTCTTCTTCGGCCGCACCGGCATGACCATCCTGTTTGCGCTGATCTCGTTTGCCGCGCTGCGCGAGTTCGTGACGCTGACGCACAGCCGGCGCAGCGACCACTGGGTGCTGCTCGGCATGTTCGGCATCATCATTCCCTTCCAGTACTGGCTGGTGTGGACCGCCTGGTACGGGCTCTTCACCATTTTCATCCCCGTCTACTGCTTCCTCTTGATGCCGGCGGTCACCGCGCTCAACGGCGACACCGAGCGCTTCCTCGAGCGCGTGTCCGCGCAGCAATGGGCGGTCATGATCTCGGTCTACTGCGTCAGCCATGTGCCGGCGCTGCTGACCCTCAACGTGCCCGGTTTCGAGGGCCGCAACCTCCTGCTCATCGCCTTCCTGATCATCACCGTGCAAGGCAGCGACGTGCTGCAATACATTTTCGGCAAGCTGTTCGGCAGGCATCTTCTGTCGCCCTCCGTCTCGCCCTCGAAGACCTGGGAAGGGCTGGGCGGCGGGCTGGTGGCATCGAGCCTTCTCGGCGCGCTGCTGTCGTTCCTGACGCCGTTCTCGCCGCTGGCGGCGGCAGGCGTCGCCTTCATCGCCTGCCTGATGGGGTTCCTCGGCGGGCTGGTGGCGTCGGCGATCAAGCGCGACCAGGGCGTCAAGGACTGGGGTCACCTGATCGAGGGTCACGGCGGCATGATGGACCGCGCCGACAGCCTGGTCTTCGCCGCACCGGTGTTCTTCCACATCGTCCGCTATTTCTGGACGTGAGCGAAGCCGTTCAATCGCGGATGGCCCGGCCTGCCTGCTGCAGCAATTCGAAGGCGGCGAAGCGCTTGTCGTGCCAGGGCACGAGGTCGCCACCGGCCGGGCGATAGATGTCGCCGATGCGCGACATGCCGGTCATCGCCGCGATCACATCGGGAAATTTTTGCGCCGCCACCGCAGCCAATATGGCTGAGCCGAGCAGCACCGGTTCGGGCGAGGTCGAACCGGCGACGGTCAGGCCTGTGGTGTCGGCCAAAAGCTGACGTACCAGCTCGCTTTGCGCCGCACCGCCGCTGACGACGACAGTGTCGATGGCAATGCCTTTTTTGGCCATCGCCGCCAGGATCTGGCGAACGCCGTAGCCGATGCCCAGCAGGCCGGCGACATAGAGCGCGACCAGACTGTCGAGGGACGTGTCCATGCCAAGCCCGGCGATCAGGGCCTTGGACTCAGGATCGGCGAAGGGCGAGCGGTTGCCGAGGAATTCCGGCACGACATGCAGTCCATCGGCTAGGTGCGCTACTGCGGACAGGTCGGCGGACTGTTTCGCCGCCTGCTGACCAAGCCAAGCGGTCAGGCCGAGACCTTCCGCATTGGCTTTTGCGGATGCCTCAGCCGTGGCCGGATGGAAAGCGACGAGGTGGTCGATTGCAGCACCCGCCGCCGATTGCCCGCCTTCATTGAGCCAAAGCCCCGGCACCATCGAGGAAAAATACGGACCCCAGACGCCGGGCACGAAGGCCGGCTCGCTGGTGCTGGCCATGGTGCAGGCCGAAGTGCCGAACACATAGGCCATGCGCGACTGCAAGGTGCCGACCGAGCCCTGCCCGCCAACCGTGCCGACGCCGCCGGCATGGGCATCGATCAGGCCGGCCGCAACCGGCGTTCCCGGCAGCAGGCCGAGATCGGCCGCGGCGGCCTCAGTCAGGCCTTGGGCAAGTGCCGTGCCGCCTTCGACGATTTCGGTGCCGATGCGGGCAAAGCCTTCATCGGCGAGCGCGCCGAGGCCGACGGCACGGAAATAGGCGTCGTCCCAGCGCCGCTCATGGCCGAGATAGGTCCATTTGCAGGTCAGCGTGCAGATCGAGCGGGCCAGGCTGCCGGTCGAGCGCCAGGTCAGATAGTCGGTCAGGTCGAAGAAATGCTCGGCCGCATCGAAGGTGGCGGGCAGGTTCTCGCGCAGCCACAGCAGCTTCGGCGTTTCCATTTCCGGCGAGATGGTGCCGCCGACATAGTCGAGCACGGCGTGCTTGCCGGCATTGATGCGCTGCGCCTGGTCGAGCGCGCGGTGATCCATCCAGACGATGATGTTGCGCTGACTGTCGCCGGAACTGCCGACCTGCAACGGCGCGCCGTCCTTGCCGACCACGACCAGCGAACAGGTGGCGTCGAAGCCGATGCCAGCAATGTCGCGCCCAGCGAGCCCCGACTTGGTCACCGCCTCGCGCACGCTGGCGCAAACCGCACGCCAGATGTCCTCGCTCGACTGTTCGGCGATTTCGCCGGGCTCGATGAACAGAGCGATGTCGCGCTTCGCCGAGGCAAGCATGGTGCCCTTGCTGTCGAATACCCCCGCCCTGGCACTGCCAGTGCCGACATCGATGCCGAGGAAGTGGGACATGGGAACCTCAGAAGTTAGGCAGTAGGCGAGATGGTCAGCAGTGAACGGCCAGTTGCAAGAGCCTCTCCCCATTCCCTACTGCCTAATGCCTACTGCCTCACAAATCATTGCTCTGCGGCAGGATCACCAGATCCCGGATAGTGACATTTCTCGGCCTAGTCAGCATGAACAGCACGGCTTCGGCGACCTCGACCGGTTGAATCAGGCCGCCCTTGGCCAGTTCATCCTCAAGCTTGTCCTTCGGCCAGTCGCTGATCAGCGCTGTCACCACCGGCCCCGGCTGCACCGCGCCGAGGCGCAGGCCGTGCGGGGCGACCTGCCGGCGCACCGTGTGGACGAAGGCCTGCACGGCATGCTTGGAGGCGGTGTAGATCGGCTCCCAGACCACCGGCACCAGTCCGGCGATCGAGGACGTCACGATGATGTCGCCGGTCTTTCGTTCGACCATATGCGGAAGCACGGCGTGTATGGAACGGAACACCGCGTTGATGTTGAGGTTCAGCATGCGGTCCCACACATCGGGGTCGCCTTCGAGCACCGGGCCTCCGACATAGGCGCCGGCATTGGCGTGGAAGATATCGAGCTGGCCGGCCTTGTCCAGGATTTGCGGCATCATCGTCGCGACGCTGGCCGGCTCCATCAGATCGATCACCAGCGGGATCGCGTTGGGACCGAGTTCGGTGCAGACGCTTTTCAGCGCGTCGGCGGCGCGGTCGACGAGCACAACGCGAACGCCGGCGGCAATCAGCGCTCTCGCGCATTCCAGGCCTATGCCCGACGCGGCGCCGGTGATCGCCGCGACCTTTCCACTCAAATCCTGAGCCATTCTATCCTCGTATCGATTGCGGTTGCGTTCAGGCGCGGCCGTGGGAAACCCGCGAGCGGCGTGCCAGGGAGTCGACGATGACCGCAATTGCCAGAACGGCGCCGGTGATCATGTAGCGAAGCGACGATGACAGATCGAGCAAGGTCAGCCCGCTGGCGATCGACTGGATGACGATGATCCCGAGCAGCGCGGAATAGGCGCTGCCACGGCCGCCAAACAGGCTGGTGCCGCCTATGACCGCCGCCGCAATGGCGTTGAGGTTGACGTCGCCGGTGCCGGCCTGCTGGCTGGCAGAGGCCAGCCGCGCCGCCGACAGCACGCCGCCAAGGGCGGCGAACATCGAGCACATGACGAAGGCGCTGAGGTAGATCGAGCGCACCTTGATGCCGGCGCGGCGCGCCGCTTCGCGGTTGCCGCCGACGGCGGTCATCGAGCGGCCCCATTGGGTGCGGGTCAGCGCATAGTTCATCGCCACCACCAGGCCGACGAACAGGCCGAACATCCACGGTATGCCGCGCGCCTGGTTGAGATAGCCGACGATCAGTTCGAGCAGGATGGTCAGGGCGGCGACGCGCACGATGAGGCCGCCGACAGACGGCGCCGACAAATTGACGGCCCGGCGGCGGCTGACGGTGCGCAGGCCGCTGATCAGCATGACGATGCCGGGCAATGCCGCCAGTGCATAGGACAGCCAGTCCGGCATGACCAGCAACTGGCCGAAATTCACCAGGTTCGAGCCATAGGGCAGATTGATCGAGCCGGTGGAGCCCAGAATATACAGCTGCAGGCCGAGCACGGCGAGCAGGCCGGCGAGCGTCGAGACGAAGCTTGGCATGCCGAGCCGGTTGAACAGCAAGGCATAGAGCGCGCCGATGAAACCGCCGACGGCAATTGCGGCGAGGATGGCGAGCGCCACCGGCCAGCCCTGGTTGACCCACAGCGTGCCTACCATGGCCGAGGCAAAGCCGCTGATCGAGCCGACCGACAGGTCGATCTCACCGACCATCAGCACACAGACGATGCCGAGCGCGATGACGCCGACGGTCGAGCAGTCGAACAGGAGATTGACCAGATTGCTCGACGAGACGAAGACCGGATTGAGGGCGGTGAACACGCTCCAGATGATGACCAGGCCGACGATGACCGGCAACGAGCCGAGGTCGCCGGAGCGGACGCGGTCGAAGAAGGCGCTGATGGCGCCACCAACGCCGGCCTGGTGCTTGACGCGCACGTCGCTGCGGTCGAGGGCCGTCGACGAGGAGGTGTCCTGCTTGGGCTCCGCGCTCATGGCCGCTGCTCCTGATTGTTCGCTTGTTCGGCGGCCTTGCGCCGTTCGGCGCGGCGCGACACTGCATTGTTGGCGGCGCCGGTGATGGCGCTGACCAGTTCCTGGTTCGAGGCGTCGGGTTCGAAGACGCCGTTGTTGCGGCCGAGCCTGAGCACGACTATGCGGTCGGCGACGGCGCGCACGTCCTCCATATTGTGACTAATCATCAGCACGCCGAGCCCACGCTCGCGCACCCGGTCGATGAGGTTCAGCACTTCCGCCGTCTGGGCGACGCCAAGAGCGGCGGTCGGCTCGTCGAGGAGGATGACCTTGGGGTCGAGCAGCAGCGAGCGGGCGATCGCCACGGTCTGGCGCTGGCCGCCGGACAGCGAGGCGACCGCCTCGCGGACGCTTGGAATACGCGCCGACAATTCGTTGAGCAGCGTCCAGGCGCGAATTTCCATCGCCACCTCGTCCAGCCGCAGCGGGTTGATCTCCTTGCCGAGAAAGATGTTGGCGACGACGTCGAGGTTTTCGCACAGTGCGAGATCCTGGAAGACGGTGGCGATGCCGAGCGTCAGCGCGGCGCTCGGGTCGGGCATCGTCACTTGCCTGCCGCGGAAATTGATGGTGCCCGAGCTCGGCTGGTGGACGCCGGCCAGAATCTTGACCAGCGTCGACTTGCCGGCGCCATTGTCGCCGACCAGCGCCACCACCTCGCCGGCATGGACATCGAGATCGATATCGGTGAGCGCCGAAACGGCGCCGAAATTCTTCGAGATGCCGCGCAGGCTGAGCACCAGCTCGCCTGCCGAAACCGGTCCGTCAGAGATGTCAGACATGGTGGCAAACCTTTCCGGATGGGCGGTCAAGAGTGACTGCGAACTTCCGGCCACCGCAAGGGCGGCCGGAAAGCAGGATCAGGATTCTAGGTCATCCTTTTATGCATGTCGTTATCCCAAAACCGCTGCGCGATTTTGGGCGACCTGCATTGTCACTTTGTAATGCCGAGCTTCTTGCAACCTTCGGCGTAGCGGTCGACGCAAAGCTCTTCGGCGGTGTTGATCTTCTTGTCGATGATCTCGGCCTTTAGGTTTTCCTGCGTCACCACCGCCGGCGTGAACAGCTGCGAAGGAGTGTCGTAGAGGGTCATTTCGGCCTTCGGCGTCTCGCCCGACAGAAGCTGGACGGCGACGTTGGCGGCAGCCGCCGCAACGATCTCGCTCGGCTTGGAGATGGTGTTGTACTGATCGCCGGCGATGATCAGCTGCAGTGCGGCGATCGTCGCGTCGTTGCCGGTCACCGGCGGCACCGGATCGACACCGGCGGCCTTGAAAGCGGCGAGGGCGCCACCACCGGTGCCGTCATTGGCCGCAACGACGCCGACGATCTGCGTGGAGAAGCGGGTGATCTGGCCGCTTGCCCATTGCTGCGCCTTCGGCGGCGCCCATTCCGGCGTGTCGTATTCGGCAAGGATCTTGTAGCCGCTGTTGTCGAGGCTGGAATGGATGCCCTTCTTGATCAGCCCTGCGGCCGCGTCGGTCGGCGATCCGTTGATCTGCAGCAGGCCGCCGCTGGCCGGGTCGACCTTCAGCGCCTTGAGGTGTTCGACGAGCGAGTCGGCAATGGCCTTGCCGATGCCTTCATTGTTGAACGAGACGTAGAAGTCGGCAGGTGCAGTCGGGATCGGGCGATCATAGGCGATGACCTTGACGCCCTGGCTCTGCGCCAGCTTGACCAGCGAGGCGGCGGCGGTCGAGTCGACAGGGTCAAGCACGATCGCCTTGGCGCCCTGCGAGATTACCGAGTTGAACTGCTGCTGCTGGCGCGAGGCGTCGGCATCGGCGTTCTGGTAGATCACCTTGCAGCCGGGGCAGAGTTTTTTCATCTCGGCGACGAAGCCGGGATAGTCGTGCTGCTCGTAGCGCGTCGAGGCCTGGTCGGGCATCAAGAAGGCGACCGTGGCGTCGGTAACCGGGGCGGCAAAGGCAGCGGTGCCGCCAAGAAGAGACAGAGTGAGCGCAATGGCTCCCGTCGATTTCCAGGCAAATCTGGTCATTTTGATAGCTCCGTTTCAAGGAATGGTTTCATGAAGCCCTGGACACCACATGGCGCCGGGCCTTGACTGCAGTCGGCTGTTGCGAGGAACAACGGAGCACTTGATCCGTGCTGCGCATCCCCTTGATATCCCTGGATTTCGGGACAAGCGATCTCCAGCACGGGGCGCCTCCAACGCACCCCGCGTTCTTACCTCAGTAAACGTCTAGGCTCCTCCCGGTCCTCCCTGTTAGGCGGCAATCTCCGCGCTGATGTTTTCCGCCAGCAGGGCCCTGAAGCGCGAAGGCGACATGCCTTTCTGGGTCAGGAACTGGCGGTTGAAATTCGAGATGTTGTTGTAGCCGGCGGCATAGCAGATCTCGGTGATCGGCATGTCGGCCTCGCTCATCAGCAACTGGCAGGCAAGGTTGATGCGCAGCCGGTTGACATACTGCACCAGCGCCATGCCGGTATGGCGGCGGAAGCTGCGCGAAAACGCGCTCGGGCTGCGGCCGGCGATCGCCGCCAGATCGCTTTCGCTGAACGGCTCGGTCAGGTTGGCGTTGATATAGGCAAGCGCCTTGTTGACGCCGGCCGACATGAAGCCTGAGGGATCCGGCAGATAGCTGGCGCTGGTCAGCGTCCGCACATCGGCGGCGCGGCTCAGAATGTCGATGAGCTCCATGAACAAAGCGATGCGGCGAACGCCTTGCGCCTCGACCAGTTCGGCCAGCACAGGTGCGGCGAGCTTGGCGGTAGCGGTGGAGAACAGCGCGCCGCGGCGGCTGAGCTCGAGAATGTTTTCACAACCGGCAAGTTCCGGCAACGCGGCGGTGGCGTCGGCAATGAACTCTTGCGAGAACTGCACGACGCGGCCGCGCAGCGGCACGCTGGCGCCTGCCGGCACGTCGCTGACCCAGTTGTGCGGCAGGTTCGGGCCGGTGAGCACGAGATTGCCGGGCTCGAACTCGCCGATGAAGTCACCGACGAAATAATGGCCCGTGGTGGCGACGACGTGATGGATTTCGTATTCGGGGTGGAAGTGCCAGCGCACCGTGTGGAAGGGGTAGCCGTGGGCCCAGGCCTTGAACGACTCGCCGCGTCTGATCTGGACGACTTCCAAGTCCGGATTCATGTCAGTTCCTCCCGGCGCCGGTCCGGTCATGCGACCAGTTGCAGTGCCATCTCCCGCAGGCCGCGTTTGCCGCTCTCTGCAGTGATCGAAGCTTAGGCGGCAATTCATGCAGCCGCCACCACGGTGTGTCCACCTCACTGATACTTTTTTGACGTTTTTGTGGTCAAGGCGATACGTATGCGAGTACGCGGGAGAGATCAGGCCCCGCTTGCGAGACGGTGACGACGCAAACGATGTCGCCGGCGGCGAGAGCTGGTCGCTCGATTTCGGCTCCGTCACAGTGACAATATGCAAAGGGAGCGGATCGGCATGACAAGGACGTTCACCTACTCCGGCAGCCCTGCGCATATTGTCTTCGGCAATGGCGCGTCGTCCGAGGTGGGCACCTGGATCGAAAAACTCGGCTGCAATCGCGCGCTGGTGCTGTCGACGCCGCATCGGGCTGCCGACGGCGAGGCGCTTGCCAAGTCCCTCGGCGCGCTGGCGGCCGGCACCTTTTCGGGCGCCGCCATGCACACGCCGGTCGAGGTAACCCAAACGGCAATGGCCAAGGCGACCGAGGTCAAGGCTGACTGCGTTGTCGCGCTTGGCGGCGGCTCTACCACCGGTCTCGGCAAGGCGATCGCCTGGCGCACCGACCTGCCGCAGATCGTCATCCCGACCACCTATGCCGGCTCGGAGGTGACGCCGATCCTCGGTCAGACCGAGAACGGCGAAAAAACCACAATGCGTGACGCAAGGATCCTGCCGGAAGTGGTGATCTACGATCCAGAGCTGACCGTCGGCCTGCCGATAGCGATGAGCGTCGCGTCAGGACTCAACGCCGTGGCGCACGCGGCCGAAGCGCTTTACGCGCAGGATCGCCATCCGATTTCCACCCTGATGGCGAAAGAAGGATTGCGCGCCATGACGGCGGCGCTGCCGGTGTTGACCAAGGAGCCTGGAAATATCGATGCACGCAGCGATGCGCTTTACGGCGCCTGGCTGTGCGGTACGGTGCTCGGCGCCGTCGGCATGGCGCTGCATCACAAGATCTGTCACACGCTGGGCGGCTCTTTCGACATGCCGCATGCCGAGACCCATGCGGTGATGTTGCCGCACACGATCGGCTTCAACGCCGTCGCGGTGCCCGACTCGTTGAAGCCGGTCGCCGACTTGTTTGGCGGCAGTGCGGGCGGCGGTCTCCACGATTTCGCCAAGGCGGTCGGCGCGCCCCTTACATTGAAAGAACTCGGCCTCATGCAGGCCGATCTCGACCGCGCCGCTGAGATCGCGACCAGGAACCCATACTGGAATCCGCGGCCTTTCGACCGCGCCGCAATCCGCGCCCTGTTGCAGGACGCGTGGGAGGGAAGGCGTCCGCAAAACTGACGGCAACAAGCAAGGAACTTACCCGCCGCGAATTCATCAGGATACCGCCACGAGTGGCTCCGCCTGATCGGCGCAGGCCGCTCACGCATATGTGCGCGTGAAAAACTGAGCGGCTCAACAAGCCCATTGACATCAGCCGTATTTTCGACGCAAACGTTATATTGTTACTGTTATACAGTTACACAGCCCGCCTCTCCGGCGACATACCTTTCAGACTGCAAGGAGACCACGGATGCGTCGCATTCCCTTTCTCGCCGCGCTGCTCGTCGCGGTGCCGCTTTTGACCGGCACGGCTGCCCGCGCCGAAGACAAGCTGACCATCGTGGCAGCCGAGAATTTCTATGGCGATCTTGCCCGCCAGATCGGCGGCAGCAACGTCACGGTCACCAGCATCCTGGCCAATCCCGACGACGATCCGCATCTGTTCGAGACCAGCCCGTCGACGGCGCGCACCATCGCCGACGCCAAGATCGTCATCTACAACGGCGCCGACTACGATCCGTGGATGGACAAGCTGCTGTCGGCCTCGACAGCCAAGGATCGCACGACCATCGTCGCCGCCGACCTGATCGGCAAGAAGTCGGGCGACAACCCGCATCTGTGGTACGACCCGGCGACGCTGCCGGCCATCGCCAAGGCGCTGAGCGCCGATCTTGCCAAACGCGATCCGGCCAATGCGGTGCACTACGAGGCGAACCTGAAGGCATTCCAGACCTCGCTCGAGGCCATTGACAAGGAAATCGCCGACGTCAAGAAGACGTACGCTGGCACCGAGGTGACGGCTACCGAGCCGGTCTTCGGCTACATGGCGGAAGCGCTCGGTCTCAAGATGCTGAACTACGATTTCCAGGTGGCCTTGATGAACGATGCGGAGCCGAGCGCCACGCAGGTGGCGGCGTTCGAAAACAGCCTGAAGGACGGCTCGGCCAAGATCCTGTTCTACAATTCGCAGGTGACCGACGAGGCAACGACAAGGCTGCTCGACATCGCCAGGCAGAATAAGGTCACGGTCATCGGCGTCACCGAGACGGAACCGGCGGGCCAGACGATCCAGACCTGGTTCGGCGGCCAGATCGACGCGGTTCAGAAGGCGCTCGCCGCCCGCACACAATGAACGTGACTGCGAATGAATGTGACTAAATGAACGCAATCGAATTCGACAAAGTCACGCTGACCTATGGGGGACGCCGGGTTTTATCCGACGTCTCCTTTTCTCTACCGCAAGGCGCCTTTGTCGGCCTGCTCGGCGCCAATGGCGCCGGCAAGACGACGATGCTGCGCGCCATTCTCGGCCTGATCAAACCGGCCGGCGGCGCCATTTCGGTGCTTGGCAAATCGCCGACGCGCGGCAACGCCGACATCGGCTATATGCCGCAGGCGCGGCGCGCGCTTGGCGATGTCGGCGTCAGCGGCCTCGACTTCGTGCTGAGTGCCGCCGGCGGGCATCGCTGGGGCTGGCCCGTCGCATCGGCTGCCGAGAAGGAGGCGGCGTGGAAGGCTCTTGAAGAGGTGGGCGCCGGCGACCTTGCGCGGCGGCCGCTGGGCGAGCTTTCCGGTGGCGAGCGCCAGCGCATCCTGATCGCGCAATCGTTGATCGGCAATCCGCAACTGCTTTTGCTCGACGAGCCGCTGATCAGCCTCGATGCGGGCCATCAGCGCGCGATCATCGACCTGGTGCATCAGATCGGCGAACGGCTCGGCATTGCCGTGCTGTTCTGCTCGCACGAGATCAACCCGCTGCTGCGCGCCGTCGACCGCGTGCTCTATCTCGGCAACCGCAAGGCGGCGATCGGTTCCGTCGACGAGGTCATCAGCGGTCCGGTGCTGTCGAAACTCTACGGCACGCATATCAATGTGGTGCGGGTTGCCGGCCGCATCTTCGTCATGGCCGACGATGTCGAACTGGAGAGCGGGGCGCATGTCCACGATCTTTGACTATGAATTCATGCGCAACGCCTTCTATGCCTGCACCATCGTCGGCATCGTTTCGGGCGCGGTCGGCTATTTCCTCGTGCTTCGGGGCCAGACCTTCGCCGGTCATGCGCTCTCCCATGTCGGCTTTCCGGGCGCCACCGGCGCCGGCCTGATCGGGCTGTCGCCGTTTCTCGGCCTCACCGTGTTTACCGTCGCCGCCGGCATCGGCATCGGCCTGCTCGGCGAACGCGCGCATCGCGACGTCGCCATCGGCATCGTTTTGACGCTGTCGCTCGGCCTGGGCTTGCTGTTCCTGCATTTCTACACCGCCTTCGCCTCGCAGGCGACCAACGTGCTGTTCGGCAATGTGCTGGGCATCAGCCTGCGCACCGTTATCGTGCTTGCGGTGCTGGCGGTGGCGATCCTTGTCGCGCTTTTGCTGATCGCGCGGCCGCTGCTGTTCGCCAGCCTGCAGCCGGAACTCGCCGAAGCGCGCGGCGTGCCCCTCACTCTTGTCTCGACCCTGTTCATGGTGCTGGTCGCCGTCGCCACGTCCGAGGCGGTGCAGATCGTCGGCGTGCTGCTCGTCTTCGCGCTGATGGTGGCGCCTGCAGCCACCGCGCTCAGGCTTACCAGCGGCGTCGGAGCCGGCGTGCTGACGTCCATCGCGCTTGCCGTGATCATCGCCTGGATCAGCCTGACGCTCGCCTTCCTGACCGACTGGCCGACGAGCTTCTGGATCACGGCGCTGGGCGCGGCGGCCTATGTCGTCAGCGGCATGGTCCGGCGCCCGTCGGTCCGAGAGACTCAGAGCGCCGACGCCGGCCCCTGAGGCTTGCCCTCCGGCGGGTCGATCGGGCCGGCTGGAGTGCAAAACTGACGTGAGGGAAATACACCCAAAAAAAGTCAGGTTTACAAACCGGCTCCTGAAACGTTTCAGCCGGGAAAGACAAATTCATCCAATCGCCTAGATCGCGACCTCTGTCGCGCCAAAGGGCCGCTCCGGAGCGGCCGGAACACCCGGAAAACCGCCATTTCAAGCGCATTTTGCAGCGGCGAGAGGCTTGCGCGAGGCCGGCTGGAAAGCTGGCCGGGAGGCGCAAAAGGGACCTCCCGCGGCCATTGCGGGCGGCGTTGACAGACCGCGGTGCTGCATGCGTATAGCAAGCCATGGGTCACGCCATGGCCGTGGCGGTTGAGACGGGGCTGGGGGGTTTCGTAACAACAGCATTGACGGCCCGGCGCCGGACGGGCGGCATGCACTCTCGAAGTGCGCCGCTCGCTCTTGGCTGACGCGCCGGCGACCCGGCAGCAGTCCTGGCCTGCGTTCTCCCGACCAGGCTCCGCAGAACGCCATCGTCTCAGCTTTTCGATCCGCATCGGTTCGAAGCGAACGAGGTGACGCCCTCTTAACCGATATTCGCTTCGCTACGTCCCCCTCCCCCTGCTGGGCGAGGGGGACGCTGGCGATGAACCGCGCCGGCCGACGTGTATCGGCACCGATCAGACACTCCTGACGACGCGATCAAGCAAGCCTGACGACGAAGTGCTTGGTTACCGGCTCGATGATCTGCCAGGTGCCCTTGAAATCGGCTTCGACCACGAACGCATCGCCCGGACCGACCTCGACCGGCGTGCCGCCATCGGGCGTGATGATGATGCGGCCGGCGATCATGTGCACGAACTCATAGTCGGTGTAGGTGGCGTGATAAGTGCCGGGCGAGGCCCGCCAGGTGCCCGACAGCACCTTGCCATCGGCGGTGGTGTGCTGCACGGCGGTCTGCATGGTCGGCCGGCCCGCCACAACGATCCAGCCCGGCAAGTCGCCGCCCTCGGCATGCTCGACAGCGCCGAATTTGAAAATGGTGGTGTTGGTCATGGGAGGCTCCGTTTGAATTGCATGGCTGCCGGTTGGATAGCCGATGCGTGTGACGGGGGCAACGCAAGGGCCGACCCCGGATGTCGGAGATTTGGCGAAGGAGGCGGTGGCCGCGCGTGGAGCGCCTGCCTGCATCGCCGCCAGCGCCGCGCAGCCGTCCACGGCGCGCGCGGCCGGCTGTATTCTCTCCTTTGAGACGGTAACGCCGAAGGCCTGCGTGTTCGGCAACAAGGACGCCGGGCGGTCGATTGCGCTGTTCGGCGATTCGCATGCCGACCACTGGTCGACGCCGCTGATCGAGGCCGCCGAGAAGAACGACACCAAGGTCGTCACCTGGCTCAAATCCGGCTGCCGCGCCTCGCGGGTGACGGTATGGGCGACCAAGCTGAAGCGGAACTACACCGAATGCGATCAATGGCGCGCGCAATCGATCCGGCAGATCATCGCCGCGCGGCCGAACCTGGTGGTGATCTCGGAGATCGCGCTGGACAGCCTGGACAAGATGTCGGCCGGCACGCAGGCGCCCGTCAGCCAGGATGCCGAAGGCGCGCCGGCCTGCACGCGACGCTCACCGCGTTCAGCCAGGCCCGGGCTGAAGGTTGCCGTCATCCGCGACGTGCCGTTCAGCGACGATCATGTCGACACCTGCGTGTCGCGCGCGCTGTGGCGCGGCGAAAAGCCGTCGCTGTGCGACCAGAAGCGCACCGAAGCCGCCAACGACGCCAACGCGGCGGTGGAGCGCAGCATCGTGCGCGCCGTGCCCGGCGCCAGCTACATCGACATGACCAACCAGTTCTGCGACGCCAGAACCTGCCACGTCTTCATCAACGGCAAGATCGCCTACCGCGACCAGCATCACCTGGCGACACCGTTCGCGGAGACGCTGGAGCCGGCGGTGGAGAGGGCGCTGTTTTAGGGGGTGCCATCTTGACAACTATCGCTTGGCGGCAAGTGTCCTAGCCGTTCGTAGAACTCGCGCTGGCTTTCCGAGAACATTTGCGAAAGAGGGCGACCGAGGTCCTGGACCTTGTCGAACGACAGCCATAACCCTTTCGGATTCTGGAATTGTTTCCCTAGATGTCGGCGGATCGCATCCGCGCAGAAAAACCAGAGGCTTGTTTGATCGGAGAGTACCCTCCCCGCATGAGACGCCTCCAGTATCAGACGCTCGGCCGGTCCCCTCAGCGCCCGGTCAGTCATCAGATCCATAGCGGTCTTGTCAGCATGAATCAGGTGACTGGCCATTCCATACATGTGGAGCAGCACCTTGATGTCTCCCAATGCATATTCACCGTCGGGAAGCTTGCTTAGAGATTCGATAATTTCCGAGAACGACCAACGCTGTTCGATGGCCTTGCGCTCCGATTTCGACCTCTTGTCGTCCGGGTTGAAAAATTTGGGATCACGCAAGGCGGAGAATACCGCCGACGACGCGCTGTCGGTTTTTTTAAAAAGCTTTTCGGGAAACTCAGCTATCCTTGCAGTCTTTCGCGCATGTATTGCCTCAAAGTCGAGCCAGAATTCCGTCGCCAGGGCTTTCCGTTTCGAAACATCCGACAGGCAAATGTAGACGATTTTTGCCGTTGTCTCGTAGAAGGATCTAAGGATGATTTCTGCATCCCATACATAGCCCCAACTGACCAGCATCGATACGGCCTGACTCCGGCCGGATAGGTAGTGAACCAATGCTCTAAGCGTGTGCGTTACCTCGTCGCTTTCTGCCAACTGATCGCCCAGCAGTCCGTCGATTTCGGAGACAATTGCCGAGATTGATGCCAGGTTTGCTTCCTGAAGCTCGGACAGTGAAATGCGCCGCGAGGCGCGGTCGTCGTTCATCGGAAGCTCTCCGCAACAGGCATTCTAAACCTATCGTAATTTTTCACCGCGCAGTATGGCGAGGCCGGGCTGCAGGAGGTACGCTCGGCCGCGCTTTTGCCAGAGGCCAAAGTTTGCTCACCATCTACAACTTTATCAGGACTTGATAGCAGGAGTTTAGGCCCTACGCTAAGATCATGGACACGCTTACCCCCAAGGAACGCAGCCGCCGAATGTCCCTTATTCGGAGCAAGGATACAAAGCCTGAGGTCCAGCTTCGGTCCATGCTACATGCTGAAGGCTACCGCTTCCGCCTCCATCGCCGTGACCTCCCGGGTGCTCCCGACATCGTATTTCCATCGCGTCGCAAGGCGATCTTGGTTCACGGCTGCTTCTGGCATGCTCATGAAGGTTGCAAAACAGCCAACATCCCCAAGACGCGAACAGACTATTGGCAACTCAAGTTCGCAAGGAACAAAGCTCGTGATATGGAGAATGAGAGCCGCTTGCATCATCTGGGTTGGCAAACTTTGGTGGTTTGGGAGTGCGAGATCAACGAGAAGGCCAAATTGCTAAGGACGGTCGTGGCCTTTCTGGGGTCAAAGAATTCACAATAGATATTAAAGGGACGGCGGGCCCGGCAATGACACAATGACCGAATTGCATTTCGATGTTATGTCCGGGCTCAAAAGAGTCCTTGGACGCGAATTGATAACGAACGACGAGGTGGCCGTCTTTGAGTTGGTAAAAAACTCTTTCGATGCCGCAGCTAAACAAGTTTACTTGTACTTTGGCGAAAACAACATTGTCATCGCCGATGATGGACGTGGGATGTCTTACGAGGACATCACAAACAAATGGCTTAGCGTCGCATATTCGGCCAAGCGCAACCCAGAGAATGACAGAGATTTTCGTGCATTGGCTGCCGCTCGCGGCCCCTTTGCTGGGAGTAAGGGGATCGGGCGTTTTTCGTCCGATCGCCTTGGCTCTGAAATCATTCTGCAAAGTCGCTCAGAAGCTACGCCAAATAAAATCGTCAATAGACTTACAACCTTCTGGGCACGGTTCGAAGAAAACGACCGTGAAAGGTTTGAAAACGTGCCTGTGGACTATGAGGCCACAGCGACTTTTGAACTCCCGCTTGAACTCTCAGCTTTCGCCAAGACATTAAGCAACGGCACGGTGCTGGAAATACGCGACCTGCGCCAAAAATGGGACCGCGAGGTTCTCAAGCGTCTCAAATCCGCGCTCGCCAAGCTGATCAATCCGTTCGGATCCGGAACGGACGGCTTTTCTATCCATATCGTCGCTCCAGCTGAGGAAATTGAAGACCAAAGGGCTATTGCCAAGGCGGTATCTCGAAGCGAAGAGCCCTCTGCACGCGATACCGTGAACGGCCGAGTCGGCAACTTCATATTTTCAGCACTGCGAGAGAAGACGACCTTTATCAGTGTTTGGATCAAAGATAGTCACATCTATACAAATTTAACTGACCGGGGGGAGCTTATATACGCTATCCGTGAACCCAACGATTTTGATCTTCTAGAAGGCGCCGAACTTCGCTGCGATATCTATTATCTAAATCAATCAGCTAAGATAACGTTCGCCCGCCGAGTGGGTTTGCCCTCCGTGCAGTTCGGCAACCTCTTTCTATTTAGAAACGGTTTTCGAGTCTTCCCAATTGGCGAACAAGACGATGATTGGTTTGGCTTCACTCGGCGCAAACAGCAGGGTTACAACCGCTTCCTTGGAACGCGTGAGATAATCGGCCGAGTTGACGTCAGCGGCGCAGAGGACAAATTTCAGGAGGCATCCAGCCGGAACCAAGGCCTGATCGACACGCCTGCTGTCCGTCAACTGCGCGATTTCGTGATGGATAACTGCCTCAGGCGGCTTGAGCGCTATGTTGTCCCAGTTTCATGGGTCGACAAGGGCGAATCACTCACCGACGATATATCTCGCCTGCTAACTGAGCCTGGAAAGGCGCGCGTAACAGCGGCGGTAGCTAATCTGGTGGATAATGAGAGCATTGAACTTCTCGACTACAGCCGCGAGCTAGTCAGTATCCTCAACGAGCGATCCGCAGAGTTCGAATCATCCATTGTTAGCCTTCGCACCATCGCCGAGAAAGTCAATGATAAGGCTCTCTTGTCGAAGGTCGCAGAGGCCGAAAAACGCTTCGATGAGTTGAAACGAGCAGAGGCAGAAGCACGCAAGGCCGCCGACGAACAGCGCGAAGCAGCGCGAGAAGCCGAAGCACGGGCAACGGCAGCTGAATCTGTTGCTGAAGAAGCTAAGGCCGAAGTCGAAACCGAGCGTCGACGTTCGCACTTTCTTGAATCGATAGTGGACCTTGACGCCGCCACGATCCTCAATTTGCACCATCAGGTTACCATCTATTCTGTTAATGCTGCGCAACAGATCGAAAACTTTCTTAACGACACCGCTCGCCAGAAGTCGATCCCGCGAGAGAACGTTCTTAAAGCCTTCGAGCAGATCGCCTATCTCAATGCAAAAGTCTACGCTATTACCCGTTTTGCTGCTCGGGCCGCGTTTAAACTTGAATCAGAGAAAATAACCACCGACATCGCCGGCTTCACGACGGATTACATCGAGGATATTGCAAAGCAATTTTCTAGCGCCCGAATGCGTATAGAAGTGGATAACACTCATACTGGCTTAGAGGCGACCTTCAATCCAATTGACATTTCGATCCTAGTAGACAATCTCATAAGCAATGCCCGTAAGGCTAGGGCTAATTTAATTACCTTCGAATTAACGCCTATTGGAAAGACTGGCTTGCAAATTAGCGTCTCCGACAACGGCCGAGGTATTCCAGCATCTGTCGATAAGTCGCGGATCTTCGAGATGGGATACACGACAACTCATGGTTCCGGCCTTGGCCTCTACCACGTTCGTCAGATTCTAGGCGAAATGGGAGGTACTATTGAGTTGGCAGAGGCTGAAAAGGGTACGAGTTTTGTACTCAAAATCGTTCCCCCGAAGCGGAAATCCGAATGAGGCTCGACTTCAACGTTCTATGGGTCGATGACCAGCCTGGCCAGTTAAAGGACCAACTGAAGGCCATCGGCACTCGAATGCGAGATCAAGGCTTTGATTTTGTCGCGAAAACGACTCAGTCACTGGATGAAGTCAGAGCTCAGGTTCGTGATGATGTATTCGTCGATGAAGTCGACCTGATTCTTGTTGACTGGGACTTAGGCGCGAACCTAAGAGGCCAGCAGGTGATTGCAGAAATACGAGAGACAATCCCCTATAAAGATGTGATTTTCTACTCCTCCTACACTGATGTCACTCAATTGCGGAAGCACGCCTACGAGGCCGGAGCTGAGGGTGTTTACTGCGCCAGCAAGAACGCCCTTATTGACGAGGTTATGGCGGTCTTCGAGACGTTGGTGAAGAAGGTCCTTGACCTAGACCACACTCGCGGCATCGTAATGGGTGCAACCAGCGACATAGATCAAATGGTGGTGGAATGTCTGTCGGGCATCAACGAGAGGGCTGGGGAACCTGACCAGAGGGCGCTATTGGAAAAGGCCAAGAAAATTGTTCTGAACAGGATTGAGGAACTCGGAGATAAGGCCAAAGAGTTGGACGCTGCAGCTAGCATAGCTGTGATACTTCAAGCGCATGCACTTTTTGGAGCAAATGATCGTCTTCGCGTGCTTAGCACCGCACTGAAAATCAAAGACTACGATGACCATGATTCGTTGCGAGGCGGCCTAGCAAATTATATCTCTAAGGTAGTCCCGATGCGGAATGAATTAGGCCATTTGGTATTAATCCCTGCAGGGAAGCCCTCGACCTTCGCAACTATCGGCGGGAAAGAGGTCGGCCTTGAGGACATGCGCGGACTGCGTCGAGCCTTACTGGATTTACGCGCCGATTTTCGCAAGCTCCGGGACAGCATCAAGCTCTCCTGATAGGCTTTTTGCCGATAGATTCGCCTGCAGAATCTTAGCTATTACTGTTCCAATCGCTCGGCCGGCAAGAGGCGGGACTGCATTTGCAACCTGAGTATATCGAGGGACCTCATGCCGCCGTCTCTTCCCCCCCGTTGTGTATTTGCCTTTAAAGGCAAACCAATCTGGAAATGACTGCAGTCTAGCGTTTTCCCGCACAGTCAGTATCCTCGGTTCTTTATAGTGTATCAGGTCATCCGGCATACTTGTAATAGTCGGAGACGGACGGTCTGGGTCAAGAACCCGTAGCGCTCTCTTCTTCAATCCGAACTTTTGGCGCAAACTCTCGCTAATACTGATGTTTAAGCGTCCTTCCGCGCGACATAGTTCTATAAGCTCTGCAAATCGACCCAAGACTGCCTTGCTATGCCGTGCCAACCGCAAGTCACCTGGGCCGGATTCAGTCGCCATCAGGCGCTGGTATTTCGTGCGCGGCCCAACATAGTTGATTTCAGTGAATCCAGCACTCTCCGAGGATGCTTGTTCCCCGCATCTTGAGATCTCAAGATCCGAGATCGCGGCCCAAGATGAAACTGGCGCTTGCAATCCAAGGGCCCGAAGAAAACCTGGAAGCATCTTGCTAAGCTCGTTAAATGGCTCTCCGACTTTCAGGCCTTTTCTAAACGCCAGGACGAAATAACGAACGCGATTTTGCGGCACGCCGAAGGACGACAGATTAAGCAGGGCATCCTTCACCTGATACTCATCGGAGAGCGCCTCAGTGAGCATGGAAGAATAGTTGTCTTTGGCTGATGCACTCTGAAAATCTACTGTAAAACCCCTCACGTTCTCGATCAGCACCGCCCTCGGCTTCACCATATCCACGAGTTTCAGATAGGATTTGAAAAGCTGGTTGCGAGGATCATTGACCCGCCGCCGGCCCGCCGATGAAAATCCTTGGCATGGAGGCCCGCCAGCGAGAACGTCGATCATACCCTCTAGGCCCGCGAGTTCCGCCTCGTGGCTCTCCATCAACTCCTCTATTCCGATAGCCTCCTTGGGCAGCCATGGCGGCCACTGGAACTTGTACACCGAGTTGGGTGCCAGAAAATTCGCTTCGAATGTTTCGAAAGCTGACTCGTTTCGTTCGATCGCAAAAAGTCCCCGCAATCCTGCTTGCGAGAGTCCGAGAGATAGTCCCCCACAGCCAGAAAAAACGTCAATAAATTGCAACTTTTGCTCTTCTCTTTCGGACATGGCCACCCACAAAATTGAGCTATGTACATGAAAGGTATGAATGAATCCTGTCCAATGCACAAACTCCAAACGAGGTCAAGGATTCGCGCATGGTAGCCTACAAATGCTTCTCGCATAAGAACATATCGAGAACAAATATACAATTTTTTTGGTGATAGGGTGTTCCAGATTATTCTCCCACGAGTCCAACCTTCAACAGCTTCATTACCGACGACAGCCCTCTCCGGACTTTTCATCAGGCCCTTCATCGAGCCGTCAGCGCTTGCAAATCTCCCCCCAAATGCCATCTAGATCTCAGGCGCACCGCCGGTGCGCCGGCATCCACGGGAGCATTCACTTGACACAGCGAAGCGGCAGTGCGGACTTGCCGCTGCATGGCGGGCGGGTTCCGAAATGGCTGGGCGATCGCATGACGCGGCTGGGTGCGGTGTTGTGCGAGGCGATCATCCATCACTATGGCCGCGACGAGCTGTTGCGGCGGCTGGCGCATCCGTTCTGGTTCCAGTCCTTCGGCGCCGTCATGGGCATGGACTGGCACTCCTCAGGCATCACCACCTCGGTCGTCGGCGCGCTGAAGCGCGGGCTGAACCCGATGTCGCGGGAGCTCGGCATCCATGTCTGCGGCGGGCGCGGCGCGCATTCGCGCAAGACGCCGCAGGAGCTGATGGCGATCGGCGAGCGCGTCGGCATCGATGGTGCGGCGCTTGCCACCGCCAGCCGCTTGGTCGCCAAGGTGGACAGTGCGGCCGTGCAGGACGGTTTCGACCTCTATCTGCACGGCTTCATCGTCACCGACGACAGCCGCTGGGTGGTGGTGCAGCAAGGCATGAACGGCGACAGCCGCCAGGCGCGGCGCTATCACTGGCTGTCGGAAGGGCTGACAAGCTTCGTCGACCAGCCGCATGCGGCGATCGAGGGCGAGCGGCAGGGCGAGATCGTCAACCTGACCGACCATCGCGCCGCGCCGTCACGTAGCGGCCAGATCGACCTGTTGAAGACCATGAGCCCGGAACGGATCCTCGACGAGCTTGCCGTGCTGGAGCCGCCGCCGAAAGCAGCGCCTGCGAAACCGGCGGCGCAGCCGATGCTGCCCAATCTGGTGATGCCGGCGCATCACGACGTGCGCGAGAGCGACATCGTCATGCACCGGCTGCACGGCAACATTTCCGCCGCCATCGAAAGCGGGCCGGCCGATTTTCCCGAGCTGCTGCTGGTGCCCGGCGTCGGCGCGCGCACGGTGCGGGCGCTGGCCATGGTGGCGGAAGTGGTGCATGGCGCGCCCTGCCGCTTCTCCGATCCGGCGCGCTTCTCGCTCGCCCATGGCGGCAAGGACCGCCACCCCTTCCCGGTGCCGCTGAAAGTCTATGACGAGACGATCGCGGTGCTGAAATCGGCCGTCGGCAAGGCCAAGCTCGGCCGCGAGGAAGAGCTCGGCGCGCTGCAGCGGCTGGATGGCGAAGCGCGGCGGCTGGAGCGCTACGTCACCGGGCCAAGCCTTAAGGAGATCGTCGCCGGCGAGTTCGACCAGTCGCATCTGCTTGGCGGGCGCAGTGTGTTCGGGTGGGAGGGGGCGGCGGAAAGCGACGACGGTTCAGACAGGGGCCGCCAGTAGCTGCCTGTCCATCATGCAGAGATAGTGCGCGGCCCATAGAAACACGTGCTCGGCTTGTTTTGATAATGCTTGCAAAGACCCATTTCTCAAGTGATGCTCTGCCAGGCGAGGCTCGGCATGAAGACATTCGCATGGACGTTGGTTTTCGTGCTGCTGGCGATTGGCGGCGCGATCGCCCAAACGACGCCTGAGCCTGCCATACTGGCATATACACCGCCGATGCACTTCGTCGTTGTACGCAACAGCACGCCAGGATGCGAGCCGACATGCCCGGAATGGATTTCGGCGGAAGGTCACATCGTGGCCGGCACGCCAGCTTTGCTGAAGGCTTTGCTGAAAAAACTCGGCCCCCGCAAATTGCCTTTGGCGTTGAATTCCCCGGGCGGCGAGACCGATGCGGCGATGGCGCTTGGCCATATGATCCGCGCCAGCGGGCTCGACACGATGGTTGGCAAGACGGAGTTCTCCGAATGCGCGCCAGACACAAAAGCCTGCGGGCCGGGCGACCTCCGCTTCGGCGTCGCCAACCCCGTCGGCGCAGTCTGTTCGTCAGCTTGTACGATGGTTCTTGCGGGCGGCGTACGGCGCCTGGCAGACAGCCGCGCCTTTGTCGGCATTCACCGGATCATGCTGCCGGCCGCCAAGAAAATCCACGGCAAGAAGACCATCGTCCTCGTTCCGATACCCAAATGGTATGAACGCAAGGTCGACAGCTATTTCACCGAGATGAAAGCAGGTTCGTGGATCGTATCGGCCATGCAAAAAATACCCGACGACAGCATACGATACCTCGTGACATACGAACTTTTGGACCTGAATCTGATAACCGAAACCGGTCACGGCGACACGCGCACCTCCATCGATATCTGCAAGACCACGCCGCCGGCGGGCAACTGCCGAACGGTCAGGCAATAGGAATAGCGGGCCACGTAGGTCGTCGAAGCGCCTGTTTCTCAACAGCAACCCTTCACTTTACGCTGCGCCCTTCAACAGGTCTTCCGGCCGGCCCTCGATGAGCGCAGCAATATAGCTTTCCAGGCTGGTCGTGCCGCGCTCCGGGTTTTCCGGCTGCATCGGCTTGTCCAGCGTGGCCCCGGTCATGCGGGCATAGGACTCGGCCGCCGCTTTGGAGAAGCCTAGTTTTTCGTAGGTTTCTGTCCAGCGCTCCCGCGGCACCGTGACCACGCGCACGTTTTTGCGCAACGCCGCACTGAAGGCTGCGGCGACATCGGCGGCGGAGTAGCGCCGAGGACCCTCGATATAGTGCGTGCCGGTCTTGTCCGCCGGCTCCAGCAGACGTCTCGCCGCAGCCTCGCCGAGATCCTGCGGCGCCACCATCGGCAGCTCGAAATCCGCCGGGAAGAAGGAGGTGATGACGCCGTCGCGCCGCGCCGTCTCCAGGGCCTGATCCCAGTTGCTCATGTAATAGGCGGCGCGGTTGATGCTTGCCGGAATGGCCTGGGCCTTCAGCTTCTGCTCGAGGCCGTAAAGGACGGTGAGATCGCCGACACCCTCGCCGGCCTGCGCGCCATAGGTCGATTCCGCTACCACTTTTTCGAGGCCGGACCCCTCCAGTGCCGTCGCAATGGCGCCAACCGTCTTGCGCTCCTCGGCGTCGGTGTCGGTCGATGGATCGGCCGGCGGGTTGAGCAGAAACGCCCGCTTGCCGCGCCGCAAGACTTCACGCAGCGCCTCGACATCGAGCACATCGGCAACCGCGGCCTCCGCGCCCTGTTCAACCAACCATGCGGCCTTCGACTCGTCGCGCGTCACCACCGTGACATCCTCGCCCTGCCGCAACAGCGCCATTGCCGCCGCCGAGCCGACATGGCCGGTACCTCCAAGAATGACATGCATGGTCTCGTCCTTCCCTTGCTGATTCATGCCGGATTAATGGCTGGGGCGGCGAAGGGTTCAAAAATCGGGGGACGATGCTGACAGGAGGTGACGCTGACTTTCCTCGCAATGCACGGCGCAGGGGTCGTTCGCATCTTGCAAAATTATGGAACGAGGTCGTGTCCAGCGAGTTATATTAGCGCAACCTTGAATAGGAGGCAGCTATGAGAAAGCTCCTGCTTGCTTCGGCTATCGCTATCACTGCGGCGGCGGCGATGATCGCCCCGGCGAATGCCGGCGGGCGCGTCGTGATCGGCATCGGCAACGGCTACTATGACGATGACTACAATGACAGCTATGGCGACTATTACGATCGCTACGCTCCTCGCCCCTACTACCAGTATGATGCCTACGATAACGGCTTCAGGTACCACAGGTATCACAGGCACCATCGCCATTGCCGTATAGAGTTGGTCAAGCATTGGCGCCATCATCACAGGATCGTCGAGGAAATTCGCGTTTGCGAACGGTGATCCGATAGGGTGAAACCGGTCGGCCGGCATCTGCCGGCCGGCCGCTTCCTGCGCGGCTGCCGGCCTTATCGCGGCTTCCGCATCAGCATCATCCCGTAACCCACGGCCAAAAGGTCGAGCCCGACCTTCAACAGCTTCACCACCACATCTCGTCCCTCGCCGGTGCGTTCGGCGAGCGCCTTCACCGACTGGCCTTCGAGGCAGATCTGGCGGACCACTTCCGCCACTTCCCAGTGGGCCAGGGCGGCGACGGCGTGAGCATGAGCGCGGCCGTCGTTGAGCACGCGGTCGGGGATGCCGCCATTGATGCGGCCGCCGTCGATGCGCTCTTCCCACGGCATCGGCCGCAGCCCGTCACGCGAGGCGCGCTCGAAATCGTCGCGAAACCGCTGGCCGGCCTCGCGCTGCTGGCGGGTCAGCGAGGTGATGCCGACCAGCGGATCGACATTGCGCACCCGCACGATGCCGCCGGTCGCGGTGTAGCCGTCATTGGAGACCTCGTAGACGCGCCGCGCCTCTTCGGTGCCGACGCTCAACCGCTTGCGGCCGAAGCGATCGTCCTTCAGCGCGAAATCATGGCCGATCTCGCGGCGGATGCGCACCTGCTCGGCTTCGCCCGCAGGCAATTTCGGCGGTTTGGCTTTCTGCGCGGTTTTTTTGCTCATCGGGGGATCCTTGTGGGATTGGGTTGTTGAGCCGGAAGGTTGGCGTTCCTTCGCGCCCCCCTCTGCCCTGCCGGGCATCTCCCCCACTTGGGGGGAGATTGGCAGTTTCGGCGGCTGCGCCTCTGCAACGTTGGCAATTGGCGAAATCGGCGGCGATATCCGATCGCCCCCCTCGTGGGGGTTGAGGAGTGGTCCGCGAAGCGGACGGAAAGCCAATTGCTTGGCTTTCCGAGCGACGAACGTCCGGCAGAACAGAGGGGGGCGCTGTCCCGCCGGCTTTCGATCATTGGTGGGGTCGTCCGGAGGCGAGGAACGGAGCCCAGCCGCTCACACCACCTCCGCCACAGGTCGGTGGAAACGCGTCTGATGATATTCGCAGTAGCTTTTCAGCGCCCTTGTGCGCAGGCCGCAGCACAGCATCTCGAGCCCCGGCCGACTGCCGGGAGCATCGTTGTCGGGGTCTTCCTCCAGCGTCAGGTCGAGCGGCGCGCGGCAGCGGTCGAACAGGCAGTCGATGAAGCGCATGGCGGCGACATGCGGCTGACGCCCGAGCGAGGCAGGGCGCGGCGCCGGCATATTGAAGCGGTAGATTTCGCCGTCCACCACCAGCCGTCCTTCGCCCGGGATCGAGGGCGCCGGACGGGCTGGCAACAGAGGCCTGGCCGATGGCTGACGGCTCGGTTTGGCGGCCGGTTTGACCGGCGCGGCCTGCTTCGAAACTCCTACTTCCCTTACGAGCTTGCTTGGCTGCGCCGGCGGATTCCTCTTGGCGGTATTCTCGTTTGCCGCAGTCTTCCCCGTCGCATTCTTCCTCGGTCGGCCGCCGGACCTGCCGCCTCTGGGGTTGGCGAAGCCGATGGTCTTCAACGCGCTGTTGCGGTGGACGATGCCGATGATGGCATTGCGCGAGACCGGACTGCCGCGCAGCGCCGTGAAGCGGACGGCGATCCCTGTGGCCGACAGGCCATCCCTCAGCCAGACGGCGATCTCCTGCAATTCGGTGTCGGTATAGGCAGTCATGTCGGTATCCATTGATTGCGCGCGCAAAGGCGGAGCGCCGGCCCGAGGGCCTACGGGAAAAAATCAGAGCGGATGGTCGGTGCGGTCAGCCGATACTGGCGGCCGGCAGCGAGTCGGCGAGATGCCGCAAGGCGGCTTCGGCGGCAGCTTTGGTGAGGGCGGAAACTGCCCTGCCCGTCAGCCGGTCGAACAGGATGACGGTGCCGTCTTCCGTGCGGATGCAGGAAAGGCCCTGCCCGCCGGAAACAGCCCTTGGCGCACTGGCGGCGCCATGGGCTGAAGAGGTGGCCGGAGCCGGGAGAGGAGCGGCTCCGGCCGTTCCGGTCGATCGGGGGGACGACGGTTCGACCGGATCCGGGGCAGAAGCCCCGGTTTGCGTCCGGACCGGGGAGGAGGACAGCCCGGACGATGGGAGAAAGCTGAGGATGTCTGCGGAAACGCTTGCGATTTGTTCGATCATGCGCTAAGCGTACGATATGTACGAAACGTACGCAAGCGAAATCGTACATATTGGACGATAAATTTCAGGCAATTTGTACGATGCAGGAACCGAGGCACAGATTGCAGCAGGCGCGGGCGGAGGCGGGCTATGCCTCGCCGAGCGACGCTGCGCGGGCATTGCGCGACATCAACAAGAACACGCTGATCAGTCACGAGAACGGTAACCGGCCGCTGTCGCGCAAGGCGGCGGAGAAATACGGCCGCCTGTTCGGCGTCGATCCCGGCTGGCTCTTGTTCAACGGTGACGGCGGCAGCCTTGCGGGGGGCCATTTCGGCTTTGACGAGTCGGGCCGGCAGATCCCGATGCCGTCGCTGGCCACCGTCGATGTGCCCATCGTCTCATGGATCAGCGCCGGCGAACTCGGCAGCCAGGACATGGTGGTCAATCTCAGCGACTATCCGACCATCCCCACCACCGATCTGGAGCAGGGCCAATGGATTGCTCTGCGCGTCGACGGCCCGTCGATGAACAAGATCTCGCCACCGGATTCGATCATCTTCGTCAACCTCAGGGACAAGCGGCTGGTGACCAATGGCTGCTACGTCATTTCGGACGAATCCGGCCAGGCCACCTACAAGCGTTACCGCCCCAACGAGAACCCGCCCTTCCAGCCGGCCTCCTACATGGACATCC
This sequence comes from Mesorhizobium sp. M0058, assembly GCF_040323095.1. NCBI lineage: Bacteria > Pseudomonadati > Pseudomonadota > Alphaproteobacteria > Hyphomicrobiales > Phyllobacteriaceae > Mesorhizobium > Mesorhizobium sp. M0058. The sequence goes on from NZ_JAMYUQ010000017.1 coordinate 116,933, forward strand.
CGCCGCCGGCGCTGGAAGGCGCCATCACCATCATCGGCCGGGTGAAGCGCTCGATGATCGATATGTGAGGGAGAAGGCGGTGAGGCGCAATCTCCCGCCTCGAGGGGGAGATGGCCGGCAGGCCAGAGGGGGTCGCCGCGCGTAAGGCGCTGACGTCCTCTGTCCGCGATAGGAAGTCGCGTCAGGACGTACCGACCCCCTCTGTCGCCTTCGGCGACATCTCCCCCTTGAGGGGGGAGATTACGCGCCCAAAAACTCGTTCGTGAAATACGCTCCAAAATCCGGCTTCTCCTTCAGAACCTTGCCATCGCCATCGAGCAATATGCCGGCCCTGAAGAGGTAGGTTCCGATCGCCTCGATCTTGGCCTTGTCGACGGTGCCGATGACGCCGGCATGGCTTCTGAGGAAGTGCCCGTCGACGAGCATCTTCAGCGAAGCGTGGATCAGCGCCGGGTCGGTCAGCGCGTCCTTGTTGGACGCGATCAGCAGGTCGCCAGCCTCCTGCGGGTGATCGCAGGCAAACTGGTAGCCGCGCCGCGTTGCCTCGACGAAGGCCGATGCGGCCTTCGGGTTTGCCTGGAGATATGCATTGCTGGAGGCGATCAAGGTGGTGTGCTCGTCGGGCACGCCGTAGTCGGCGTAGCGGAAGCCGCGCTGCCTGACGCCTTTCAGCTCCGCATCGACGCCTTCCCAGGTCGAGACCTCCAGCGTGAAGTCGACCGAGCCGTTGGCCAGCGCCTCATAGGCCGAAGTGCCTAATGTCACCGTCTCGAAAACGCCCTTGCCGCCATCGTGGCGGATGATGGTCGAGATCAGCGTGTTTTCCCAGGCGCTGCCGAAGCCGCCATAGGTCAGGCCGTCAAGGTTTTTCGGGCCTTTGATCTCACTACGGTCCGCGTTGAAGACCAGCTGTCCGGTCTCCTGCTGGACCACGGCGTAGACCGCCTTGAGATCGGCGCCGGCAGCCCGCTGGGTGAACAGGCCGACGCCGGCAATGCCGAAATCGGCGATGCGGTTGGCGACCAGCGTGCCGGCGCCGGTATCGCCATAGGGCAGGATCTCAACATCGAGCCCAGCCTCGTTGTAGAATCCTTTGTCGCGGGCAACGAACAGGCCGACATGGTTGGTGTTGACCGTCCAGTCGAGCGCGACGGTGATTTTTTGCGCAGCCGCATGAGCGCGCGAGGCCAGCGGCAATCCGGCGGCCAGCGTCAGCAGCAAAGCCTGCCGGCGTGTGAATTCGGTCATGAAAAACTCCTTTGAGCGGTCTGCGGAAACAAGCCCCGGTCAGTCCCGGGATTGAGCAGCGTGTCGAGGATGTCGGCTTCGAGCGCGGCGGCCTGGCGCGCGGCATCGCTGCCGGTGGTGCGCGGGCGCGGCAGCGGCACGGCAATCTCGCCGATGATGCGGGCCGGCCGCGCCGACATCAGATAGATTCGATCGGAGAGGTAGACGGCTTCGCGCACGTCATGGGTGATCAGCAGCGCGGTCCAGCGGTGGCGCTGCCACATGCCTTCCAGCCAGCGCTGCATACCCGCGCGGGTCAGTGCATCCAGCGCGCCAAAGGGCTCGTCGAGCAGCAGCATGTCGCGCTGCTGCACCACGGTGCGCAAAAGGGCGGCGCGCTGGCGCATGCCGCCGGAAAGCTCGGCCGGCCAGGCGCGCTCGAAACCGGCAAGGCCGAACTCAGCGAACAATGGCGCAACGGACGCGCGCGCCTCGCGGCGCTTCATGCCCTGCACCTCCAGCCCCAGCGTCACATTGTCGATGACGCGTCGCCACGGCATCAGCGCGTCGCGCTGCGGCATGAAGGCGAAGGGGCTGCCCTGCAATGGTGCGCCGTCGAAGCGCATGTCGCCCTCGCCTTTCAGCGCGCCGGTCAGCAACTGGAACAGCGTCGACTTGCCGGCGCCGGAAGGGCCGAGGATGGAGACGAACTCGCCGGCCGCGACATGAAGCGAAATGCCGGCGAGCACCTCAAGCGCGCCGAAGTTCTTCCTGATGTCCCGGAGTTCGAGCCGCGTCATTGACGGTTCTCTTCTGCAGCTTCAACCTTGCCGTCGCGGCTTTCGCTCCCTGCATTCTCCCAAGGCATGGCGAAGCGCTGGACGAGCACCGCAATGGCGAACAAGACAAGCGTGAGCGCGGCGCTGACGGCGACCGCGGCGAGCACCAGATCGGGCCGAAAGTTGTTCTTGGCATTGAGCATGTAGATGCCCAGCCCCTTCGCCGCCCCCGCATATTCGGCGAAGATCGCGCCGACGACGGCGTAGGTGATGGAGATGCGCAGCCCGGCGAAGAAATAGGGCAGCGCCGAAGGCAGGCGCGCCAGCCAGAAGATGCGCCAGCGCCCTGCCCCCATGGTGGCGAGCATCTGCGAAATCGCCTTGCTGGTCGCGGCAAAACCCTCGACCAGCGCCACCATCATCGGGAAGAAGGTAACGAGCGCCACAAGCAAGATTTTTGGCATCAGCCCGAAGCCGAACCACAGCACGATGAGCGGCGCAATCGCGACCAGCGGCAAGGTCTGGCTGACGATCAGCAGCGGAAACAGCGCGCGGCGCAGCGGGGCCAAGAAATCGACCAGCGCCGAAAGCACGAAGGCAGCGACCAACGAGCAGGCGAAGCCGGCTGATGTGGCGCGGATGGTGGGCAGCGTGTTGTCGGCAAGGGCAGCGCGATGCTCCCAGGCCTGCTGCAGCACGCGCGACGGCGCCGGCAGCATGGTGGGCGCAGCGCCACCATAGCGGGCGTAGAGCTCCCACGCCGCGAGGAGCAGGGCGGAGGCGCAGGCGGCGGGGATGGTCTTGGCGATGGCTGCGGCTAATCTCCCCCCTCGAGGGGGGAGATTAGCCGAAGGCGACAGAGGGGGTCGTCTCGCATAGAGCGCCCACGCCTTGCCGATGCGAAAAGGACGTCGGCGCTCCACGCGCTGGGACCCCCTCTGGCCTGCCGGCCATCTCCTGCTCGAGGGGGGAGATTCGTGGGCATCGCGGTCTTCGCCAATCGCCAATGGCTCCCCTCCTCTTTGTGCTGAGGGGTCAGAGGCATCTCCTCCACGCAATGGGTCAGATAAACCAGCCACGGCAATATCCTCAAGGAACGACGCTTGAGCCGCGGCTCAGACGGCGCTCGGGCTGTTCGCCGAGATCGTGATGTCGAGGGTGACGTGGCCGGCCCCGGGGCCGAAGCGGCAGAAGGCCTCGTTGAGCGTGGCAAACACCGCACCGGCATCGCCACGCAATTTGGTGCAGAAGTTCTTTGAGCGCTCAAAGACGCCGGACTGTTTCAGGAAATCGATGCAGCCGTAGATCTCGTCCATATGGTCGCCCGTGCCCATAACGTAGAGCGAGAACTGCGCCGCCACCGGCTGGCCGGTCGACGGCGTGGCCTGGACAGCGCGGATCGCGGCGATCTTGCGCTCGTCCAGCGGAATGGCGGGGCCGCCGGTCTCGTCGGAGCGGCAGATCGGATCGTCGGGCTCGCCCGGACAGCCGCGCGAGACCGCCGCCGAAAGCACACAGTGCTTGCCGCTTTTGGCCGCCGCGACGAACAGGTCGCGCATGGCGGGAAACAGCACCTCGGGCGGCCCGACCATAAGGGTCGAGATGTCATCGGTTTCGATCCGCAGCCGGTCGCGCCAGGGATCGAGCGCGCCGAGCGCGCCGAGGATGACGCCGACGAAATCGTCGGTCATGGGATAAAGGGAAATCTGTGCGCCTGAAAACATCGCCCGCCTCGCTCCGCTGGTATTATCCAGATCAGCTTTAGGGTCCGAAGGCTTGCCGCCCTCATCTCAGCCCCGACGATACGGAGCACCCCTGTGGATGGGCGGGTTAAAGCACCGTTCGCGGCATTGGGGAAGCCGTTTGTTGAGGCACTGCGGGAAAGTGTTTTGGGCCAGACGTGCCGGGCGCCCGGGCGTTAACAGACGACTCGTCAGTTCGTTGCGTTATCGTCCCAACCGTACGAAATTGGCTTGACGCTCGTTCGTACATAAAGTACGATCTCTCTTTTCGCAGAGAGGAATGTCCTTGAGCACAGCGAACCATGTTGCTTTCGCCGATCTCTCTCGTCCTTTGCTGTCACCCCCGTCGTTGCCGCCGCCTTTATTGCCGCCGCCTTTGTTGCCCTTGTCATTCGATCAGTGCCAACGCCTCGCCGGGGCCTGGCGAATGGCCAGCCAGGACATCGCCGACGACATCCGCTTCATCCGCCAATATTTGAAAGTCGTTGCCGAGAAGGACGAGAGGCTGTCGACCGGCACCCTTGTTCACAGCCGCGCCTATGTCGAGGCCTGCGCCGGCTGGCTGCCACAGACTGTAACGCGCTATCTGCGCCACCTGCGCCAGATCACCGAATGCGAACTGGCCATGACAGCTGCCGGGATTCGCTTTGCGCTGTCGAGTTATGCCTGGGAGGCATGAGGGGCGGCTGTCGCCAAACACAAGGAATTGCGCTGCCCGTCGCAGGCGCAATTCGTCAGGTTGAGAGGCTCGGGCGCGCCTGAACGGCGGGCGCCAAGGATGGCCCGGCCAGCGAATTCCGGCCTTGCTTTATTTCGACTGGCCTTATTTCTGGCCTTATTTCGATTTGGCTTTGCCGGACTTTGCGGCGGCAGGCTTCGCGGCCTTTGGCTTGGCGGCTGCCTTGGCGGGCTTGGCGTCAGCTTTCTTCGCCGCCTTTTTGGGCTTGGCGACCGCGCCATCGACTTCAGCCGTGGCCTGCTCCCAGTGTTCCTGATGCGCGCCTTCAGGCCGGCCGGCCTTTTCCCAGATCTCGTGCGCGCGCTGGCGAATGCGGTCCTGTTTGTCGTCCGTCACTTAAGCCTCCGTGGTTGGGTCCGGTCGGTTGGTCCAGATTCCACGAAAACATTAGCCGAAAATTCGGCCGGCGTCTTGAGTGACGAGACATCTCAGCGCGGGTCGGAAATCACCGCAACGCCGAGCAGCGCCGCTTTCTTGACGATCAGCCCCGCGAGGTCGGCATCCGAACGATCGGTGCCGGTGCGCTCCCGCAGGAGCGCGATCGCTTCCTTCATCGATAACAGCGCCGTGTTGCGCTCGGCCAGCAACTTGTCGCAACACGCCGCAACATTGGCGGAGTTCGGGGTCTCGACATGCGGCAACATGGCAATTCTCCTTTCATCATGTTCGTCATTCGGCCCTGCCGCCCTTTTGGGAAGAACGACAGGGCCGTATCACCGATGAATGGTTAGGTTGTCGAGCGTTACTCGACCACCTCGACAATCCTGCGCGTGCTGGGGTCGACCAACACGGTATGGTTGTCGACGACGGCGTATCTGTACTGAACGTCGGGAACCTCCTGCAGCTCGACAGTGTCAGGCAAGGCAGTGCCGACATTCAATTCGACGCCGAGCAGATTGACCGAGGCAAGCGGATGTTTCTTTACGTACTGGTGCACGACCGTGCGCTGTTCCGGGGTGATGATCACCTGCTGCTGTGCCGGCTGCGTGACGATCACCTCGTCGGCGGCGGCAATGCCGATACCAGCGATCATGGCGAGCCCGGCGACGGCGGGAATAAGGATGGTTTTCATCTTCGTCTCCTGTCGTTGTTGGCGAGCTCCGCCGTGTTCCCGCATGAGGCGAAAACAGCGCAGATCGAGGTGGCGGGCTCCTGGAGGCAAACGCAGCCGGTACGGTCTTGTTCCGCAAGCGGAGACTAAATTGATCGGCTTCCCGGTCATGCCAGCAGAACCCGCACCCGCAAGATTCGCATTGAAGCACAATCCCTCAGGAGACCTTCGACATGGATGATGCACGGCTCCAATTCCGGTGGCGATTGCGGCCGGCGCCGGCATTGATCCGGTGACCGCGTCGCCCGGCCAAGACCGGAACCGACCGCCTTCGTGCCACGCCGTGAAGTTTCAAGCAAAAGGTCATTGCTTCGGCGGCTGCGCAGGCACCTCGCCAGGCTTGATCACCGGCGTCTTGCCCTGATCCGGCGGCGGCTGCGTCATACCCTGGTCACCACTGGGCGGCGGCTGCAGCACGCCGCCGCAGGGACCGAGCGTGCTGGTCGATTCGCCGCCGCCATTGGCGACCGGCGGCTTCTGACCATCGTCCTGAGGCTGCGCCTGGCAAGGCGCGGCAGGGCCGTGCTGGTCGCCATTGTCCTGCGCAGCCGCCGGGTCGGCCAGCGCCAGGAGCAGCACGCATGGGATGAGGGGGAAAGTCTTCATGGTCCAGCTCCTCTGGATTCATCTCCTTGGCAAAGCAGACTAGTCCTTGGCAAAGCAGACTGGCGGCAATTGGTTCCACGGAGATGGAGTGGTTGCCGGAACCTGACAGCCGGAAGTGAGTTCCACCTTCTCGACGCAAAGCCGCCCGGAGGAGGCAATCATGGAAGAACGAAACAGAAAACCCAATGACGGGGTCGAGGCGCCACCGAGCAAAAACGATGCCCGCGACAGGATCGCCAATGACGAGGTGGAAGCGCCGACGCCGCGCCGGCAGGATTGGGATGCGCTGCGTGGCGCAACGGTCCTGCCCGACGGAGCAGATGAGGAAAGCCTGCCGGACACCACCGGTGTCGAGAAGGAAGGCGAATTGCCCGAGGAGGATGACGACAACCCCTACCAGGACAGTGACGATGCCTTGCCCGACGACGCCGAGGAAGCCGCCATTGGTCACGACCTGGCGAGGCGCGGCGGCCCGTTCGACGACGTGTAAGGCAGCGACCGCGGACTTTCGAGAGTTTCCCGGGACGTCCACGCCGTCACCAGTTGGACCAAGGATGAGCTGAAGGCGATGCCGGAGCATCGGGATATTTCGAAGGATCCGGCTGGCCGGATCCTTCGTTTAAGCCGCCTTGGCGGTTTGGCTTAGCCCTTGTGGTCAAGGGCTGGACGGCGACAATCTCGGCACCTTCGACAGCCGAGAAGCACGAACGCGAAGCCCAATATTTCAAGCGCCGTCGAGGCCGCTCGCCTGAAATCTTCAAAGTGCGCAAGAAATCCCCGCCGCGGGCTGTGCAGACACGCTCCGGCATCGCGGCGCTGCGAACCGGGCCATCGACCGCCGGCACTTGGGTGCCGACGGGCTCTGACCTTCAATTCGACCCGGGATCGCCGAGCGCCTCGGTGACGAAGGACGCCGCGATCAGGTCGTCGGCGTCGAGGCGTAGGGAGCCTTCGACACCTCCCATGATGGCTGCGACCTTCTGGAAGGTCTGCATCTCGTGTTCAGTAACGCTGGCGTCTCGCATCCTGGCTTTCAGATCGGCGATGCGTCGGCCCAGGGAGGCCGACGTTCCGATTTCTCTGTTCGACATGGTGTCCTGCTCCTCCCCCAACCCATGCTGTGGACGTACTCAAGGCTGCCTATATATAAGGCAGCGCGAATACAGTCGCCGCAACGCGCGATATCTGGGAAGGTTCCGGCGCCAAATAGTCACGAAATAATACGTGGTGGGACTCGGGTATGTTAAGCGCCGACGCGGCGATAGACACCGCAGCAAGCGGCTGCGGCAATCGGCCTGGCCAACCCGTGTCGCGGGTCGCGAACGCGGGTCGGACTTTGATCGCCGCGCGCGAACAGTCAGCGAGAGGCCGGAACCACGCCGGACACCGAGCGCGCCGTTTCGGGCGAAAACACCACGAAAGCAAAAACCAGAACGGCAGCGGCGATAATGAGCGAGCCGCCGGCGACGATCGGTTCAAGCGCCGGGTTTCCCTGCAGCATCACATACAGCGCCGGCAGCATGATCACCAAGCCGAGAGTGTAGAGCCCGTAGTGGATCATGGCGACGCGACGCGCCGCCTTTTGCGGATTGAGCGCGTAGTAGCCGCCGAAGATGGCGCTCGTCACCCAACCGAGCAGATTGATATGCGCGTGCGCCGGAAAAGCGGCGTGGTCACCCGAGATCGCCATCTGCAGGCCGGCCGCAATCCCCAACATCAGGAACAAGATGGCAGTTTTGAAAAAGAGTTCTGAAACCCTCGGCATGTCATTTCTCCCCCTATGCGGTCTGCGACCGCTTGCGACCTGGAGAATACACCCACGCGCAGAACTTTTCCACGCCCCGGTTATGGGGCCATGCCTGCACAGCTTTTTGCACGCTGTTCGACTTTTCTGGCTGCCACAACCCGGCGCCGCCGCTACGGCGTCAGCAAGATGTCGGCGCCCGCTCGCTCGTCGAACACCACCGCGCAGCCGCGCCCCAGCGCCACTGCCGACAGCGCGTTGGCCACCGTCTCGTCCGGCGATACGAAATCACCGGTCAGCACTCGCAACTCCTCCACCGCCCTGGCCATTGACACGCAGTGCCCGGCAACGCGATCGCTCGTGCAGGCGTCAATGACGCTGACGAGGTCGATCATCTCGAACTGGCCCATACCGGCCTCCACAAAACAGCGTCCCGTCGCGGATATGAACGCCGAGGCGAGAGACAATGTTCCGCAGGTCCGATGCCCAGGCGGAGCACTCGACAGCCCGACCTGGAACGGGCCGGCCGGCGACAACCACTTCGCTTGACAATAGGCCCTGTTTGTTCTCTATTTGTTCGGCAAAAACGCCTCTCACAACAGACGCGGCTAATGCTGCAACGCCGCAAAGGGAACGGTCGGGATGGAGCCCACCATCCTGCATGCGGATCTCGACGCCTTCTACGCCTCGGTCGAGCAGCTGCTCGACCCGGCGCTCAGGGGCAAGCCGATCGCCGTCGGCGGCGGCGTCGTGCTTGCCGCTTCCTACGAAGCCAGGGTTTTCGGCGTGCGCGGCGGCATGCCCGGACGACGCGCGCGCGAGCTTTGCCCCGGACTGATCTTCGTCGGCGGCCATTTCGCCGACTATCAGCGGCTGGGCGACGCCGCCATCAAGGTGCTCGACGATTTCACGCCGCTGGTCGAGCGGATTTCCATCGATGAAGCCTTTGCCGATGTGGCCGGCTGCACGCATCTGTTCGGACCGCCGGCCGAGATCGCCGCCACGGTGCGTCGGCGCGTCCGGGCAGAGCTCGGCCTGCCGATCTCGATCGGCGTGGCGCGCACCAAGCATCTGGCCAAGATCGCCTCGCAGGTGGCCAAGCCCGACGGCCTGGTGGTGGTGATGTGGGGCGTCGGCCCGGCGACCAGAGCGCGGCTGGCCGAGATCGGCATCGAGACCATCGGCCAGTTGGCAAAGACGCATAGCGGGGCGCTGCGAAGGTTGCTCGGGCCCGCCGCCGGCGAAAAGCTGGCGTCGCTGGCATGGAACCGCGACCCGCGAAAGCTCGAAACCCACAGGCCGTCGCATTCCGCCGGCGCGCAGTCGGCGCTTGGCAGACGGCCGGCGCGTATCTTCGGACCCGTCCTGCTGCATCTGGCAGACCGGGTCGCCAGCCGGCTCAGGGCGAAATCACGGCCCGGACGCACGGTGACGGTGCGCGTGCGTTTCGCCGATCTGCACGCTGTCACACGCTCGCTGACGCTCGAGCAACCGATTTCGGCAACCGCGATGCTGGCCGAAATCGCCGGGGAGCTGGTGCGCGGCGTGCTGGCAGCCAACCCTCGGGAGAAGATCATCTCGCTGCTGGCGATCTCGGTGTCGCAGCTGGAAGAAAGTGCCGAGCTGCAGTTGGAGCTGCCGCTCGGGCTTGCCGATGAAAAGCAGCGGCCCGGCAGCAGGCAAGGCCTGGCGCGCTTTGGCGCCGACCGCGCCATCGACAAGATCCGCCAGCGCTTTGGCAGAGAGGCTGTCGGCTATGGCGCCGTGGCGCTGGAAGCCCGGCGCTCGGTTCCCGATGCCTTCCGCGAACTGGCGGAAAAGGAGCTTTGAGCACCGCCGCGACGGCCAGGCCAATGCTTACGCCGCACCCGAAGATAGTGCTGCATTTCCGGTCTGCCTGAGCAGGCCGACCAGCCAGGCCAAGCCCGCATCCATCAGCGCAACCTTCGGCACGATGCTGTTGATGTTGAAGTGGCCGAGCCGGATGGGCGCATCAACGCCGACGACACCGAAACGGCCGCCATACATGGCGAGGAACCGGCGCGGATAGGCCGATATCAGATCAGTCTGAGCAAGCACGGCCAGTCCGAACATAAAGTTGGGGACAGTCAGCGCGACGCGACGCGACAGGCCGCGTTCAGCCAGCACCCTGTCGACAAACCCGTTCGGATCGCCATTGTTCGAGACGACCATATGCTGCACGCTGCAATAGGCGTCGAGGCACGGATCGCCGGCGAAGCGGTGGCCGGCGCGCATGGCGACGACGAAATCCTCCTCATAGAGCTTGTCGACGGTGAAGCGTGCCGGCAGGCCGTCGAACGGAATCACCGCGACATCCATGGCGCGCGCTTCGAGTTCGGCGACACAGTCGCTCCAGGCAGTAGTGGGCGACGGTTCACCTTGGCGCGGCAGCAGTTGCCGGATGCCGATGTCGATGCCGGGGGCCAAAAAGCGGATCTGGTCGAGCAGCGGCGGCAGGAGCACGGACGATACCGCATCCGGCGCACCGATGGTGAAGCGGCGCGTCGAGCGGGCCGGATCGAACGGCTCGGCGCTGGCGATCACCCGGCGCACCCGCGCCAGGATCTCGGCCACCGGTTCGGCAAGCTCCGTTGCCCGGTCGGTGGGCACGACGCCGCGCGGCGTCTTCAGGAACAACGGATCGCCAAGCAGCTTGCGCAGCCGGCCAAGGCCATGGCTGACCGCCGAGGCCGACAGGTTTAGCCGCTCCGCCGAGCGACCGACATGCCGCTCCTCCATGATGGCTTGGAACAAGACCAGCAAATTGAGATCGGCGCGCGCCAGGTCAATTTTGTTCAGCATATTCCTGAAATCATATCACTGGATTCAGCAGAGTAAAGTTGCGAATGCCTTCTTCGACGCGAAGACGGTGGTGCCGGTTTCGTCGGCACTCATTCAGAGAGGAGCAAATCCATGCCAAACTTTCCCAATTCGGTTCTGGTCACCGGCGCCTCCGGCGCCCAAGGGTCGGCCATTGTCAGCGCTTGCCGCGCCGCCGGCGCCACGGTGCGTGTCCTGTTACGCAAGGGCTCGCCCGATCCGTTCGGCGATGGGGTCAACATCGTGCGCGGTGATCTCGCCGACCCCGGCCGACTGGCCCTCGCCTGCCTCGGCGTTGATGCGGTGGCGCTGACCTTGCCGGTCGGTGCAAGCCCTGAAGAGATCCTGCGCTACGGCCGCAACATTGCGGATGCGGCGCAGCAAGGCGGCGTCAAGCTTCTGGTGTTCAACACCAGCGGCCATGTGTCGGGCCATTCCGGCACGGCGGTGATGGACGCCAAGGCCGAACTCATCGACTACATCAAGACGTTCGGCCCGCCATCTATCGTCCTCAAGCCGACGCTGGCCATGAGCAATATCGCGGCGCCCTGGAGCGCGCCGGCGATCATGCATCAGGGCGTCCTCGCCTATCCGCTGCCGGCCAACTTCCAGACCTCCTGGATCTCCTGGCAGGATATGGCGGCCTACGTGGTCGAAGCGCTGCGGCATCCGGAGCTTGCCGGTGCCAGCTTCGACATTGGCGGGCCGCAGGCGCTGACCGGACCGGAGATGGCCGTCATCCTGTCAGGCATTGTCGGCCGCGAAGTCAGCTATTATCCTGTGCCGCTGGCGGACTTCGCCGCCGCGCTCGAAACCATGCTCGGCAAGGACGCCGCCGAACAGACTGCCGCCAGCTATGCCTGGATCCACAACCAGAAGCAGACCGTGCTTGCCGTCGATCTCGGCCAGACGACCCGTCTGCTGCCGTTGAAGCCGACCTCATTCGCCGAATGGGCAAGAGCGCTGGACTGGGCGGCACTGGCCGGCGATGCGAAGGCGGCCTGACAATGGACGCCATCGCAACCGTCGAACCGGGCGGCCTCGCAGCCCGGAAGAATGTGCCGGATGCCGCTGCCGCCGTGGTGGGCTTCTGGTGGCAGGCAGGACCTGCCGCGTGGTTCGCCAAGGATGCGGCCTTCGACCGCGAGTTTCGCGATCGCTTCCTGCGGCTGCATGAGGCCGCAGCGCGCGGCGACTGCGATGGCTGGATGGCGACGCCCTACGGGGCGCTGGCGCTGATCCTGCTGCTCGACCAGTTCCCGCGCAACGCCTTTCGCGACACGCCGCGCATGTATGCCAGCGACGCGAAGGCCCGCGCGATCGCTACTGAGGCGATCGATGCCGGGTTCCAGCGGATGGTCGATCCCTCGCTGCGGCTGTTCTTCGGGCTGCCCTTCGCGCATTCCGAAGCGATTGCCGACCAGGACCGCTCGGTGGCGCTGTCGCGCGACATCGGCCCGTCCGACCTGAAGCGGGCCGAACATCACCGCGACATCATCCGCCGTTTCGGACGTTTTCCGCACCGCAACCCGATCCTCGGCCGCGCCATGCACGCCCAAGAACAACGCTTTCTCGATGAAGGTGGATTTGCGGGTTAGAGCATGATTCCAAAAAGCGGGTCCGGTTTTTGGAAAAGATCATGCTCCAACAAAGGGTTAGATCATAATGAGATTGCAACCAAATCTCATCATGATCTAGTGCATCGGGACCAAGAAAACCCGGGACGGGACGACGGCGCCGCGAAGGTTGACAGTGCCGATCCGTCTGGCATTATCGCGCAAGCTTGGAGGATTCACTATGAAGAAAACCTATTCGAAGCCTGTTCTGGTCAAAAAAGGCAAGCTTTCGCAGGTTACGGCGCTCGCCAATGGCGCGGGTTCCGGCCCGATCGAGTGAAGTCGTTGAGTCGGACTGTCGCCTGATCTGGCGGCCTCGCCTGACACTGGAGATGCGGCATGAAGAAGACCTATTCGAAGCCGGTGCTGGTCAAGAAGGGCAAGCTCTCGCAGGTTACAGCCGACAATGGTAACGGCTCCGGGCCGGTCGCAGTCTAGCAGCCGATTATCCGACGCCTCGTGCCGTCTGGCCGGGAACAGGGCTTTGGGTGCCCGACGTGGAGAGTGGAAAATGAAGAAAACCTATCTGAAACCGGTGCTGGTCAAAAAAGGCAAGCTCTCGCAGGTCACCGCGAACGGTGCTTCCAATCCGCGATAAACCCTTTCACCCCGATTAATCGCGACACGCTTCAGCGCACAACCACCAGATCGTCGAGCACGAGCTGCCAATAGTGGCTCGTGGAGAGGCGCACGCGCGTCACCGCCGCCAGCATCGGCGCATAGTGGACGGGCGCCAGTGCCGACAGGACGATCGTGTCGCTGGCGATCAGCCGGTCGCCAAGCCAGCTCTCGACCAGTGCGGTTTCGCCTTCGGACTTCAACCATGCGGCCGTCAGCATCACGGAATGGAACCCGAACGGTTTGTCGCTCGAGAATTCGGCCGGGTGTCCGCTGCTCGTATAGCAGACATGGTCTCCCGAGATATTGCCGTTGACGTAGCCTTCGCTGCCTTCGGTATGATCGCGCGCCAGTGCGTTCAGGTTGAACCAGGTCAACCCGGCATAACCGGACGGCACCTTGCGCAGGCCGCGCGTCGTGACATCGTCGAAACCGATGGCCTGCAAGGACGCGGCGCTGTCGACTGCCGCATTCTCGGGCGACAGCAGGCCGAGCTCGGTCGGGTAGGCCGACAAGGCCAGTCGTCGTTCCATGCCACCGCCGGTGATTTCGATCGCGTCGGCGTCATCGGGCAGATCGAGGCGGAAGCCATCGCTGAACGGATGCACCGCCACCTCTTGCCCTTTCGCCATCACCGAGATGCTGGTCGAAACACCGTCCGCTACGCGGCCGCTGAGCCGGCGTATCGCAAACAGGCCGACCGGCTGCAGCATTGCGTCCGACACCAGCCCGGTGGGCGAGCCCGGCAGCGGCCGGAGGTGCTGCGACTGGACCTCGTTGGCGCTGCTCGAGCGCCAGCCGGGCGGAACCGACACGGTGAAGCGGTAGCTGCCCGGCACATGGATGGGCGCGGCCCGACGTTTCGTCGACGCCAGGAAATTGGCAAAGCCGCCGCGATTGCTCCGCGCCGCGGCGACGAAGCGGCCGTCGCCATCATGCAGTCTGACCATGATGCCAGCCATCGGGCGGTCGCCGAGCCCGTAGCGACCGTCGCGATCGGCATCGAAATAGACAAAGGTCGAATGATTGAGCTTGCCGTGGTTGCCCGACCAGTTCCGGCGCACGGCGTAGTCGTTGGCCGGATCTTCACGAAGCCGGGCCTGGCGACGCGACCGCGCCAGCCGCCAGGCGAGAGCCGCAACGACAGCGGCGATCCCGACAAGGAGTATTGCCTTGATCACGGACGGCTCAAGCAATGCTGTCGGCCCTGCTCATCTGGATCTCCTGCGCATACATCGATCATATATCGATGCTGCAGGCGCTTGAGCAACCGGACACGGGACCGGCGGACCACGGCATCGGCGTCACATACCCATTTCAGGCACCTATTCCGGCGATGGCACCGGCGGCCTGGTGGTCAGCGCGGCTCCGAAGGCGGCGGCGACCACGGCGGCGATGCCCGCGCATTGCAACGGGCTCAGGATCTCGTGCAGGAACAGGAAGCCGGCCAGCGCGCCCAGCGCCGGCTCCAGACAGGTCAGCGTGCCGTAGAGCCTGGCCGGCATCCGGGTCAGCGCCGCCATCTCCAGCCAGAACGGCAAGGCGCTGGAGAACAGCCCGACCAGCAGCGCGCTGACCAGGATCGCGGGTGCGATGAGGTTCGTGCCCGCCTCGGCCAGACCGAACGGCAGGCCGACGGCAGCGGCAATGACCAGCCCGTAAGCCGTGGTCTGGCTGCCAAGCTCCGCGCCGGCCTTTTGTGCAAAGACGATGTAGAGCGCCCAGCAGCCGCCGGCGGCTAGCGCCAGCATCACGCCGACCGGGTCGGGTGAACTGCCGGAGTGGATGAAGGGCGACAACAGCAATATGCCGGCAACGGCCAGCACCACCCAGACGAAGTCGGTGGCGCGCCGCGACGACAGCGTCGCCACGAGCAGCGGGCCGGAGAATTCGAGCGCCACCGCGACGCCGAGCGGAATTCTGGCGAGCGCTGCGTAAAACAAAAGGTTCAGCGCCGCGAGGTTGACGCCGTAGGCGATGAGCCAGGGCAGCACGGCGCGCGACGGCCGCACCCGCCACGGCCTCAGCACCGCCGCCAGCATCAGCGCGCCCACGACCAGCCGCAGCGCCGTGGTGCCGTTGGCGCCAATCAGTGGAAACAGGCCCTTGGCGAAGGTGGCGCCGATCTGGATCGACACCATTGCGCCAAGCAACGCGCCGATCGGCAAGCCCTTCGCTTCAGCTACGGCAATCGGCGTCGACGTCAATTCCAGTCCCTCCCCACGCGGTGCGCCGCAGCGTTGGCCCGAGATATGGATAATAGGCCTGGCTGTCGTGTGGCACGGGCAGACTGTTGATGGGGCAAGACGTGGAAAGGCGAACGCCGACGCATTTCCTCTCCCCCGTCGATCGGGGGAGAGGTGTCGAGCGTAGCTCGACGGAGTTGGGGTAGACCGGTCATCTGATGATTTCCTGCTTTAAGGCGTTTAGAGCTCGCTTACGTAGCGCCAGTTTCGCGG
>NZ_JAMYUQ010000018.1:0-104054 GCF_040323095.1 Mesorhizobium sp. M0058
CCCACCCACACACCCGACACCGTTCTGGTGGGCGGGGGGCGGTTTTTTTATTTAGATCTTTTTGTGTACTGTTTTTTTTTTTGTGTGGGGGGCGCGGGCCCCCCCCCCCACACCCTTCTACCTCATTTCTGCTTCGCCAACAGTCCTTTTGCGTCCTTGACGCCGAGTGCAGCCGGCCGCTCGCAGCTGGTCTGCATGGCGACGAACTTGCCGGTCTCGCCCGACCGCAACAGGCCGGTCATGACATCGACGGCATGCAGCGCGAGCTCCATCGAGCAACGATGCGGCCGGCCCTCGGCGATCGCCAGCGCCATGTCGGCAAGGCCTGCGGTGCGGTAGTTGGCCATCATGCCCTGGCCGTGCATTTCGTTGGGCACGCCGAACGGATGCTGCCATTTCGGCAGTTTCTTCACCGGTTTTGCCGCCTCGGTTATGCGCACGTCGCCACCGAAGAAATTCGGATCCGGCACAAACACCGTGCCCGTTTCGCCATAGAGTTCCATCGGCGCATGACCATGCGCCCAGACGTCCCAGCTGGTGTTGAGCGTGACCACGGCGCCGTTCTCGAACTCCAGCAGGCCGTGGATCGTCGTCGGCGTGTTGACCGGGATTTTTTCGCCCGCGCGCGGTTTCGACGAGATCGTGCGTTCCTTGGCAGGCGTCGTCGCGAAGGCCGCCACCTGCTTCACCGGCCCGATCAGCTGGATCAGGTTGGTGATATAGTAAGGCCCGATGTCGAGCACCGGCCCGGCGCCCGGCTGGAAGAAGAAATCGGGATTGGGGTGCCAGTGCTCCATGCCGTGGCCCATCACATGACAGGTGCCGCTGGTGATCTTGCCGAGCGCGCCGGTGTCGATGAGGTTGCGCACCAGCTGGTGCGCGCCGCCGAGGAAAGTGTCCGGAGCCGAACCGATGCGCAGCCCTTTCTTCTCGGCCCGGCTCTTGAGGTCGAGCCCTTCCTTGACCGACAGCACGAACGGCTTTTCCGAATAGACGTGCTTGCCGGCATCGAGGATCTGCTTCGACACCCCGTAGTGCACCGCCGGGATGGTGAGGTTGACGATGATGTCGATCTCGTCATCCTTGAGCAGTTCTTCGACGGTCTCGGCGCGCAGCTTGAACTCCTTCGCCCGTGCCTTGGCCGCGTCCATGTTGATGTCGGCGCAGGCGCGCATCTCAATGCCGCGAAACAGCGGCGCCAGCGAGAAATACGCTTTCGAGATGTTGCCGCAGCCGATGACGCCGATACCCAGTTTCTTTGCCATGATGATTGTTCCTAGTAAGCCTTGGCGGATGCGAGCGAGCGGCTGGCGAAGCGCTCGATATCGTTGGGGTTGTCCTGTTCCATGACGTAATATTTGGCCGCGCTCTTCGCCCGAAGTGTCTTGATCAGGCCGGCCCAGTCGATGGTGCCGTGGCCGACATCCGCCCAGCCGTCCTCGTCAAGGCCTTCGCCTGACTTGGCCATGTCCTTGACATGGACGGCGCTGATGCGCTTGCCGTGCTTTTCGATCCACGGAAGCGGATCAACGCCGCCGCGGACTACCCAGGCGACGTCCATCTCCCAGCCGATGTCGGGCGCAGTCGACAGGATGTGATCCTGCGGCACCGAGCCGTCGGCGAGTGTCTTGAACTCGAAATCATGGTTGTGCCAGGCAAAGCCGTAGCCGGCTTTTTTTGCGGTCTCGCCGACCTTGGCCAGACGCTCGCCAAAGCCGCGCCAGCCGGCAGCGTCGGCCGGCCGCTGCTCGGCCAGCAGATAGGGACAGATGACGAGCGTGATGCCGAGTGCGTCGGCTGTTTTGCGTACGCCGTCGAAATCATTCTCCAGCGCATCGATCGAGAAATGTCCGGTCGGCATCGAAAGCCCGTTCTTGTCGAGTTCGGCGCGGAACGCCGTGGGGTCGTCATAGACGCCGCCGAAACCTTCGACTTCCTTGTAGCCGAGCTTGCCGAGCATTTTCAGGATGCCGTCCCACGGCTGGAAATTGCGGGCGCTGTAGAGTTGGAATGACCAGTTCATCGTCTCTGTCCGTTTCTTGGGTGGTTAAGGCTTTGGGATGTTTTCGGGGGATCGTTTTCGGTCGTTCTTGGGAGGATGGTTTGCGGATGATTCTAGAGGGTCACAGGCGATTGCCGGTCGCAGCGTCGAACAGCGAGGCGCGCGCCGGATCGAAACCGAACTGGATCGGATCGCCGCTGCGCAGCGTCCGTTCCGCTTCGACGCGGAAGGAGAAGTTGCGGCCGGCAAGCTTGGTCCACACCAGCGTGTCGGAACCCATCGGCTCAACGATCTCGACCGAACCGCCGGCGGAAAACGGCATCGACTTTGCAGCGTCACCGAAAGCGATGTGTTCAGGCCGGATGCCCAGCACGCAAGCGCCGGCCGGGCGCTCCGTGCCGTCAAAGGTATAGCGGTCGAGCGGCACCGAAACACCGTCGGTCCTGAACGCCGGAGCAGCACCGGCTTCCAGCTCCCCTTCGAGGAAATTCATCGCCGGCGAGCCGAGGAAGCCCGCGACAAAACGGTTGACCGGCCGGTTGTAGATCGTCTGCGGCGCGTCGAGCTGCTGGATGACGCCGCCGCGCATGACCGCGATACGGTCGGCCAGCGTCATCGCCTCGATCTGGTCGTGGGTGACGTAGATCATGGTGTTCTGCAGCTTGCGATGCAGAAGCTTGATTTCGACGCGCAGTTCCGAGCGCAGCTTGGCGTCGAGATTGGATAGTGGCTCGTCGAACAGGAAGACATCGACGTCGCGCACCAGCGCCCGCCCGATCGCCACGCGCTGGCGTTGGCCGCCGGACAAGGCCGCGGGCTTGCGCTGCAAAAGCGGCTCGATCTGCAGGATCTCGGCGGCGCGGGCGATGCGCTTGGCGATCTCGTCCCTAGGCACGCCGGCAACGCGCAGGCCGAACGACAGGTTCTTCTCCACCGTCATTTGCGGATAGAGCGCATAGGACTGGAACACCATGCCGATGCCGCGATCCTTGGGCTCTTCCCAGGTGACGTTCTTGCCCTTGATGAAGATGCGGCCTTCGGAAATATCGAGCAGCCCGGCGATGCAGTTGAGCAAGGTCGACTTGCCGCAGCCCGAAGGACCGAGCAGCACGATGAACTCGCCCTCGGCGACCTCGAGATTGAGGGTCTGCAGCACCGATACAGAGCCGAAATTCAGGGACAGGTCCTGGATCGAAACGCTGGTGCCGTTGGCTGCCATCATCGCCATCACCCTTTCACCGCACCGGCGGCGATGCCGCGCACGAAAAGCTTGCCGGAAATGAAGTAGACGATGAGCGGCACGAGCCCGGTCAGGATGGTGGCGGCCATGTTGACGTTGTACTCCTTCACGCCTTGCACCGAATTGACGATGTTGTTGAGCTGCACCGTCATCGGATAGGTGTCGGGGCGGGTGTAGACGACGCCGAACAGGAAGTCGTTCCAGATGCCGGTCACCTGCAGGATGATGGCGACTACGAAGATCGGCAGCGACATCGGCGCCATGATCCGCAGGAAGATGCCCCAGAAGCCGGCGCCGTCGACCCGTGCCGCCCTGAACAGCTCTTCCGGCATCGAGGCAAAATAGTTGCGGAACAAAAGCGTGAGGATCGGCATGCCGAAGATGGAATGGACGATCACCAGGCCGCTGAGGCTGCCGTAGAGGCCGATCTCGCGCAGGATGATGACGATCGGATAGATCATCACCTGATAAGGGATGAAGGCGCCGACGATCAGGATGACGAAGAATGTGTCGGCGCCCTTGAAGCGCCAGTTGGCCAGCGCATAGCCGTTCACCGAGGCGATCGCGATCGACAGCAGCACTGACGGCACAGTGATGCGCACCGAATTCCAGAAGCCGCGCGAAAGCCCGTCGCAATTGAGGCCGGTGCAGGCGGTCGCCCACGCCTTCACCCACGGTTCGAACGTGATTTCGAGCGGCGGCGAGAAGATATTGCCCATCCGTATCTCGGGCATGCCCTTAAGCGAGGTGACCACCATCACGTAGAGCGGCAGCAGATAGTAGACCGCCACCACGATCAGCGTGCCATAGAGGAAGATATTGCGGCGCGAGAAGACATGCCGCGGCTTCGGCCCGCGCGGCCCGGAGGCTTCGCGCTCGGCGGCACCCGCGCTGGCGGGCAAAGGGACGGCCGGGTCAGCCACGCTTCCTGCCTCCAAATTCAAGGTAGGCCCACGGCACGACGACGATCACCACCGAGAGCAGCATCATGGTCGAGGCGGCAAAGCCCTGGCCAAGATTCTGTGCGAAGAACATGTAGTCATAGACATATTTGGCCGGCACTTCGGAGGCGATTCCGGGGCCGCCGCTGGTCTGGGCGACAACGAGGTCGTAGACCTTGACGATGCCCGACGCGATGATGACCAGCGTGGTGATGAAAACCGGCCGCATCATCGGGATGACGATGAACAGATAGGTCTTCCACATCGGGATCCCGTCTACCCGCGCTGCCTTCCAGATGTCCTCGTCGATGCCGCGCAGGCCGGCCAGCATCAGGCACATGATGAGCCCGGTGCCTTGCCACAGCGCCGCAATCGAAATGCCGTAGATGACGATGCTGGAATTGTAGAGCGGGTCGAAGTTGAAGCTCGTCCAGCCGAGGTCCCGCACCACATGCTGGATGCCGAAATCCGGATTGAGCAGCCACTGCCAGACCAGGCCGGTGACGATGAAGGAAAGCGCGAACGGATAGAGGAAGATGGTGCGGAACGTGTCCTCGAAACGGATCTTCTGGTCGAGAAGCGCTGCAAGCAGGAAGCCGATGACCAGTGAGAACACCAGCGAG
Source organism: Mesorhizobium sp. M0058 (assembly GCF_040323095.1). Taxonomy (NCBI): domain Bacteria; kingdom Pseudomonadati; phylum Pseudomonadota; class Alphaproteobacteria; order Hyphomicrobiales; family Phyllobacteriaceae; genus Mesorhizobium; species Mesorhizobium sp. M0058. Next base: position 4,807 of record NZ_JAMYUQ010000018.1, read on the forward strand.
ATCGCGCCGTAGATCAAAAGGTTCTCGATCGAGATCAGCCAGCGCGGCGTCGCCCACAGCCGGTAATACTGGTCGAGCCCGGCGAAATTCAGCCGTGGCAGCAGCTTCGAATTGGTAAAGGAATAGAACACCGTCCAGACGGTGCCGCCGACGAAAACCACCGACGCGGTGAGGATCATCGGGATCGAGGCGACCTTCGCATTGATGTTGCGGAACAGCGGGTTGGGGCGTTCGCTCTTGCTCATCTCGTCAGCCGGCTGGGTAAGGGCGGTGCGATCCCGGCCCTGCTTTCGCAAGGCCGGGAGCGAGGTGTATTGCCTCCAACGTCAGTCTGCCGAAGCGATGAGGTCGGCGAAGCGCTTCTGCGCGTCTTCGATGGTCAGGTCCGGCTTGGCGAAGAATTCGGCGAAGAGATCTTCCTTCTGCTTCTGGGTATCCTGCGAAAGCAGTTGGTCCGTCCACGGGATGACGGCGCCCTTGGCGAGGATGGCCAGACCCTTCTTCATGCAGTCGTTCGCCGCATTGAGATCGACGTCGCCACGCACCGGCAGCGAGCCCTTCTTGAGATTGAAGGCGACCTGAGTCTTAGGGTCGAGCAGCGTCTCTGCCAACACCTCCTGCGCCTTGGACTTGTCGGCATCCTTGAGCAGCGGGAAATAGAAGGCGTCGCCGCCGGTGGCGATCACTTCGTTCAGACCGAGGCCCGGCAAGCAGGCATAGTCCTTGCCGGCGACCTTGCCGGCAACCTGGAACTCGCCTTGCGCCCAGTCACCCATGATCTGGCCACCGGCCTTGCCGGTGATGACGAGATTGGTTGCCTGGTTCCAGTCCTGCACATTGGTGTTCTTCGCCATCTTGCGGGCATCGTCGGCGGCCTTGAAGACCTTGGCGATCTCGGGCCCGGCGGCGAACTTGGCATCCTTGTCCTTGTAGACCTTAAGGAACGCGTCGGTGCCGCCGACCGCCGCCAGCAGCACGTCGAAGGCGCCGGAAGATTGCCAGGCCTGTCCGCCGACAGCGAGCGGGATGATGCCCGCCTTTTCCAGGGCGGGCGCTGTCGCCACGAATTCATTCCAGTCCTTCGGCAGCGGCACGCCGGCCTTCTCGAAGGCTTCGTTCGACAGCCACAACCACTGCCAGGAGTGGATATTGACCGGCACGCAATAGATCTTGCCGTCGATGGTGCAGCTGTCGAGCAGGCTCTTCGGCCGCACGATTTCCGTCCACTTGCCCTTGGTGGCGACATCGGTGAGGTCGCGCATCAGGCCGGCCTGCACCAGTTCTTCGGCCTGCCGGCCGTGATTGAACTGGGTGGCGCCCATCGGATCGCCGCCGGTGATGCGGCTGATCATGATCGGCCGTGCCGTGCCGCCGGATCCGGCAATGGCGCCGTCGACCCAGTGATTGCCGGTCGCGTCGAAGGCCTTGGCGAATTCCGCAACCGCCGCCGCCTCGCCGCCCGACGTCCACCAATGGGTGACTTCCAGGTCGGTGGCGGCCGCCGGGCCGGCAAGCTGAAGCGCGGCCGTCGCGGCAAGGGCAGCGGTCAAAAGTCTATAGCGCATTTCGGTTCCTCCCAGAATCTGAAACGTTACAGATTTTCGATACGGCAATTATGCGGTGCGTGCAACCCCTGAGATAAACGCGCTCGAATGTTTTTTCGAGGCGCGAACAAATTCGTTGCGAGCAAACCGGCAAACTCCGCGCAAAACCGGGTGCTGCGCTGCAAAATCATGCTGCAACGCAAGAAAACCGTCTCGAACCTGATTCTCGCGCAACGTTTCTGGCCGCCAAAACCCTGCCAAAACCATGGCTTGAGAGACCCACGCGCTGCGATGTTGGAAATCTGTAACGTTTCAGTATATTGAGGTCTGACGGCGAAGAACCGTGCCACATCGTCATCGAAGCGATTGTCGGCTGGTCCGGCGGCTGCTATGCGCCTGACGGGGCGGGACGAATGGACAGGGACCAGACGGAGAAGGACGACGAGGCGTCGGCGCATGAGCGGCCGACGCTGAAAACGCTTGCCTTCATGACCGGGCTCGGCGTCACCACCGTCTCGCGCGCGCTCAAGGATGCACCCGAGATCGGCGCCGAGACCAGGCGGCGGGTTCAACTCGTCGCGAGGCAGATCGGCTACCGGCCGAACCGCGCCGGCGTGCGCCTGCGGACTGGCAAGACCAATGTTATCAGCCTCGTGCTCAATACCGAGCGCGAGATCATGAGCTTTGTCTCGGACATCATCTACGGCGTCTCGGAGGTCATTGCCGACACACCCTATCACCTGATCGTCACGCCCTACTCGCGCTCGCAGGATCCGCTGGACCCGGTAAAGTATCTGGTAGAGTCCGGCTCGGCCGATGGCGTCATCATCTCACGCACGCAGCCCAACGATCCGCGCGCCCGCTACATGCTGGAGCGTGGCATACCCTTTGCCACGCATGGCCGCACCGACATGGGGCTTGTCCACCCCTATCACGACTTCGACAATTACGCCTTCGCCGCCGAAGCGGTGCGCCATCTGGCCGGCGTCGGCCGGCGCCGGCTGGCGCTGGTAGCGCCGCCGGTCGGGCTCACCTATTACGACCACACGGTCAATGGCTTTGCCGACGCACTGAGCGAGGTCGACGCCAGCGAAGTGCCGTTCAACGCTGTTTCGATCGACCAGTCGATCGATCAGATCAGGACGCGGACCGCGCAGTTGATGCGCCGCGACGTCAGGCCGGACGGTTTCGTCAGCAGCGCCGCCGCAGCAACGCTGGCCATCGTCGCCGGCATCGAGGATGCCGGCCTGAAACTCGGCCGCGACGTCGATGTCGTGTCCAAGCAATCGTCGGAACTGCTGCATCTGTTCCGCCGGGAGTTGCTGATCGTCAACGAAGACTTCCGCCTCGCCGGCACCGAGCTTGCCCGCGCCGTGCTGGGCTGGATAGGCGGCGCGGCACCTGGCTCTTTGCAGACTGTGGTCAAGCCAGGCGACGTCGTCGCGTATCAGGGCTGACTGGCACGACCTGAGAGGCCGCCTCACCTGACCCTAGCCGGCAGCGCCGCTGCCCCATGGGCCATGGAAAGCCCCCTGCTCGCCGATGCGCTCGAAACCATGCGCGCCGAAGAAATCGCGCTGCGCCTGGATCAGGTTCGAGGTGCCGCGGCCCTGGCGGTAGCTGTCGAAATAGGCAAGCGCCGACGCCAGCGCCGGCACGGGCGAACCGGCCTCCGACGCTCTTGCGACGATGCGCCGGAGCGACGGATGCGCCTCCTGCATCATGGTGGTGAAAGCCGGCGCCATCAAAAGGTTGGTGGACGCGCCGCCCGAGCCGAAGGCTTCCGCCATGGTGTCGAGCATCTGCGAGCGGATGATACAGCCGGCACGCCAGATCTTGGCGATGGTCGGCATCGGCAAGTTCCAGTTGAACTCCTTCGAGGCGGCGCTCATCACCGCGAAACCTTGTGCATAGGCGGCGATCTTGCCGGCGAGCAGCGCCAGCTCCAGGTCTTTCAGAAGTGCCGCCTTGTCGCCGGAGATCTTGGTGACGCCGATATTGCCATAGGCTTTTTCGGCCGCCTGCCGCTCATCCTTGATCGAGGACAGCACGCGGGCCGCCACCGCCGCCTCGATGGCCGTCGCCGGAATGCCGAGCTGCTGCGCCTCGATGACAGACCATTTGCCGGTGCCCTTCTGGCCGGCACGGTCGAGGATGATGTCGACCACCGGCTTGCCGGTCTTTGCATCGTCGGCGGCCAGCACCTTGGCGGTGATCTCGATCAGATACGAATCGAGCCGGCCCTTGTTCCAGTCCTCGAAGACCTTGCCGATCTCCTTCGGCCCCATGCCGAGACCGTCACGCAGGATGCCGTAGATCTCGGCGATCATCTGCATGTCGGCATATTCGATGCCGTTGTGGATGGTTTTCACGAAATGCCCGGCGCCGTCTGTGCCAAGCCAGGCAGCGCACGGTTCATCCTTGAACTTGGCCGAGATCGCGGTCAGCACGCGTTCGACGCGCTTCCAGGAGTCTTCGGTGCCGCCGACCATGATCGACGGTCCATGGCGCGCGCCTTCCTCGCCGCCGGATACGCCCATGCCGATGAAGGTGAGACCTGAGCCCGACAGTTCCGAAAAGCGCCGCATCGTATCGCGGAAATTGGCGTTGCCGGCATCGATGACGATATCGTGGTCAGACAACACGCCGCGCAGCGCTTCGATCTGTTCGTCGACCGGCTTGCCGGCCAGCACCATGATGATGACCGGGCGTGGCGGCTTGATCGCAGCTGCCAGTTCCTCCAGGCTGTAGCAGGGCACCACCATGTCCCTGAGCAAACCGGCGCCTTCGAGGAAGGCATCGGTGCGCGCCTTGGTGCGGTTGAAGACGGCGATGCGGTGCCCGTGCTCGGCAATGTTGAGCGCGAGGTTGGAGCCCATTGTGCCAAGGCCGATCAGGCCTATTTCGGCTTTTTCCATCGTTTCTTCCCTGCTTTCGGATTTTGTTGAGGCCGCGTTTTTCGGGATGCCCACTTTTCGGCGAGATGATTGACGGGCCTTTCGCGCCACGTCAACCGCCTCGCCGAATTGTGTTGCGTCTGCGTTGTGTCAGACCGAGTCAGGAAGGGTCAGTTGGTGACTAGGCGACGCCTTGCCGATCGAACATATGGCGATAGGTTGGACATATGGCAGTCAAACGGATGGACAATGTCGGAATCGTCGTCGAGGACCTCGACGAGACGGTTGCTTTCTTTCGCGAGCTCGGCCTCGAACTGGAAGGGCGGGCGACGATCGAAGGCGAGTGGGCCGGACGTGTCACCGGGCTCGGCGATCAGCACGTCGAGATTGCCATGATGCGCACACCGGACGGTCATAGCCGGCTCGAGCTCTCCCGCTTCCTCACGCCGCCTGTCGTTGCCGATCACCGCAACGCCCCGGTCAATGCCTTGGGCTACCTGCGCGTCATGTTTACCGTGGACGACATCGACGACACGCTTGAAAGGCTCCGCAAGCGTGGCGCGCAGCTGGTCGGTGAAGTCGTCCGTTACGAGGACGTGTATCGGCTCTGCTACATCCGCGGGCCGGAAGGGCATCTCATCGGGTTAGCCCAGGAACTCGGCTGAGCGTCCTTCGCGGGCGGGCTGAATATCACTCGGCGCGGATATCGATCGGCGCTTCGATCTTTATCACTTCGAAATCCGAAACCAGAATATCGAGCCGCGCCGTCCAGCGGCCTGGAATCGGAATGACGAGATTATCGACCCGCCAGGTGCCGTCGCCTGGCTTGGTCGCCGGACGCTTGATCGGCTCGATCCCCGAATCGGGCTTGGACAGCACCAGCGTCACTTCCTTGGCGTCGAGCGGGCCGAAATCGCCATCCATGATGACGATGGAGGCGGTGACCTCCCCGGTATGGCCGGGCGTGATGTCGATGTCGGCCATCGCCTTCATAGTGTGGATATGGGTCGACGTCGGTTGTGCCGCGGCGATTGCCAGGGCCCGTGGCGGCGGCGTGAAGCGCCAGCCGGCGGCAACGCCGAAGATCAGGAGCACGATCAGCATTTCGACTGAGATCGAGCGGCTAAGCCGTCGCCGCACTTCCGTCGCTCCGGCCTCGGCCAAGGCGGTGAGCCGCCATCGATTGACCGCCGCCAGCGTGAACAGAAACACCAGCAGCGCCAGCTTGATCAGCAGCAGCCGGCCATAGGCGGTGTTGACCAGTGCCGCCGGTGTCTGCACCTGGATGATGGCGAGCACCACACCGGCGGCGGCAAGCACTACCACCACGGGCATGATCGCGCGCGAAAACCGCCGCAGGAACGCCCCGGCTTCCACCGATTGGCTGCTCAACGCCAGGCCGAGCGGCAGCAATGCTCCAGCCCAGAAAGCGATGCCGGCGCCATGCAGGAACACCATAGGCCGCGTCAGCCATTGCGGTTCGGCTGCACTGGCATGGCCGCTGGCGGCAAGGGCTGCACCCACACCGGCCAGCCCGGCGAGCGCCAACGGCCTGGCGCCAGCACGCGATCCGACCAACGACAGCAGGCCAAGCCCGAGCGCCGCCAGCGAAATCAGCACCGTCCAGCCGAAGCTGGTGCCAAGCGCCGTCCGCCAGACCACCGGTTGCGCCAGCCGGGCGAGTGGCGCGCCCAGCGCGTCCAGCCCCTGGAACCCGAGCGACAGGGGTGCTGCGACCAGCCCGCACAGGATGGCGGCAATGACGAAGCGCTGGCCTGAGCGCTGGCCTTGCGCCAGCCATGTCAGCGCGAAGGCGCCGCCAATGCCGAGGAAAAGCCCGATGTAGAGAAGAACCTTGCCGGTCCAGATCGCTGACCGCAAATCTATATCGACAGCTTCCCCCACCGCCGGCGCCGCACTTGGCGCGCCAACGGAAAACAGCACCGAGCCGCCGACCGGATGGCCATCGGCGGAAATCACCCGCCAGCTCAAGACATGGGTGCCCGGCCCGAGCTTTTGTGGATTGTCGATCTCAACCGTTTGGTCGCTCAACCGAAACGAGGTCAAAGCGACAGGCGTACCGTCGGGCCGCACCAAGGTCAGCACCAGCGGCGACACAGGCTCGCTGAAGGTCAGCGAAAATTGCGTCGGCGCTCGCTCCAGAACCGCGCCGTCGGCAGGCTCGGCCTTGATCAGCGCCGCATGGGCAAAGGCCTGGTTTGGCGTGGCAAGGACGGCAAGCAGCAGGATCGCGGCCAGCAGGCCGAAGCACCTGCCGGCTGTCCGTTCTATCCGCTGAAAACAGGCCACGTTCATGCCATCCACCAAAACAGCGGCGCGCCGCTTCGAAGCAGCGCGCCGCCAATGCATCATTTCTTCGGCAGCAGGTTGAGGCCGGGCGCCGGATCTTCCAGCGCATCCTCATCCTGACCAGCCGCCGGAATCTCTATCCAACGCGTGGTGGCGCCATCGCATTCCTGCACCACCGGAAAATAGAGTTTTTGCCCGGCCGGCAGATCGGCGGCCAACGTGCCGCGGAAGACGAACTCGTCATAAAATTCATCCGGCAGGCTGCCGCCGCTCCAGTCGACTTCCTTGACCCCCGAGGTCACCGCCTCGCCATAGAGCTGGTAGGATTTCTCGTACTTGCCTTTCTTGACCTGCAGCGTCCAGCCGGGCTTGGGCATCGGCTTCACCCCGATCACCCCTTCCGGGATCTGCACGCGCACGGCAATCGTCGCCTTGCCTTCGCAGCCATGCGGCACGCGCAGCACGGCCTTGTAGGTCGAACCGACCGCAACCTCCTGTGTTTCGAGCGTGATATGGGCGAAGGCGGCACTTGTCCCCAGGACGAGGAATGCAGCGGCCGGCAAATGATGCTTGTTCATGATGGGTCCCTCTCGAAAAAATTGATTGGCAATAATTGGTCAGTCGTTGTCTTCCAGGGGTGGCGCGCTGCCTATGGCTTGCACGGCAAACTCGACGGTCACGGTTCCGGCCCTCTCGAAAGTCAGCGTAGCGGCAAACATCTGGCCTTCTTTAGGGGGCTGCTTCAGATCCATGAACATCACGTGGTAGGCGCCGGGACCCAGCGTGACCTTGCCGCCCGCCGGGATATCCAGGCCACCACTGACCGGGCGCATGGTCATGACGCCATCCTTCACCCCCATTTCATGCAGTTCGGCCTTGCCCGAAATGTCGGAGGAAATCGATAGCAGCCGGTCTGGCGCGCTGCCCTTGTTGACGATGGTGAAATAGCCGCCGGCAACCTTGGCGCCGGCCGGAGTGGCGCGGGACCAGGGATGCTCGATCTCGATGTCACCGGCCTTGAACTCATGCGCAAGGACGGAATGGGCGCCGACGAACAACAGTGCAAAGGCAAAGAGGGCGCTGCCGAGACGCTGCTCGATAGTGGTGAAGATAGGGGTGCTGCGGCGCAACGCGCCGGCATGACGAAAACGGGACATGGGTAGGCTCCATGAATATGAGGTCGCGCCTTTGTCCGGCTGCGAACGAGTTTATCATTGGATGATTATCGCCCGCGCGGGTTACGCCAAGCGAGCGGCGGTTTTTCAGCCCGCAAGCGGCGGGGCGCGCGGATTGGCCGGAGAGCGCTCACGCGTAGCGTCGGGATGCCTGACTGCCGGCGGAAGAAACGCGACTGTTTCAAAAGACAGGCTCACCGGCGCCACGCCGACGCCTGCTGGCGGCGCATAGGCGACGGAGGCCATGCTGCAGCCGAGCATGCAGCATGCCGGCATGTGCTGCTGGTGCGGATCGCCGCCGGGAAGCTGGACCGCCCCATCATGGCTGCAGATGACGTTGCCGAAAACGTCGAGTTGCGAGGCATCCGGCGCAATGCCGAAAGCAAGCACGCCGAGCGTCGACTGGAGCAGCAGCACACAGGCCGCGACAAAGGCGGCCGTCATGCTCCATCTCTTACGCCGGAAATCCAAAGACCTGCCTCTTCACGCAGCAACGCGTGGATATCTAGCACGCGGCATGTCGGCGGAAAATCGCCAAATCATCGCTGCGGCAACGCGGCGCGTTCGATCCATGTCGCACAAAAGTGCGCAGCGGTTTGGGATAACGCATGAGGCAGAGATCTTGTGCGCATAACGTCCCTTCGGACGTCGCGCTCAGGAAGCCGGGCGGCCGCCGATTTCCGGGATCGACGTCAACAGCGTGTGGCGTGCCGACTTCAGATGCTTGCGGCAGGCGGCGTCGACCTTGCCGAGATCGCGCGATTTCAGCGCCGCGATGTAGGCGAGATGCTCGCCAACCGCGACTTCGTTGCGCTCGCGCTCCTGCGCCTTGTTCCACTGGTAGTGGTAGTGAAAGATCATGGCGATGACGTCGTAGAAATCGACGATGAAGCGGTTGTGCGACGCCCGGTGGATCAGCCGGTGGAAGCGCTCGTCTAGCTCCGAGAATTCGTTGAAGCGGATGGCGATTTCGCTGGCCAGAAGCCGGTGCTCGTCTTCCAGCCGGTCGAGATCCGCCCAGACCGGACTATCCCCAGGCAAGGCGGCAAAGGCCGCCGCCGAGCGTATCTCGAACATTTCGCGGATTTCAGTGAGTTCGAGCGCAAAGGCACGGGTAAATCCTTTCAGCACCCAGTGGCTGTTGCGCCGCTTCTCGATCAGGCCGAAGCGGGAGAAGCGGATCAGGAACTCGCGCACGCTGGTGGTGCCGACGCCGATCTCGCGCGCCAGTTCGAGCTCGTTGATCTGCATGCCGGCCTCTGCACCGCCGGCCAGCAACCTGCGCATAAACGACCGCTCGATGATCTGGGCCAGTGTGTCTGTCTCCTCCTCGGGGAAGAAATCATCCGGCTTCGGCGTCCTGAGCACTGTCTTGCTGCGTTTGTTCCACGCGATCAGCCCGGTCTCTTCCATGCGCGCCAGAATGGTGCGCACGGTGGTACGGCTGACGCCAAGCAAAGTGCCCAGCTCCGGCTCTGACGGCAGGCTCTGCGTCTCATCGAGCAGCCGCAGACCCCTATTGTAAGCGTCCTTGTAGACGTTGTTGCTCTTCGACATCCCTGCCCCGTTGCGCGCCGGCGCTTGCTGTGGCTGGCTTGAAGCGCGATATCATATGTCCTGGCGCTCACCCGGCTAAGCAAAACGCTCTGCGTGTCAGACGCCGCTCCCCACAAGCCAAGCGTCCATCGGACGCATGGTCTCCTCCTGAAAAAACAATTGACGCACAAATGTTTTTTCACGATAAAAGACATTATATGTAAACAGACGCGTGTCAATCCGCGCATCCCCAGGAACAGACCCAGGAAACTGCCCGTGAACGCTTCGAACAGCATTCTTCTGTCCCCCGCCGACAATGTCGCGGTCGCCAATGGCCGCATCGAGATCGGCACCCCTCTGCCCGGCGGCGCCGTCGCCACGGCCTTGATCGAGCCCGGCCACAAGGTGGCGACCAAGCCTATCGCCGCCGGCGAGGCGGTGGTCAAGTATGCCCAGGCCATCGGCCGCGCCACCCAGGACATCGCGCCCGGCGACCACGTCCATTCGCACAATCTGGTCTTCGAGTCCGGCCGTCTGCCGGTCGTGCCGCCGAGCGAAGCGGAGCATGCCACCGAAGCTGACCGCGCCCGGACATTCATGGGCTATCGTCGCGCCGATGGCCGTGCCGGCACGCGCAACTTCATCGGCATCATCGCCAGCGTCAATTGCTCGGCCACCGTCTGCCACGCCATTGCCGACGAGGCCAACCGCGTGCTGTTGCCGAAATATCCGGGGATCGACGGCTTCGTCCCGATCGTCCATGGCCAGGGCTGCGGCATGAGCGGCACCGGCGACGGCATGATGGTGCTACACCGCACGCTCGCCGGTTACACCCGCCATCCGAATTTCGGCGGCGCGTTGATGGTCGGCCTCGGCTGCGAGGTCAACCAGCTCACCCTTTACGGCCAGAAGGGTGCGGCGGCGGGAAAACGCCATTTCAACATCCAGGACGCCGGCGGTTCGCGCAAATCGGTCGCAAAGGCGATGGGCGTGCTCGCCGAAATCGCCGAGGAAGTCGGCCAGTATCAGCGCGAGCCGATCCCGGTCTCGGAGATCGTCGTCGGCCTGCAATGCGGCGGTTCCGACGGCATGTCGGGCATCACCGCCAATCCCGCGCTGGGAGCGGCGGTCGACATCCTGGCCGGCGTCGGCGGCATCGGCATCCTGTCGGAGACGACGGAGATCTATGGCGCCGAACATCTGCTCGCCTATCGCGCGGCAACGCCGGAGATCGCCAAGAAACTCGACGGTTTCGTCAAATGGTGGGAAGACCACGTTGCCAAGCACGGCGCTTCGATCGACAACAACCCCTCGCCCGGCAACAAACGCGGCGGCCTGACCACCATTCTGGAAAAGTCGCTGGGCGCCGTCGCCAAGGGCGGCCAGACTCCGCTCAACGGCGTCTTCGGTTATGCCGAAAAGGTCACCGGCAGTGGCCTGGTGTTCATGGACACGCCCGGTTACGACCCGGTCTCGGCGACCGGTCAGGTGGCGGGCGGCGCCAACATCATCGTCTTCACCACCGGCCGCGGCTCCTGCTTCGGCTGCCGGCCGACGCCGTCGATCAAGGTCGCCACCAACTCGACCATGTACCACCAGATGGAAGAGGACATGGACGTCAATTGCGGTGTCATCGCTTCGGGTGAGAAGACCATCGCCGGCATGGGCCGGGAACTCTTCGAACTCATCGTCGAGACGGCATCGGGCCGCAAGACCAAGAGCGAGGCGTTCGGCTACGGCGACAACGAGTTCGTGCCGTGGCACCTCGGCGCGACGCTCTAACCACCGACGAAAAAAGCGGGCTGCAACGACTGCCCACAAGGGGAGGCTTTGGATGGACAAACGCCGCATCGGCACGACTGCGCTCGAGGTCACTGAGATAAGCTTCGGCGGAGCGGCGATCGGCGGGCTCTACCGGGCCTGTCCGCGCGAAGCGGCGATGGAGACGCTGCAGACAGCCTGGGATGCCGGCCTGCGCTATTTCGACACCGCGCCCTTCTATGGCTTCGGCCTGTCGGAGCGGCGGACCGGCGATTTCCTGCGCTACAAGCCGAGGGATTCCTATGTGCTGTCGACCAAGGTCGGCCGCCTGTTCCGCCCGGTGCCGGAAGACCAGGTTCCCGATCATTCCTATGTCGACCCGCTGCCTTTCGCGCTCGACTACGACTACTCGTACGACGGCATCATGCGCTCGGTCGAGTTCTCCTATGCCCGGCTCGGGCTGAACCGGATAGACATCCTGTTTGTGCACGACATCGGCACCTACACACATGGCGTCGAGAGGACGAAGCTGCACTTTCGCCAGCTGATGGACGGCGGCTTGAAGGCGCTGGAAGAGCTTAAAACGTCCGGCGTGATTTCCGCCTGTGGGCTCGGCGTCAACGAGGTGCAGATCTGCCTCGACGTGCTGCGCGAAGCGCCGCTCGACTGCATCCTGCTGGCCAGCCGCTATTCGCTGCTCGACCGCTCGGCTGAAGCCGAGTTGCTGCCGCTGTGTCGTGAGCGACAGACTTCGCTGATCATCGGCGGCGTCTTCAACTCCGGCATCCTGGCAACCGGACCGGTGCATGGCGCGCATTTCGATTATCTGCCGGCGACGCAGGACATACTCGATCGTGTCGGGGCGATGGAGAAAATCGCTGATGAGGGCGGATATCCGCTGGCGGCGGCTGCATTGCAGTTTCCGCTGCAGGAGCCTGTCGTGGCCAGCGTGCTGACCGGAACGGCCAAGCCCGCCAACCTGACGCGCAACCTCGACCTGTTCGACGTCCAGGTGCCGCAAGCGGAATTCGCCCGCTACGCTCCCTACACCATCGTGCAGGAGCTCGGCTGACGAAACGCCACGATCACGGTTCTCAAGAAGGAATAAATATTCCATATTGACTCGACGGTGGAATTAATATTCCATGATGATCAAGGAGGATCGGGAGCGTCTGGACGTGGCACTGAGGATCGGCAGGGAGGTTTCCCCGCCGAGCCATGCGCAGGCCGATATGAAACACCGCTTGCGTCGGCCGGACCGATGCACTATCAAAAAGCGGCAACTGTTTTTTATTGATAAAGTTCTGTTTGGGCCGCGCCTATCCAAATGGAGCTTCCGTAACCTTCACCGGGCGATCTAGGGAGGATTCCTAATGAAATTCGTGACCAGCATTCTCAACCGCCGCTCACTGATGGCACTAGCTGCCGCCTCGATGCTTGCCGGCACGCTGCACACGGCGCCGGTTTCGGCGGCGGACGTGACCATTCCGATCATCGTCAAGGACACCACGTCCTTCTACTGGCAGATCGTCCTGGCCGGCGCCCGCAAGGCCGGCAAGGATCTCGGCGTCAACGTACCCGAACTCGGCGCCCAGGCTGAAACCGACGTCAACGGCCAGGTCTCGATCCTCGAGAATGCCGTCGCGGGCAACCCGGCCGCGATCGTCATCGCGCCGACCGAATTCAAGGCGCTTGGCAAGCCGATCGATGAAGCGGCCAGCAAGGTCAAGGTCATCGGCATCGACTCCGGCGCCGACTCCAAGGCGTTCACCTCGTTCCTGACCACCGACAATGTGCAGGGCGGTCGCGTCGCCGCTGACGGTCTTGCAGCAGCCATCGGCGAAGCCAATGGCGGCAAGATCGAGGGCGACGTCGCCCTGATCACCAACGCACCGGGCGCCGGTTCGCTGGAGCAGCGCAAGCAGGGCTTCACCGAGCAGCTGGCCGCGAAATATCCGGGGCTCAAGCTCGTCGCCGACAAATATGCCGACGGCCAGGCAACGACCGGTCTCAACATCGCCACCGACCTGATCACCGCCAACCCGAACCTCAAGGGCATCTTCGCGTCCAACCTGATCATGGCGCAGGGCGTCGGTCAGGCTGTCGCCGAGAACAACCTTGGCGGTAAGCTGGCGCTGGTCGGCTTCGACAGCGACGAGAAGCTGATCAAGTTCCTCAATGACGGCGTCATTTCCGCGCTCGTCGTCCAGGATCCGTACCGGATGGGCTATGACGGCATCAAGACCGCGCTCGCCGCCTCGAAGGGCGAGAAGGTCGAGGCCAATGTCGACACCGGCGCCAACCTGGTGACCAAGGCAAACATGAAAGACCCCAAGATCGACGCCCTGCTCAACCCGAAGCTCTGAGCCCGTCAGGCAAAAATCCTTTCCGGGGCCTCGCGCCCCGGAAACACCGGATACAAGCTTGAATATCCACCGGCTTGAATCACCTCGACGATGCGGCTTGACTGCATCGCGACGTGCCAATCGTAAGGCCAATCTGGGAGGATTGTCATGACGCCCATGGCGCAGGAACTGCACCCGGCCCCAACGCTAGCGCCCGGCAGGACGATCCTCGAACTGCACGGGCTGGAAAAGCGCTATCCCGGCACGCATGCGCTGAAGCCCGTTCACCTTGCCTTCAAGGCAGGTGAGATCCACGCCATCGTCGGCGAGAACGGCGCCGGCAAATCCACCTTGATCAAGCTTCTGACCGGCGTCATGCCGCGCACCTCCGGCGATGTCATCTGGGAGGGCAAGCCGGCAGCGCTGGCAACCCCGCACGAGGCAATGGCGCTGGGCATCAACGCCGTGCATCAGGAGGTCGTGCTCTGTCGCCATCTCACCGTCGCCGCCAACATGTTCCTCGGCGAGGAGAATTCGCGCTTCGGCATCCTGCAGCAGCGCGCCATGGTCAAGGAAGCGCAGAAGATCATCGACGGTCTCGGCTTCGACCTGCCGGCGCATGTCATGCTGGGTGACCTCACCATCGGCCAGCAGCAGCTGATCGCCGCCGCCCGCGCCACCGTGCGCGGCACCAAATTCCTGATCTTCGACGAGCCGACCGCCTATCTCACCCGCAAGGAAGCCGACCAGCTGTTCACGCTGATCCGCAGGCTCAAGGGCGAAGGCGTCACCATCATCTACATCAGCCATCGCATGGAAGAGGTGTTCGAACTCGCCGATCGCGTCTCGGTGCTGCGCGACGGCACGCTGGTCGGCACCCGCAACATTGCCGAGACCAATGACGCCGAGCTGGTCAAGATGATGATCAACCGCTCGATCGGCCAAGTCTACCATAAGGAGCATTTCACCCCCGGTGCCGTGATCGTTGAAGCGAAAAACCTGTCGGGCAAGGGTTTCGAAGACGTCTCGATGACGGTGCGCGCCGGCGAGATCGTCGGGCTCTATGGCCTGATCGGCGCCGGGCGGAGCGAGTTCGTCACCACGCTCTATGGCCGCCACAAGAAGTCGGCCGGACAGGTCCTTTGGCAAGGCAAGCCGGTCCACATCAATTCCGAGCACGACGCGATCAAGCTCGGCATGGCGCTGGCGCCGGAAAGCCGCCGCGACCAGGGCCTGTGCCTGAACCTGCCGGTCGGCCTCAACCTCAACCTGCCGATCTACAAGCGCATCTCCAACAACCTGCTGATTTCGAACACGAAGGAAAAGGCTGAAGCCGATCGCCAGATCGCCGGCCTCCGCATCAAGACGCCGACACGCGGCGCACTGGCCTCCAGCCTGTCCGGCGGCAACCAGCAGAAGATCGTCATCGGCAAATGGCTGGCGCACGGCGCCAAGCTGTTCATCTTCGACGAGCCTACGGTCGGCGTAGATGTCGGCACCAAGGCCGAGATCTACCGCCTGTTCGGGGAACTGTTGTCCAAGGGCGCCGGCATCATCCTGATCTCGTCCTATCTGCCCGAGGTTTACGAGCTCGCCGATACGCTGCACGTGTTCCGGCGCGGCAAACTGGTGGCGAGCCACGGTTTTCGCGCCGCTAGCCACGAAGACGTGCTGACGCAGGCGATCGGCTGACAAAACAAGAAACGGGAGGAACCATGAGCATCGAAACCGTCGCGATCGAAAAACCGAAACGGAACTACAACGTCCTGTTCGGGCTGACGCTTCTGGCGTTGCTGGTTCTGCTCTGGATCGTGCTGTCGGTGGCGACGCCGAGCTTCGCCTCCTCCAACAACATCGCCAATCTTTTGCGGCAGGGCTCGATGATCGCCATCATGGCGGTCGGCCAGACCTTCGTCATCATCACCGGCGGCATCGACCTCTCGGTCGGCGCCGTGGTCGGCTTCGCCACCGTCATTGTCGCCATGATGATCAATGCTGGCTTCCCGATCTGGGTCGCCATTCTGGTGACGCTGCTGGTCGGCGTTGCCATCGGCCTGTTCCACGGCTTCGGCATCGTCAAGATGGGCCTGCCGCCATTCATAATCACGCTGGCGACGCTGACCTCGTTGCGCGGCATCGGCCTGTTGATGACCAACGGCAATTCGATCAACATCAACAGCGACAGCTTCACCGCGTTCTCGCGCAGTTCCTTTGTCGGCATCCCCAATCTGTTCTGGATGGTGATCCTGGTCGGTATCCCGGCCTACATCTTCCTGCACCACAGCCGCTGGGGCCGCTATCTCTTCTCTGTGGGATCCAATGCCGAGGCCTCGCGCCTCTCGGGCGTCAATGTCCAGCGCACCATCTATATGGCCTACACGCTGTCGGGCCTGTGCGCGGCCTTCGTCGGCGTGCTGCTGGCGGCGCGCATCGGCATCGGCAACCCGACCCAGGCGGAAGGTTGGGAGTTGCAGGCGATCGCCTCATCGGTGATCGGCGGCACTTCGCTGTTCGGCGCCGTCGGCTCGGTGCATGGCCCGCTGCTCGGCGCCTTCATCCTGGCCACCATCAACAACGGCGCCAATCTGCTCAACGTCAACTCGTTCTGGCAGCGCATCATCACCGGCGCGCTGATCATAATCATCGTCTATTTCGACGGGCTGCGCCGTCGCGGCAAGTAATTCTCCCTGACCTTCTGCGCCGGCCTGCTTAACAACGGACCGGCGCCTTTTTTGAGAAACACTGGAATTGCCGAATGAAAGCTGTTGTCTGCCGCTCGCCCGGCGAGCTTGTCCTGGAAGACCGGCCGGCGCCAGGAGCGCCGCCTGCCGGCTGGGCGCTGGTCGCCGTCAGCCATGTCGGCATCTGCGGCACCGACTACCACATCTTCGAAGGCAAGCACCCGTTCCTTGCCTATCCCCGCATCATGGGCCATGAAGTGTCGGGCACCGTCGTCGAGACCGGCGAAGATGTCGACCTTGCCATGGGCGAGCCCGTCATCATCAATCCCTATCTCGCTTGCGGAAAATGCATCGCCTGCCGGCACGGCAAGCCGAATTGCTGCGTCAGGATCGAAGTGCTTGGCGTCCATCGCGACGGCGCCATGGCCGAGAAGATCCTGGTGCCGGCGCAGAATCTTTATCCGGCAAACGGCTTGTCGCTGGCCGATGCGGCGGCGGTGGAATT
This sequence comes from Mesorhizobium sp. M0058, assembly GCF_040323095.1. Lineage (NCBI taxonomy): Bacteria > Pseudomonadati > Pseudomonadota > Alphaproteobacteria > Hyphomicrobiales > Phyllobacteriaceae > Mesorhizobium > Mesorhizobium sp. M0058. The sequence continues at coordinate 21,561 of NZ_JAMYUQ010000018.1, forward strand.
CCTCGCCATCGGCGCGCATGCCGTGCGGCGCGCTCGCGCCGAACCAGGCGCCCGCACGCTGGTCATCGGCGCCGGGCCGATCGGCCTTGGCGCAGCGCTGTTTGCGCGCATCGCCGGGCTCGATGTCAGCCTGCTCGACATGAGCACGGAGCGGCTGGATTTTGCAAAAGGCGAACTTGGCTTCGCCACGCTCGACGGCTCACAAAAAGCGGCAGCCGAACTGGTGCGCGAGGCAACCGGCGGCGAAGGGTTCGACATCGTCTTCGACGCCACCGGCAACACCGCCTCGGTGCAGTCGGCCTTCGCACATGTCGCGCATGGTGGCACGCTCGTGCTGGTCAGTGTCGTCAAGGACGACATCGTCTTTTCCGACCCGGAATTCCACAAGCGCGAAATGACATTGATCGGCAGCCGCAACGCGCTGAAAGTCGATTTCGATCACGTCGCCGCCTCGATACGCAACGGCGCCGTGCCTCTGGCAAAACTCGTCACCCACCGCACCACGCTGGCCGGCACGCCGGATGATCTCGCCCGCTGGGCGCATGAGAAATCGGGGTTGATCAAGGCTGTGATCGAGGTTGGGGCATAACATCGCAGGTGGTCCCGGCCCGAATGACGACGACCCGCGCAGGTTGACTCCCACTCCGTCCTCAAAACGCCAGGCCGCTGAAAAATAGGCGCGACCCCGCTACAGCGCCGACAGTTTCAGCTCGACCCGCTCCGCCGGAAACCGTGTTTCGGCAAACTGGATCGGCTGGCCGTCCGGTGTGACGTTGACGGCGACCGCCACCAGCACGATTGCGCCGGGCTGCAGATCGAGGTCGGCGAGATCGGCGGCATCGGCATGGCGGGCCGACAGCACCGTCGATTGCCTGAGATAATCGTCAATGCCGAAACGCTTGAGCGAGGCGGTAACCGAACCGGTTTCGGCCATCGCAGCATTGATGCCGGCGAAACGCTTCGCCTCGTACCAGGCGGCGGCGCGCGACACCGGCCGTCCATCGGCTTCGCCGCGCGTCTCCAGGCGGATCACCTCAGCCCCTCTTGCCAGACCAAGCCCCTCGGCGACGCGCTGACTGGCCGACTCAACTGTAGAAGCTAGCAGCACGATGTGCCGTTCCGATGTTTGCCCTTGCAGACCGGTCGAAAACCGAGTGCGCGCGCCGATCGGATAGGACAGCCGTTTGCGCGAAAAGACGAAGGTGCCGCGTCCCTGCTCGGCCCGCAGCACGCCGTCCTGCACCAGGGCCGATATGGCGCTGCGCACCGTGTGGCGATTGACGCCGTAGCGTTCGGCCAAGGCCATTTCCGGCGGCAGCGCGGCATTCTCGGCAAAATCGCCGGCGGCGATCGAATGCAGGATCAGGTCCGCAATCTGCCGCCACAGCGCGACACCGCTACGGCGTTCGATGCTGCTCGCGCCCTTTTGAGCCACCATTTCGTCCACGCTCCCGCCCATGTCATCCACCCGTCATGGACACAAGTTAGATAATAGGTACAATTTGTATAATTGTCTATATCACTAGACAAATTATGTACATTTCAGGGAGTTATCCATGCGAGGACAGGAAGCCCGCGACCAGGCCGAGCGCAAAGCCGTCATGACGACGTTGGCGCAGGCCAGTGGCGATAACATCGCCCGGCTGTGGAATGAGGCCGGCCTGATCTCGGAAGCAGAGCTTTTGCGCGGCCCGGAAACCGGTCTGGTCACCGTGCGTGGCCGCATCGGCGGCGGCGGCGCGCCCTTCAATGTCGGTGAAGTGACCGTCACCCGCGCCACCGTCCGGCTCTCTTCCGGACAGGTCGGCCACAGCTACATGCTCGGCCGCGACAGGCAGAAGGCGAAGCTTGCGGCAATCGCCGATGCACTTTGGCAGGATCCCGCCCATCGGCAGACGGTCGAGAGTGCGCTGGTCGCACCGCTGCGCGCCGCCCAAAGCGAGGCGCGCGAAAAGCGCCGCTCCGAGACGGCGGCAACGAAAGTGGATTTCTTCACCATGGTGCGCGGAGAAGACTGATGGACATCGCAGCCCAATGGATCGACGGCGGCTTCGCCGATCCGGTGTTCAACGCCCAGGCGGTCTTCCGCGCGGTCATGGATGCCATGGCGCGGCCGGGCAGCGAGCGGCCTCTGCCTGCCTTCGCCCGCCCCCCTTCGCCGCTGTCCGCAACCGCCGGCGCCATTGCACTTTCGCTCTGCGACAACGACACACCGCTCTGGCTCGATCCTGCTTTGCAGGCATCGGCAGCGATCAAATCCTGGCTCGGCTTCCACGCCGGCGTGCCACTCGCCAACACGCCGGCCGATGCGCATTTCGCATTGGTCGGCACGCCGGCCGAGATGGCCGCCCTCGACGGTTTTTCGCAAGGCACGCAGGATTATCCCGACCGTTCGACGACACTGATCCTGCAGGTCAGCGATCTCACCTCCGGCGCGCCGCTATTGCTCGAAGGTCCCGGGATCGAAACCAGCGCGACCATCGCGCCGGCACAGATGCCCCGTCATTTCGTCGAACAGTGGAAGCAGAACAGTCAACGCTTTCCGCGCGGCGTCGACATCATTCTGGCGGCGCCCGACGGCATCGCCTGCCTGCCGCGCACGACGCGCATCAAGACGATGGAGGCATAAATGTATGTCGCGGTAAAAGGCGGCGAAGCCGCAATCGCCAATGCCCACAGCCTGCTTGCCGACCGCCGTCGCGGCGACCGTTCGGTGCCGGCACTGCGCCTCGACCAGATCGTCGAACAGCTGGCGCTCGGCGTCGACCGGGTGATGAGCGAAGGCTCGCTCTACGACCGGGAACTGGCTGCACTCGCCATAGTCCAGGCGCGCGGCGACATGATCGAGGCGATCTTCCTGGTGCGCGCGTACCGCACCACACTGCCGCGCTTCGGCTACACCAACGCCATCGACACCGGCGCCATGCTGGTCGAGCGGCGCGTGTCGGCGACCTACAAGGATTTGCCCGGCGGCCAGCTGCTTGGGCCTACCTTCGACTACACCCACCGCCTGCTCGACCCGGAACTCGCCACCGGCGCCGATGTCGCCGAACCGCTGCAGCGCGAGACGGAAACGCAGGCCATGCCGCGCGTCTCGGCCATCCTCGCCCGCGAAGGCTTGATCGAGCCGGATGGCGACATGCCGCAGGACCATGTCCCCGGCGACATCACCCGCGAGCCGCTTGAGTTTCCGATGGCGCGCGACATCCGCCTGCAGGCGCTGTCACGCGGCGATGAAGGGTTTCTGCTGGCGCTCGGCTATTCCACCCAGCGCGGCTATGCCCGCAACCACCCCTTTGTCGGCGAGGTGCGTATCGGCGAGGTCGAGCTGGAACTCGACGTGCCGGAACTGCCCTTCGCCGTGCTGCTCGGCAAGGTCCGCGTCACCGAATGCCAGATGGTCAACCAGTTCAAGGGCTCGGCCAAGGCGCCGCCGCAATTCACCCGCGGCTACGGACTGGTCTTCGGCCAAAGCGAGCGCAAGGCGATGGCCATGGCGCTGTGCGACCGCGCGCTGCGCGCAACGGAACTCGGCGAAGATGTCGTCGCCGCCGCGCAGGACGAGGAGTTCGTCATCTCGCACTCCGACAATGTTCAGGCGACCGGCTTCGTGGAGCATTTGAAGCTGCCGCACTATGTCGACTTCCAGGCCGAGCTCGATTTGGTGCGCCGCATGCGCGCCGAATACGAAGCTCGAGAGAACCCTGCAAAGGTGGAAGAGACGCGGGAGGCGGCCGAATGAGCCTAATCGCCCCCGCCATTGCCGCCACCCCCGTTGCCGCCATCCCCGTTGCCGCCGTCATGGGAATGGCTGCTATGCCCGCCGACGTAGCTGCCGTTTCCGCCTGTGACATGCGCGCCATCTCTGGAAGCAGGCAGAAACAAGCGCCGAGGTACAAAACCGACCACGCAGACAAACGCCAGAAGCAGAATTGCAATCTGGATCCAACCGGTCTGAGTCATTCGACTTCGCCTTTATTTCCGTTTTCTGGGCGTCAATGCAATAGCAGGGAGTGGATTTGATCGCCATGACCGACATCGCCACCTACAACTTCGCCTATCTCGACGAGCAGACCAAAAGGATGATCCGCCGGGCGATCCTCAAGGGCATCGCCATCCCTGGCTATCAGGTTCCCTTCGCTTCGCGCGAAATGCCGATGCCCTATGGCTGGGGCACTGGCGGCGTGCAGGTCACCGCCTCGATTATCGGGCCGGACGATGTGCTGAAAGTCATCGACCAGGGCGCCGACGACACCACCAATGCCGTCTCGATCCGCGCCTTCTTCAAGAAGGTAGCCAACGTCGCGGTGACGACCGATACCGCCAGCGCCACCATCATCCAGACCCGCCACCGCGTCCCGGAACACCCGCTGAGCGCCGGCCAAGTTCTAGTCTACCAAGTGCCGATACCCGAGCCGTTGCGCTTCCTCGAGCCGCGCGAAACCGAAACGCGCAAAATGCACGCGCTCGAGGAATACGGCCTGATGCATGTGAAGCTCTACGAGGACATTGCCAAACACGGCCGCATCGCCACCACCTATGCCTATCCGGTCAAGGTCGAGGGCCGCTATGTCATGGACCCCTCGCCGACGCCGAAATTCGACAACCCCAAAATGCACCGTTCGCCGGCCCTGCAGCTGTTCGGAGCCGGGCGCGAAAAGCGCATCTATGCCGTGCCGCCCTTCACCGATGTCGTCAGCCTCGACTTCGAGGATCATCCCTTCGAGGTCCAGACCTTCGACCTGCCCTGTGCGCTGTGCGCGGCGGAAAATGTCTATCTCGACGAGGTCATCCTCGACGACCATGGCGACCACATGTTCGTCTGCTCCGACACCGACCATTGCGAGAAGCGGCGCGCCGAAGGACATCGCGGCCACCTTGCGGCTGAAAGCCATGTTACCGCAGGAAAGATGAGGCCAGCAGAATGACCGGCGACCCACTGCTGCGCGTCTCCGAACTGTCCAAATTCTACGGCTCGCGCGTCGGCTGCGAGAATGTCACCTTCGACCTGTGGCCGGGTGAGGTTCTGGCCGTCGTCGGCGAATCCGGCTCCGGCAAGACGACGCTGCTCAACTGCCTGTCGACGCGGCTGCTACCATCTTCTGGCACCGCCAGCTACCGCATGCGCGACGGCCAGTTCCGCGAACTCTACCGTATGAGCGAGGCCGAGTGCCGCTTCCTGATGCGCACCGACTGGGGCTTTGTTCATCAGAACCCCGCCGACGGCTTGCGCATGACGGTGTCTGCCGGCGCCAATGTCGGCGAGCGGCTAATGGCGGTCGGTGACCGCCATTACGGCAAGATCCGCGCCACTGCCGTCGACTGGCTGTCGCGCGTCGAGATCGACGAGGACCGCATCGACGACGAGCCGCGCGCCTTTTCCGGCGGCATGCGCCAGCGCCTGCAAATCGCCCGCAACCTCGTCAACGGACCGAGGCTGGTGTTCATGGACGAGCCGACCGGCGGCCTCGACGTCTCGGTGCAGGCGCGCCTGCTCGATTTGCTGCGCGGGTTGGTCACCGATCTCGGCCTGGCGGCCATCGTCGTCACCCACGATCTCGCCGTCGCCCGGCTTCTGTCGCAGCGTATTATGGTGATGAAAGACGGCCGTGTCGTCGAAAGCGGCCTGACGGATCGCGTGCTCAACGATCCCCGCGCGCCTTACACGCAATTGCTTGTTTCCTCGATTCTACAGGTGTGAAGATGGCGCCAAGGCACCCCCCTCTGGCCTGCCGGCCATCTCCCCCTCAAGGGGGGAGATCAGCAGCTTTTATGTCCCGCCCCTTCTACGATGCAGAAGAATGGCGAAGTCGAACGCGACAGCCAATCTCCCCCCTTGAGGGGGAGATGCCTGGCAAGGCAGAGGGGGGTGTTGGCCCGCGGACGAACAACGATTGGAGAACCTTCTGATGCCGACGCCCCTCGTTGTTTCCGGCGTCGCCAAAAGCTTCACCATGCATCTGCGCGACGGCATCAGATTGCCGGTTGTCGCCGGCGTCTCATTCTCGATCCGGGCCGGTGAATGCGCCGTGCTCGGCGGGCCTTCCGGCGCCGGCAAAAGCTCGATCCTGAAAATGCTCTATGGCAATTATGCCGTCGATGAAGGCCAGATCATCGTTCAGCATGAGGGCGGCCTGATCGATCTCGCCATCGCCAGCCCGCGCACGGTGCTTTCCGTGCGCCGCCAGACGATCGGCTATGTCAGCCAGTTCCTGCGCACCGTGCCGCGCGTCTCCGCGCTCGACGTGGTCGCCGAGCCGCTGGTCGAACGCGGCGAGGACCGCGAGAGCGCGCGGAAAAAAGCACGCACCTTGCTGGGGCAGCTCAATTTGCCGGAAAAGCTCTGGGCGCTGCCGCCGGCGACTTTCTCGGGAGGTGAGCAGCAGCGCGTCAATATCGCGCGCGGCTTCATCACCGAGCATCCGGTCTTGCTGCTCGACGAGCCGACAGCTTCGCTCGATTCGAAAAACCGCGACGTTGTGGTTGCGTTGATCGCCGCCAAGAAGGCCGGCGGTGTCGCCTTGCTCGGCATCTTCCATGACCCGGATGTGCGTGACGCCGTCGCCGATCGCATCATCGACGTGACCTCTTTCGCCGCCGGAAAAATCGCTGCATGAGCAGGAAACTATCGGAAGCGCCGTTGGTCCACGCCACGGCGCAGGTCGAGAACTCGACATTGGGGCGCTGGACAGAGATCGCCGACCGCAGCCGCGTGTCCGAAAGCATCCTCGGCGACTATTCCTACATCATGCAGGACTGCGTCGTCTGGTGCGCGACCATCGGCAAGTTCTCCAACATAGCCGCCGCCGTGCGCATCAACGCCACAAACCACCCGACCTGGCGGCCGACGCTGCATCACTTCACCTATCGCGCCTCCGACTATTGGGACGACGCCGAGCACGAAACAGAATTCTTCGCCCAGCGCCGCGCCAAACGCGTCTCCATCGGCCACGACACCTGGCTCGGCCACGGCTCGACCATCCTGCCCGGCGTCACCGTCGGCGATGGTGCTGCCGTAGGCGCCGGCGCTGTGGTGTCGAAGGATGTCGCGCCCTACACCATCGTTGGCGGGGTGCCAGCCAAGCCGATCCGCGAGCGTTTCGATCGCCGCACGGCCGAACGCTACCAGGCGCTCGCCTGGTGGGACTGGGACCACGCCAGGCTGCGCGCCGCGCTCGACGATTTTCGCGTACTCGAGGCAGACGCGTTCCTCGAGAAATACGGCGCCTGATCGGGTGCGATCACCCCCACTTGCCGCACGGCTGTGGAGCGTAACAAAACTGACATCGTGATGACATGGCAGGTTCATGTCGCTGCGCTAGGCGAGAACCAGACGATCAATTCAGGTCTGGAACTCTTCGATGTTATCGACCCCTGCCACGCTCGAAATCCGCGGCGTCTCGCGCCGATTTGGCAAGAACACCGCCGTCAGCGCCATCGACCTGTCGATCCCGCAGGGCCAGATGGTCGGCATCATCGGTCGTTCCGGCGCCGGCAAATCCACCCTCCTTCGCATGATCAACCGTCTCATCGACCCCAGCCAGGGATCGATTTTTTTTGACGGTGCCGAGGTCTCGCGGCTGCGTGGCTCGCCGCTGCGACGCTGGCAGCGCGACTGCGCCATGATCTTCCAGCAGTTCAACCTGGTGCCGCGCCTCGATGTGCTGACCAATGTGCTGCTCGGCCGTCTCAATCATCGCTCGACCTTTTCCAACCTGCTCGGCATGTTTACCCGCGCCGAATGCGCTGAGGCGATTGCAGCACTCGAGCGCCTCGACATCGCCCGCACCGCACTGCAGCCAGCCGGCACGCTGTCTGGCGGCCAGCAGCAGCGCGTCGCCATTGCTCGCGCCATGATGCAGCAGCCCAAGGTGCTGCTCGCCGATGAGCCGATCGCTTCGCTCGACCCGCTCAACGCCAAGGTGGTGATGGACTCGCTGCAGGACATCAACCTGCGCGAAGGCATCACCGTCGTCACCAATCTGCACACGCTGGACACCGCCCGCACCTATTGCAACCGCATCATCGGCATGGCTGCCGGCAAGATCGTCTTCGACGGTCCGCCGGAAGCGCTCAACCGCGAGGCCGTGCGCCTGGTCTATGGCGCCGACGGCAACGGCGTCGATATCTCCGAGGCCATCACCTCGACCAGCATCGCCTACAAGCAAAAGATCGCCGCATCCGCCAGCCCGCTCGAGCCCGCATTCCCCGGGTACTGATCCATGATCCCGAAAAGTGGATACCGGTTTTCGGAAAAGATCATGGACCAAAACTGAGCCGCACTGGATCGACCGCCCGCGTCAAGGGCACTTGCAAAAATCAAGAACGCTGCCGGCGCGGGGCCGGAACTTACAGGAGAGACATCAAATGTTCAGGAAGATGGTATTCGGCGCCGTTTCGGCGCTCGCCATGGCAACCAGCGCCGCGCATGCGGCCGACCTCAAGGAATTCCGCGTCGGCATCCTCGGCGGAGAGAACGAAACCGACCGCCTGCGCAACTATCAGTGCCTGGCCGATCACCTGAAGACCGAATTCGGCTTCGAAAAGGTCTCGCTGTTCCCCGCCGCCGACTATGACGGCGTCATCCAGGGCCTGCTCGGCGGCACGCTCGACTTCGCCGAACTCGGCGCTTCCGGCTACGCCAGCGTCTACATCAAGGACCCGAAGGCGGTCACCCCGATCCTCACCACCCAGCAGACCGACGGCGCCACCGGCTATTATTCCATCGGCCTGGCGCTGAAGTCTTCGGGCATTACCGACATCAAGTCGGCCAAGGGCAAGAAGCTCGGCTACGCCGATCCGGACTCGACCTCGGGCTACCTGATCCCGCTGACCCAGATCCCGAAGGACACCGGCGCCTCGAACGACGCCTACTTCGCCTCGACCCAGTTCAATGGCGGCCATGAAAACAACATCCTCGCCGTTCGCGACGGCAAGGTCGACGTTGCGGTTGACGATTCCTCCGGCATCGGCGACTTCAAGAACGGCTACACCTCCGGCACCTTCCACAAGGTCACCGCCAAGGGCGCCGTCGACCCCAACGACTTCGTCGAAGTCTGGCGCTCGGGCCTGATCCCGAACGGCCCGCTGGTCGTGCGCACCGCGCTCGGCGACGACATGACCGCCAAGCTTGCCGCCTTCTTCACCGACCTGCCGAAGAAGGACAAGGCCTGTTTCGAAGGCGTCGAAGGCGGCGACTTCACCGGTTACGTCCCGGTCAAGCCTGACTTCTACAACGTCATCGTCGAAGCCCGTAAGGCAGCCATCGGCGGCTGACGGCAAAATCAGAAAGGGCGACGTGAAAAACGCCGCCCTTTTTGCATGTCCCGATCATGACCATCTCAGCAACAGCCCGCTCCAACGCGACCCTGCAGGTAGCCAACGCCTGGCAGCGCCAGATATCGTTGCGGCGGCTTTATACCATCCTCGGCGTCGGCCTGCTGCTGGCGGCGACGCTGTCGAGCATGTGGTTCGCCGACGAGGCCAATGCCGGTCACTTCTGGGACCGGCTGCCGCATATATTCGACTTCCTCAGCTGGCTGATCCCGAAGGACTGGAACGACGTCTGGCGGGCGCTGTTCGACATCGCCTCGCCGCATGACACCGGCACCCAGGAGTTCAACTTCCCGCTCGGCCGCGTCTATGTCTGGGGCGGCTTCTACATCCCCGAATATTTCGAGCTGATGCTGACCACACTCAACGTGGCGCTGGTCTCGACTTTCATCGGTTTCATCTTCGCCGTGCCGTTTTCGTTCATCGCCGCGCGCAACCTGACGCCGCATCCGGCGCTGCGGCTCGTCGTCAAGCGCTTCATGGAATTGCTGCGCGCCTTTCCCGAAATCGTCATTGCCGGCCTGTTCGCCGCCATTGTCTCGACCGGGCCGATCGCAGCCATCATCGCCATCGGCCTGCATTCGATCGGCGCGCTCGGCAAGCTGTTCTATGAAATCAACGAGAACATCGACATGCGCGCCGAAGAGGGCCTGAAAGCGGTCGGCGGCAACTGGTTCGAGCGCGTGCGCTTCGCCGACCTGCCGCAGGTGCTGCCCAATTTCATGTCCTACACATTGCTGCGCGTCGAGATCAACGTGCGGGCCTCGACCATTATCGGCGCCGTCGGCGGCGGCGGTATCGGCGAGGAACTGAAGCTCTCGATATCGCGCGGTTTCGGCGCCAAGACGGTGGCGTTGGTGCTGCTGTTGTTCACGACGATCTTCATCGTCGACCAGTTCTCCGCCTGGCTGCGCCGCAAGCTGGTCGGCGAGCAAGCTTTTCTGATGAGCGCTTAAATGACCGCTTTGACCACTGATCAGGTCCAGTCGATCGAGGAACGCTATCCGCAAATCTTTCGGCGGCCGGCCTACAAGCGATTCGCGCCGCTGTTCCTGTTCGGCGGCATCCTGCTCTACCTCGTTTACGCCTTGTGGTTTTTCAACCTGCCGCAGGTGATGCGCGACTCGCATTGGGAGCGCCTGCCGCTCTTCCTGACGCAATGGATCAGCTACGATCTGCAGCCTGAATTCCGCCTCGACCAGCCTGAAATCACGCCGAAATACCCGCGGTTTTCAGCACTCGGCGAGAACCCAGATCCCGACTGGGTTGTCAAGAACGCGGATGGCACCTTCACCGTCCTGATCGATGGCGCGGCCAGGTCCGTCACCTTCGACAAGACCAAAGCGACGATCGTCGCCAATGGCGAGATGGTGCCGGTGGCGCTGACCAGCGGTAAGCCGGTAATTACAGGTCCGGTGCCTGGCTGGATCACCGCGCATGACGACGAGATCGTCGCCAGGATGGGCTTTGTCGGCGAAGTGCGCGTCACCGTCGATCGCGTCAAGGTCCGCAAGCGCTTCCTCGGCTGGGCAAATTTCGTCTTCGACACGCGCTCGCCCTTCTTCGGCAAATCGGCCAGTGAAGTGATCTCGCTGATCTGGTCCGGACCGGAACTTAAGCCTGGCACCTCGAACCTCGCGCTCGCCGGCGACAACATCTGGAACAATGCGCAGTGGCAGCATGGCGACGTCTGGACGAAACTGCTGCAGACCATCGTCATGGCCTTTCTCGGCACGTTGCTCGGCGGCCTCGTCGCCTTCCCGCTCGCCTTCTTCGCCGCCCGCAACATCACGCCGAGCGGATTGTTCGGCCAGGTGCTCAAGCGCTTCTTCGATTTCATGCGATCGGTCGACATGCTGATCTGGGCGCTGTTCTTCACCCGCGCCTTCGGCCCGGGACCGCTCGCCGGCAGCGCCGCGATCTTCTTCACCGAAATAGGCACGCTCGGCAAAATCTATTCGGAAAGCCTGGAAAACATCGACGACAAACCGCGCGAGGGCATCAAGTCGACCGGCGCCAACGGCCTGCTGGTGCAGCGCTATGGGGTCATGCCGGAAGTGATCCCGGTCTTCATCAGCCAGACGCTCTACCAGTGGGAATCCAACACAAGAGGCGCCACCATCATCGGCGCCGTCGGCGCTGGCGGCATCGGCCTGAAACTCTGGGAAGCCATGCGCACCAATTCCAACTGGGCCAACGTCTTCTACATGGTGCTGCTGATCCTGCTCGTCGTGTTTGTGTTCGACAACATCTCGAATTTCCTGAGGCGCCGGCTCAGCCGGACCATCCATGATTACAACAGGATGCAGGCCGAGGAGGGGTGACGTGCGAGGGACAGCACCCCCCTCTGTCCTGCCGGACAGTGGGGGGTGTGAAGGAACGCAGCACTCCTTGGGCGGCGCGGCTAAGCCGCCCGCTTCCACCCATCCCTGATATGCCTGTATCCCTCGCGATAAACCGCTTCCGGCGTCTCGGAAAAATCCCGCCACACCTTGGTCGCCGCCGCCAGATCCTTCAGCGATCTGCCAAACGCCTCGATCGTCAGCCAGTCGTCATAGCCGCTCTTGCGGATGGCCGCGAAAGTCTCTTTCCACGGAATGTTCCCGCGCCCCGGCACGCCGCGATCGTTCTCCGAAATGTGGATGTGCACGACATTCCGCCGGTGCTTCATGTAGGCGCCGATCGGGTCGGCTTCCTCGATATTGGCGTGGAAGGTGTCGTACATCGCCTTGATGTGCGGCCGGTCGATGGCATCGACGTGCTCGGACAGATCGGCCATCGTGTTCAGCAGATAGCACTCGAAACGGTTGAGCGCCTCCAACCCGATGGTAACGTTCCGCTTGCCGGCATGATCGCCAATGGCGCGCTGCGAGGCGATCGAGCGCTTCTTCTCGGCAGCGGTCGGCCCGCTGCCGGAGAAGGCGCCGAGCGTCGAATGCAGCGGCCCGCTCAGCGTACTCGCGCCGAGCGCCTGGGCGCAATCGATCGCCCATTTCATGTAGCCGATGCCGGCCTTGCGGGTCGCGGCATCCGGCGAAATCAGATTCATCGCCGGGTCGCCCATCGCCGTAACAGCCGTGCGCTCCAACCCGATGCGGTCGAGCAGATCGCCAAGGTTCTTGTAGTCCTCTGGCGTGCCTGAGAAGATCGGTATCTCGACGCCGTCGAAGCCGGTCGCCTTGATGTCGCGCAGCAACGGCTCGTGTTTCTTAGACACGGAAGTCGTCCACAAAAACATGCACATGCCGATTTTCATCGACAGCCCCTCCCCGTTTGACGGCGCGCGCTGGTTTCTTTCGCATCTCGCACCATGCGCCCTCATTCGGCCGCTTCGCGGCCACCTTCTCCCCGAAGGGAGAAGAGACTTGGCGCCGGCGCTCCCTAAAGTTTCGTCCACGCCCCGTTCTTCTTCGATGACTTAACGCAGGCCTCGATGAACGCCATACCTTCGACGCCGTCCTGGATGGTCGGGAACACCACGTCCTTGCCCGGCTTGCCGCCCTTCTTGCGTGCCGCGCGGATCGCCCGCGCCGCCTCCTGGTAGATGTTGGCGAAGCCTTCGAGATAGCCTTCCGGATGGCCAGACGGAACGCGGCTGACGCGTCCCGCAACTGGCAGCGCGCCGGCGCCGTTGCGGGTGAGCAACTGCTTGGGCTGGCCGAACGGCGTGTACCAGAGATAGTTCGGATCGGCCTGCACCCATTCCAGCCCGCCTTTAGAGCCATAGATGCGCAGCTTCAGCCCGTTCTCGTGGCCCGGCGCCACCTGGCTCGCCCAGATCATGCCCTTGGCCGGATGCACCTTGCCGACCGGCTTGAAGCGCAGCATGACATTGACATTGTCGTCGAGCAGCCGCCCCGGCACGAAAGCGTCGAGATCGGCCGACAGGGAATCGAGCTCCAGACCCGAGACGAAGCGCGCCAGATTGTAGGCGTGCGTGCCGATGTCGCCGAGCGCGCCGCCCGCGCCCGCCTGCTTGGGGTCGGAGCGCCACGCCGCCTGCTTCTGGCCGGTGGCGGCAAGATCTTCGGTCAGCCAGTCCTGCGGGTACTCGGACTGAACGATGCGGATGTCGCCAAGCTGCCCCTTGGCCACCATCTCGCGCGCCTGCCGGATCATCGGATAGGCAGTGTAATTGTGCGTCAGCACGAACACCTTGCCGGTCTTTTCAACCACGGCCGCGAGCTTCTTGGCCTCGGCCAAAGTCGTCGCCAGCGGCTTGTCGCAGATGACGTGGATGCCCGCCTCGAGGAAGACCTTGGCCGCCGGCACGTGCACATTGTTGGGGGTGACGATCGCCACCGCCTCGATGCCGTCCGGGCGCTTGGCCTCGGCCTTGGCCATCTCGGCATAGGAGGCGTAGCTGCGCGCCGGGTCGAGACCGAGTTCGGCGGCGGAAGCCTTGGCGCGCTCGGGATTGGCCGACAGGGCGCCGGCCACCAGCACGAAGTCATTGTCCATGCGCGCCGCGATCCGATGCACCGCGCCGATGAAGGCGCCTTGGCCGCCGCCGACCATACCATAGCGGATCGGGCCGCCCCCCGCTTCCGAATTCGATGCGCCGACCATGTCTTTCTCCTGCTTGTCTCAAATACCCATCATGGCGCGCAGCATCTTCTTGTCGGTGGTGCCGCCGGCGAAATCATCAAAGGCCTTTTCCGTCACCCGGATAATGTGGTGCTGGATGAAGGGCGCGCCTTCGGCCGCGCCGTCCTCCGGATGCTTGAGGCAACACTCCCACTCCAGCACCGCCCAGGAATCGTAGCCATACTGGGTAAGCTTGGAGAAGATGCCGCCGAAATCGACCTGCCCGTCGCCAAGCGAGCGGAAGCGGCCGGCGCGATTGGTCCAGCTCTGATAGCCGGAATAGACGCCTTGCCGCCCCGTCGGATTGAACTCGGCATCCTTGGCATGGAAGGCCTTGATCCGCTCGTGATAGATGTCGATGAATTCGAGATAGTCGAGCTGCTGCAAAAGGAAATGCGATGGGTCGTAGTTGATGTTGCAGCGCTTGTGGCCGCCAACCGCATCGAGGAACATTTCGAACGTGGCGCCGTCGAAGATGTCCTCGCCAGGATGGATCTCATAGCCGACATCGACGCCGTTCTCGTCATAGACGTCGAGGATCGGCTTCCAGCGCTTGCCGAGTTCGGCAAAGGCCTCCTCGATCAGCCCGGCCGGCCGCTGTGGCCAGGGATAGAGATACGGGAAGGCCAGAGCGCCGGAAAACGTCACCGAGGCTTTCAGGCCAAGATTCTTCGAGGCCTTGGCGCCGAACTCCATCTGTTCGACCGCCCATTTCTGCCTGGCCTTGGGGTTGTTGTGCACCGCAGGCGGTGCAAAGCCGTCGAACTGGGCATCATAGGCCGGGTGCACCGCCACCAGCTGCCCTTGAAGATGCGTCGACAGTTCGGTGATCTCGACGCCGGCATCCGCGCAGATGCCTTTCACCTCGTCGCAATAGGTCTTGGAAGATGCCGCCTTCTTGAGGTCGAACAGGCGTGCATCCCAGGTCGGGATCTGCACGCCCTTGTAACCGAGACCGGCCGCCCATTTGGTGATCGAGGCCAGCGAATTGAACGGCGCGGTATCCCCCGCGAACTGCGCCAGAAACAGCCCCGGACCCTTCATTGTCGACGGCATCGGCATCCTCCCAATTCATTTTTCCAAGGACCAAGCATAGCGCCTGATGAAAGCAGGGCCAGCCTCTTTGGTCTCTTGCGATGTGCATTCTCGTATCGGCATTCTGGTATTACCAAATACCGAAAATCGGTCAAGCCATTTGACTCACGCGCAAAGCTGCCAGGGCATTCCATTTTTGGCGATATATACCAGCATAATCAATACGGTACACAGATGCCGATATCGCATGGCGGCGGTTCTTGCCGCGCGACAAAAATTGCTGTAGACCTCCATTAGGGCCCAATTGGTCGAACCAGTTGCGCAAAAACGCTGGAGCGCCTTGGGGAGGAAACACGCGACGCGCCTTGTGGGGCGCATCGCAGGCGAACTGGCACAGACGAATTCTGGGAAGGATAGACCATGCATCTTTCGACGCACAACTGGATGCGCGCGGAACCGTTGGAGGTGACGCTGAAGCGCATCAAGAAATTCGGCTACGAGTCGATCGAGATTTCCGGCGAGCCCGAGCAATACAAGACCAAGGAGACCCGCGCGCTGCTGAAAGAATACGGCATCCGCTGCTGGGGGTCGGTGACGCTGATGCTGGGCGAACGCAACCTTGCCGCCAGGGACCAGGGCCAGCGCGAACGCTCGGTGCAGTACGTCAAGGACGTGCTGACCATGGTCAGCGAACTTGATGGCGAGATCATAACGCTGGTGCCCGCGACCGTCGGCAAAGTGGTACCGGACGGCACCGAGGAAGAGGAATGGAAGTGGGTGGTCGACGCCACCCGCGAATGCTTCACCCATGCCAAGAAGGTCGGCGTCAAGATCGCGGTCGAGCCGCTCAACCGCTTCGAGACCTATCTGTTCAACCGCGGCGCGCAGGCGTTGGCCCTGGCCGATGCGGTCAGCCCCGAATGCGGCGTCTGCCTCGACGCCTATCACATCCATATGGAAGAATTTAACGTCCATGACGCGATCCGTCAGGTCGGCAAACGGCTGTTCGACTTCCACGTCGCCGACAACAACCGCTTTGCCGCCGGCCTTGGCCAGATTGATTGGCCACGGATCGTGCAGACGCTGAAGGAAGTCGGCTATGACGGCGCGCTGACGAACGAATTTGTCGCGCCAGTCGACCGCACACCCGCCGCGCCCTATCCCGACATGGTCGAGCGCAATCCGGTCGACATTTCTCCCGAACAGCTGAAGTTCATCCAGGATCACGGCTCCAGCGTGCTGACGGAGAAATTCTACACCGACCAGATGCGCATCACGGCCGAAACGCTGCTGCCGCTGATCAAGTAGCCGATCGGGATGCGCATCAAAACGGTCCAGGCGTGGTGGGTCCGCGTGCCGATTGAGGCCGCGAAGCAGCATCGCAGCGACTTTGGCCAGGTGACGACGTTCGACGCCGCCATCCTGCGCATTGAGACTGACGACGGGCTGATCGGCTGGGGCGAGGGCAAGAACGCCGCCGGCAGCGCCGGCAGCTATGGTGCGCTGGTCTACATGCTGAATCACGAGGTCGGGCCGCAGCTGATCGGCCGCGACCCCGCCGACATCGGCATGATCTGGGAGATGCTCTACAACGGCGTGCGCCATGACAGTGCCGCGCGCGCTGGCCATGCCATGCCGCAGCTGGCGCGGCGCGGCATGAGCATTGCGGCAATCAGCGCCGTCGATATCGCGCTCTGGGATATTCTGGGCAAGTCGTTGGGACAGCCGGTGTGGCGGCTCATCGGCGGCCGCAAGCTCGACCGCATGCCGGCCTACGCCTCCGGCGGCTGGGCTGCCGCCGACGCTATCGGCGAGCAGCTCAAATCCTACATCGCCAAAGGCGGCTTCAAGGCGCTGAAGATGCGCGTCGGCGCCATGGACGGCGCCCCGCACATTTCCGCCGCCCGCGTCCGCGCCGCACGGCAGGCGCTCGGTCCTGACGTCGAGTTGATGGTCGACGCGCACGGCACCTATACGGTGGCCGAGGCCAAGCGCTTCATCAGCCTGGCCAGCGATCTCGACCTCGCCTGGTTCGAGGAGCCTGTTATCGCCGACGACAAGGCTGGTATGGCCGAGGTGCGCGCCTCGGGTTCGATCCCGATCGCCACCGGCGAAAGCGAAGCGACGCGCTACGCCTTCCGCGATCTCGCGGTGCTGAAATCCGCCGATATCTTCCAGCCGGATCCGGCCTTTTGCGGCGGTATCAGCGAGGCGATGAAGATCGGCACCATCGCCAGTGCCTTCAATCTGCGCTTTGCCCCGCATCTGTGGGCCGGCGCCCCATGCTTCTTCGCCGGCCTGCATGTTTGTGCGGCCTCGCCTGCCAGTTTTACCGTCGAATATTCGCTCGGCGCCAACCCGATGATCCACGATCTTATCGAAGAGACTGTCGAAGCAAGGGACGGTATGATAGCGATCCCTGAAAAGCCGGGTCTGGGATTCACCATTTCGGAGCGGTTCCTGGAGGCGCACGCGCAACGCGGTTGACGATGAAAGAAAAGAACCTTCTCGCCGAGCTCGCCGCCTATCTCTTCGCCCATTCGGACAAGGAGACCGGCCGCACGCCTTCGGAGCGCGAACTGGCGGAGCATTTCGTCGTCAGCCGCGGCCAGATCCGCGAGGCGCTGGCCATTCTGGAGGCCATGCGCATCGTCGAGCGCCGCGCCAAATCCGGCATTTATGTCGACACCAGGCAGGCCAGTGTAGAAGCCTTGGCTCTTTTTGCCCGCGCGGGCCTGCCGCTCGATCCGGTGCAGATCTACGAGACCGTCGAACTGCGCAAGATCCACGAGATCAAGGCCGCCGAACTTGCCTGTTCGCGTGCCACCGAAGAGAATTTCGAACGCCTGCGGGAGATCCTGAAAGCCTCGGAGGAGTGCATCGCCGCCGGCGAAGGCCTCGCCAAGGAAGACCGCGAATTCCACCTCGAAATCGTGCGGGCGACCAAGAACGGCGTCTTCCACAATATCTGCAGTGTCTATTACCTGATGGGCGAGCAGCGGCTGCCGATCTACTTCAACGATCCCGAGCGCTCAGTGCGCTCGCATGCCGAGCATATCCAGATCTACGAGGCGCTGCTGCGTCGCGACGGCAATCTCGCCCAGGCGCTGATGAGCGCCCACCTGCAAGGCGCGGAAAGCTACTGGAAGGGGATCATCGAGGGCCGGGAGGCGCAAGCGCAAAGCCTGGCACTTGAGAAGGTCTAGTGCAATTCCAGGAAAGGTGTGAAACGGTTTTTCTGGGAAAAGCGCGCGGCGCTTTCCTTTGAGAATTGCGACTAGCGAGAGCCCCATGCCCAGAATCCTGTCGACGCACACGCTGCACCCGCGTGCCTCCGCCATGCTGGCGGGCGCCGGCGAACTCGTCGTCGCCTCAGCGCTCGATGCGGCAACGCTGACGGCCGAGGCGAAGCATGCCGACGTCATCATCGTTCGCGCACCGCTGCCGCCGTCGCTGTTCGAAAACGCCACGAAACTCAGAGCAGCGGTCCGCCACGGTGCCGGGCTCGACATGGTGCCGATGGAGGCCGCGGCCGCGGCCGGCGTGCTGGTCGCCAACGTGCCGGCGGTCAATGCGCGTTCGGTCGCCGAATATGTGATGTTCGCGGCCCTTGCCCTGCTTCGGCGCTTCCGTTCGGTAGACCGCGACTTGCGCGCCAAGGGCTGGAATGCCGGCCGCGACCACGCCAGCCATGCCAGCGAGCTTGCCGGCAAGACCATCGGCATCATCGGCTTCGGCGCCATCGGTCAGGCGGTCGCCCATATCGCCGCGCACGGCTTCGGCCTCGACGTCGTGGCGACGACCCGCAGCATGCAGCCGGCACCCGACAGGATCGGCTTCCTGTCGATCGATGCGCTGATCGAACAGAGCGACATCATCGTGCTCTGCTGCCCGCTGACGCCGGAAACGCGCGGCCTGATCAGCCGCGAACGCATTGCCCGCATGAAGCCGGACGCGCTTTTGATCAACATTTCGCGCGGACCGGTGATCGACGACGAGGCGCTGATCGAGGCCTTGCGCCAAGACCGGATCGGCGGCGCCGCACTCGACGTCTTTGCCACGCAGCCGCTGCCGGCAAACCATCCCTATTTCGGTTTCGACAATGTTATCGTCACCCCGCATATGGCGGGGATTACCGAGCAATCGATGATGCGCATGGGCGTGGGCGCGGCCGGCGAGACCTTGCTGGTGCTGGCCAACCGGCTGCCTGTCAATCTGCGCAATCCCGATGTGGTCGAGCATTACCGCAGACGGTTCCCGGCGGACGCGTGAACCATGTCCGGTTTTCGCTTCGCATCTCTGGTTCTCGCAGTGTCGTCGATCGTGGCCTTACCTTCGCTCGCGGCGGCACAAAGCAGCGATTATGTCTATTGCAGCAATGGGATCGTCTGCATGATGGCGCCCTGCCCGTCAGGCAATGCGCTGGATCTGACCACCGGCAATGTCGTTAAAGGCGTGGAGCTCAACACTACGGAATTGCCGCCGCTGGACAGATCGGCACCTGACCTCTCCGACAAGCTTTATGCTGGAAAACTCGTCGTCCGAGGATCGATCCAGCATCGCGGCCAGCCGAACGATCCGCCGATGCTGGTCGTTACCAAAATCGAACGCTCCTCCAAGAAAAGCGAGCGCAAGCGCTGCGCGGCACGTTGACTGCCGACCTACGGCTCGCTGCCTATCGGAGCAGCCGCTCGACTTCAGCCGCGATGCGCAGCAGATGGTGGTCGTGGCCATTGCGCGCCACCAGCATCAGTCCGGCCGGCAGCGTCATGCCGGGCATCGGCAGCGAGATCGCGCAGAGGTCGAACTGGTTGGCGACCTGGGTATTGCGCAGCAGCAGACCTTCGGTGCGTTCACGCAGAGCCGTATCCTCGGCCATCGAAACGATAGTCGGCGCTGTCACCGGCGTGGTCGGCAGAGCTAGCACATCGACCGAACCCAACCGCTCGTCCATGGCTATGCACAGTGCAGCGCGACGACGCATTGCCCTGATATAAACCGGCGTCGGTATGGCCGCCGCCCGCGACAGCGGCCCGCTGACATGGGGATCGACCGGCACCGATGCGCCCGTCGCCAGCCAGTCGGCATGGATTTCAGAACCTTCCATGGCCGCGATCGAGCCGCGTTTGGTGGCCAGGCGCAGATCGGCAATGAGGTCGTCGATCGAAATGTCCGTGAGCCACGCGCCTGCCTGCTCGATCCCGGCAAGGCTGCGATCGAACGCGGCGGCAATCTCCGTTTCCGTGTCTTCGAAAAGCAGGCCGCGCGGAATGCCGACACGAAGCCCGGCAAGCGCTAACGGCAGGTGCAGTTGCGGCATCTGCTCGCCCGTCATCGCGGCGTCAGCCAGGGCACACGCAGCAACACTCAGCGCCAGCGGCCCGATCGAATCCAGCGTCGCGGAAAGGGGATAGGCACCAGTCAGCGGCACGCGCCGCGCCGTCGGCTTGAAACCGACGACGCCGTTCAGCGATGCCGGGATGCGCACCGAACCGCCGGTGTCGGAGCCGATGGAAATGTCGCTCGTCCCCTCGCCAACGGACACGGCGGCGCCCGACGACGAACCGCCTGGAATGCGGCTGGTGTCGGCGGCATTGCCCGGTGTGCCGTAGTGCATGTTGTCGCCGATAGCGGTGAAGGCGAATTCGGTCATGTTGGTCTTGCCGATGATGACGGCGCCGGCCTGGCGCAGACGGCTGACGACCGCAGCGTCGTGCCGACGGGGCGCGGTGTCCCTCAGCATCAGCGACCCGGCCGTGGTCGGCTCGCCGGCGACATCGAACAGATCCTTGATCGACACGATGGTGCCGTCGAGCGGCCCGAGCGATACGCCGGCCTTCTTGCGCGCATCGGTGGCCTCGGCCGCTGCGCGCGCCGCCTCGGCATAGAGTTTGGTGAACACCTTCTCGCCTGCCGCGCAACTGGCAAGACGTGACAGGATGATCTCGAGACGATCGCGGATTGATTGCATGTCGATGTCGGATTCCGTCAAGGTGGAGCGTCTTTAAGGCATATGGGCCGCTAGGTCAGCGGAAGGAATAGCCCGGACAGCGTGCCTTTGCACCTGCCAGCGATAGGAAGGGACTGATGCTGTACAAAGGCAGCTGCCACTGCGGCAAGGTTGCGTTCGAATTCAAGGCGCAGCTGACCGGCGCCGTGCGGTGCAATTGTTCGATCTGCTCGCGCAAGGGCGCGCTGTTGGCCGCCATCCCGCATGACAGCCTGACGGTGCTGGCGTGGGGCGACGATCTCGGCACCTACACATTCGGCAATCATGCAATGGCGCATCGCTTCTGCCGCACCTGCGGCATCCATCCCTTTGCCGAGGATGTCAGTCAGGGCAGCGAACGCAGCGCCTACATCAACCTCAACTGCGTCGCCGATTTCGATCCCACCGGCCTGCCGGTCTTCGACTTCGACGGCCGCGCGGTCTGACCCTACGGTGGCCTCTCACCACAAAAGCAACGCCCCGAAAACCTTGATAGTTCTCGGGCCCGCTGCTTCAGCCAAGGATGGCTATCGGCTATTCGACGCGCTTAGGGCCGCGCGCGAACACAACGATCGCCGCCAGCAAGGTCGCAGCGCCACAATAGGCGAAGGCGCTGGCCACACCGGCATTGTCGACCACCAGGCCGCCGAAGACAGCGCGTTTCTGGCGCTCGCCGTTTCTTGCGTCTTTCCCGCTCGCGCCTTTGCCCTCGAGGACAGCTATCTCCCGGCCGACAAGATCCCCTATGTCGCCGAAGTGCCAGACCAGCCGCATCGCCTTGGCCCGTTGTGGGGTGACCGGGCCAAAGGCCCGGCGGGCACCTTGCTGAAAGTTCCCGGCAACTGGCGCGCGCCGGTTCATGCGCACACCGCCGACTATCGCGCGGTGGTCATCAAGGGACTGTGGGCGCATTGGCAAATGGACGGCGGCGAAGCGACGAAGGTCGAATTGCCGCCGGGATCCTACTGGACCCAGAAGGCCAACGAGATGCACGACGACGCCTGCCTCTCAGAGACGGAGTGCGTGATCCTGCTGATCAACGATACGCCTTACGAGACCTACTTCCAGAAATAGTCAGGCGGCGCCGTCGTTCGACCGCAACTAGCTGGCGTGCAGCAAGCTCACGCCGCTGCCCTTGTCGAACAGCACCACCTTGTCATGATTCCAGGCAAAGCGCACCGGCTGCTCGATCTGGACATCGGTTCTGGCCGGCACCGTGGCGCGCAGCGTCGTGTCGCCGACCCGCAGAGTCAGGATCTTTTCCACGCCATGGTTCTCGACATCGTGGACGCGTGCCTCGACCGGCGCACCGCTTTCAAGATACACATCCTCAGGTCGAATACCGAAGACGAGCGGGCGACCGTCGGTCGCACCGCCCGCCTTGGCACCCCCAGAGAAAGGCAGTTCGAAATTTAGCGGCGCCATCACCGCGCGGCCGTTGACCAGCTTGCCATCGATCAGGTTCATCGGCGGCGAGCCGACGAAGCTGGCCACATAGGTATCGCGCGGATTGTTATAGATCTCGTGCGGCGTGCCGGTCTGGATGATGCGGCCATGGTTGAGCACGCCCACCTTGTCGCCCATCGACATCGCCTTGATCTGGTCGTGGGTGACGAACAGGAAGGTGGCGCCAAGCTGGATCTGCAGGTTCTTCAGTTCCGTGCGCAGCGCCTCGCGCAGTTTGGCGTCGAGCGCCGACAGCGGTTCGTCCATCAGGAACACGCGCGGCTTGCGCACGATGGCGCGGCCGATCGAAACGCGCTGCATCTCGCCGCCGGACAGACGATCGGTCTTGCGGTCGAGCAGATGTTCGATCCTGAGTGTTTTGGCGGCGCGGTCGACACGATCCTTGATCTCGGCGTCGGGTCCTCCGGTCAAGCCGGAGGATGACAGCGTGAGAGTTGAGAGGGCGACGCACACCGACCGTCGCGGACGGGCGCGAGCGCGACCTGCCGGATAGCGTCAGCTGCTGATCATCGCGCTGTCTTGTTGAGAGCGGTGACGATCAGCGCGAGAATCACCGCCGCGGCGGCGATTTCCCACACGAAAGCCTGCTTGTAGAAAGGCGGCGTGGCGAGCTGCGCCTTGCCGGCGAGAGTGTTGGGGTCCGGTGGATTGAGGAAGAAGACGCCGTAGAGATGCGCCGCCGTGATCGATACCAGCAGCGCAATGCAGAAGACCAGCGCCACGACCAGCGCTACGGTCACCACACTGCGCACCTTGACGCCCGGCTGGGCCAACGGCAGCAGGTTGTTGATGAGCCCGGCAAGCACCACGAGACCGCTGCCGACCGCGTACAGGCCGATGGAAAAGGGTTGAAAGATCAGCACCAGCGCCAAGACGCCGAGGCCAATGATGAAGAGCTCGAGGCGGAACGCGCCGGCGCGGCTCATGCCGGAAGAACTGTCGCTCATGACCGCACCGCCTTTCCGGCGCCATCGAAGACATGGGTTTGCCTGGGATCGGGGCGTAGATTCAGCGCCTCGCCGACCTTGACCCACTGGCTTCTCGTCACCACGACGCGGATGTCGGCGCCTGCCGCCGTGCGGGCATGAATAAGGGTTTCGGCGCCCATGGGCTCGATGAGCTCGGCTCTGGCGGAGATGGTGCCACGGTCCCCCGTATCGGTCACGGTGAAAGCACGGGGGCGGACACCGATCGTCACCTTGCCGGGCTGCAGGCGCGCGACCGCCGCGTCCGTGCGGATCGCCAGACTAATGCCGGCAACGGTCATGTCCGCCGTGCCATCGGCGAAGGCCTTGAGGTCGGCCTCGAGAAGATTCATCTGCGGCGTGCCGATGAAGCTCGCCACGAAAGCATTGGCGGGCTTGGCAAATACCTCGTGCGGTGAGCCGACTTGCTCGATCAGGCCGTCCTTCATGATGGCGATGCGGTTGGCCATGGTGAGCGCTTCGAGCTGGTCATGGGTCACGATCACGGTCGCTTTGGAGAGGCCCTGCAGCACTTCCTTGATCTGGCCACGCATGGTTTGGCGCAGTTCGACATCGAGACGCGACAAGGGCTCGTCGAAGAGGAAGCAATTGGGGTCGCGGACGATGGCGCGGGCCATGGCGGCGCGCTGCTTTTCGCCCTCGGATATCTGGTTCGGCAGCCGGTCGAGAACGTGCTCCAAGTGAAGGATCGCGGCGACGCGGTTGACGCGGGCAGTCCGCTCAGCCCCGGAAATGCCGTCATGATAGAGCGGGAAGGCGATGTTCTCGGCGATCGATGCCGACGGGTAGAGCGCGTAGAACTGGAACACCATGGCGATGTCGCGCTTTTCGGGCGGCAGTTTGTTCATCACCTTGCCGGCGACGACGACCTCGCCGTCAGTGACGCTTTCCAGCCCGGCGATGACGCGTAAGGTCGTCGTCTTGCCACAGCCGGACGGGCCGAGAAGGCAGACGACCTCACCGGCGGCCACCGACAGGTCAACGTCCTTGACCGCGGTGAAGGAGCCGAAGCGCTTGGTGACTTTGCGGAGTTCGATGGTTGACATCTCAGCGCTTCACCGTGCCGAAGGTAACACCGCGCAACAGATGGTTTTGCAAGAAGAAGGTGACCAGGAAGACTGGGACGAGGAACAGGGTTTCGATGGCGGCAAGCAAAGTCCAGTCGGTGCCGCGTCCACCCGACGACACGGCCTGGTTCATGGCGACCGGGACCGTCCTCGTGTCAGGCCCCGAGAGCAAGAGGGCGAAGAGGAACTCGTTCCAGGTGAGGATCAGGCCGAACACGAACGTGGCGGCGAGCCCGGCAATGACCTGGGGCAGGCAAATCTTGAAGAACACCCGCATTCCGGACGATCCGTCGAGGCGGGCGGCATCCTCGACGTCTGGCGACAATTCATCGAAGAAGCTCTTCATCATCCAGATGGTGAAGGCCAAGTTGAAGGCGGTGTAGAGCATGATGATGCCGAGATACGAGCCCGACAGGCCCACTACGCGGAACATCAGGATCACCGGAATGATCACCACAATCGCCGGCAGCATGCGCGTGGTCAGGATGATGAACAGGTAGGTGTCATTGCCTTTCAGCGGATAGCGCGAGAAGCCGAAGGCCGCCAGGGTGCCGATGACCAGCGCCAGCAGCACCGAAGCCGAGGCGATGAAGATCGAGTTGAAGAAATAACGGTCGAATCCTGTCGCTTCCGGGGCACCGCCCGACGTCATCGAGCGAGAAAAGACGGACCCAAAATTTTCGAGCGTGGGCTTGAACACAAAATGATCCGGAATCAAGCCGAACAGCGACGTGGGCGACAGCGTCGGAGGCACCAGAAGCGCGTCGCCCTGCGGTTTGAAGGCGGTGAATATGATGAACAGCACCGGCAGAAAATAGATAAAGGCGACGACGGCCACGGCGAGCGTCCGCCCCCAGCCGGCCTCGTCTACTCCGCTGGCCCTGCGGAAGCCGAGCTTTCCCAATATCGATTCGGTCACGGGTTAGGCTCCCTGCGTACGGCGGTTTGCGAGGTACAGGTAGAGGTTGGTGAGAACGATCACCATGAACAGCATCAGATAGGAGATCGACGCGCCCTCACTCGTCTTGTTCTGCTCGTTGGCGATGCGGATCAAGTGATAGGAGATCGTCAGCGTGTCGTTGCCGCCCTTGGTGAGGAGGATGACGAGATCCGCCAGCTTGAATGCCTCGATGGTGCGGAAGAGAAGGGCCAACATCAGAAGGCCGCGGATGTAGGGGAAGGTGATCATCCAGAATTGCCGCCAGCTGGAAATACGGTCGATGGCAGCGGCCTCGTAAAGGTATTTCGGCACCGAGACGAGGCCCGCCAGCACAAGGAGCATGACGAAGGGCGACCACATCCATGCGTCGGCGAAAACGATTCCCGCCACGGCACCGACTTTGTTGCTCATCAGGATGAACTGGTTGCCGGAGATGGAATTGATGACGTAGCTGAGAATCCCGAATGTCGGGTCATAGTAGTAGGTGAAGAACACGCCAGAGGCGACAACCGAAAGCATCATCGGTGTCAGCACCAGGATCAACAAATACTTGCGCAGCGGAAATTGCTTGGCGAACAGGATGGCCAGCAGAAAGCCGACGATCATCTGCGCGGAGACGGTGAACACGACGAACATGGCGGTGTTGATCAGCGCGCCCCAAGTCGCGTGAGCAGCGAGATCGTTGGTAAGGATCCGGATGTAGTTCCCAAGTCCGACGAAGCGGATCGTCTGCTGGTTTGCCTGGTAGGCGAAGAACGAAAGGCCCAGCGACCACAGCAGGGGGAAGATATTCATCACAAACAGAACGGCGATTGCCGGAGCGACCAGCAAGGCGCCGAAGTAGTGGCGGCGATACGCGTTGACGGTAAATGCGGCCGCGACCAACGCCACCGCGGCGCCCACCACCCAGAAGGAGACAGCCGCAGGCAAGCCCGCCATTGATATGGCCGACACGACGACAGCGACAGCGATGGCGAGTTTCCAGTTGTGGGCAACAACCGCGGTAAGGCGTGGTGTCAGCAGCGTGCTTGAAACAGCGGTCATGGGAGTCCGAAATATGGAGCGCCTGAAGTGGCAATGACGGGGAGCGGCTTTTGCCCGCTCCCCGCAGCTATGTCGGAAGGTTACTGGATAAGACCATCGTTCTTCAGGAGGTCCTCCTGGAACTTGGCGATGTTATCCAAGGTGGTCTTGGCGTCCTGCTTGCCAGTGATGGCTAGGTCGTACTGGTCCTGCTGCTGGGTGAGCAGTTCGAAGAACTGCGGCACGTGCCACATGTCCTTCTGCCAGTCGAGCGAGTTCGCCCAGGCGCGGTCCCACGGACGATAGGTCACATACTTCGGATCGCTGTAGACCGACTTGATCGCGGACTGGCCGCCGCCGGCGGCGAACTGGTGCTGGATATCAGGCGAGAGCCACCACTTCACGAAGCCAACCGCTTCCTTGATTTGCTCAGGCGTCGTCCAGGTGGTGAGAACGAAAGGCTGTCCGCCGATCTGTGACGTACGATTCACCTTGCCGTCGGCACCGCGCAGGCCTGGCGCCAATCCGAACACCAGCTTGTCGGCAACCTTCGACGTCTTGGGATCGAGCGAGGCTTCGGCGAGACCGATCCAGTCGATGTTCATGGCCACCTTGCCTTCACGGAACAACTGGTCCGAGACGAAGATGTCCATGGTGCCGGTCTTGACCACCGGCGGCATGAACTTCAGCAATTTGAGGAAATGCTCCATGCCCTCGATGGACTTCGGGGAGTTTACGACGCCTTCGGCATGTCCGGTCGGGGCCTTGGTTTCATCCCAGATGCCGCCGCCATGCTCCCAGACGAACGTGTGGACCGAGCTCGTCGAGAAGTCGTAGCCTTTGCCTGCCTGATAGGCGATGCCATAGAAATCGTCATCCAGCACCTGGCCGGCGAGCTTGTCGCCCTTCTTGCGCTGGAAGAATTCGCCAACATGCTCGAACGTGTTCCAGTCCATGGCGTCGATTTCTTCGCCGGTGCAGGGCAGCTTCTCATTGTACTTCGCCTTGTAGGCGGCCTGCTCGTCGTTGTTGCAGAGCACGTCCTTGCGGCCGTAGGTGACCAGCACGTCCGGGAACTGCGGGAAGCCGTAGTAGTTCGGCGTGCTGTTGGGATAGGTCGAGTAGGCGTTGAGCACGGCGGGATGCATCGACTCCATCGTCGCCTTGAGTTCCGGGTCGGCATCGATGAGATCGTTGATCTTGCGGAAGTAGCCGCCTTCGACGAAGGCGCCCAGCCACTGCGAGTCCGACACGATGAAGTTGTACTTCTTTTCGCCCGAGGTCAACGAGGCGTTGACGCGGGTGTAGAAATCCGGCCACGGAATGAAGTCCACATCGAGCTTCACAGTATTGCCAGACTTCGGCTTGTACTGCTCGTCGAAGAACTTCTTCATAATGCGGGTCGGGGGCCAATCCGGCACCGCCATCGTCAACGTCACTTCTTCGGCAGAGGCATAGGTCACGCCTCCCACCAGTAGTGTGGCAGCGAAGCTTGCGGCTGTCGCTAGCCCTTTCAGTTTGGTCATCGCCGTCATTCGCGTTTCCTCCCTTGGTTAACCGGATTGCTTCTCGCCTTTCGAGTCAGGTCATTGCCTGGCCGCTCGCGGCGCGGAAGACGTGGATTTTCCTGTTATCGATGGCGATCGATGCCGAATCGCCGGTCCTGATGCTGGCGGCGATCGCTTCCGGCAGCACCATGCGCAACATCTCGCCGCCGGCCTCGACCGAGACGATCGTTATGTCGCCGAGCGGTTCGACCAGATGCACCTTCGAGGCAACCCCGGCTTCGCCCTTGGCGGCGAGCCGAATGTCGCTCGGGCGAATGCCGATCAGCGCGGCCTCGTTGGCATCGGCAGTCTTTGGCGCCGTCGCCGGAACCAGAGTCCCGAGCGGCGTGTCGAAAGATCTGGTGTCGGCGCGCACCGAGGCCGTGAACAGATTCATGTGCGGCGAGCCGATCTTGCTGGCGACATAGGTATCGATCGGCTGCTCGTAAAGCTCGTCTGGCGTGCCGATCTGGACGATGCCCCCATCGCGCATGACGGCGATCGTCTCGCCCATCGAGAGAGCCTCGATCTCGTCGGGCGTGGCATAGATCACGGTCATGCCGAACTGGCGGTGCAGCCGCTTCAGCTCGGCGCGCGTCTCGTGCCGGAGCTTGGCGTCGAGATTGGTGAGCGGCTCATCGAGCAGAAGAATCTTTGGCCGGCGGATCAGGGAGCGGCCGAGCGCGACGCGCTGCTGCTCTCCGCCGGACAGGGTTGCCGGCTTGGCCTTCAGGCGGTGTGTCAGCTTCAGGATCTCGGCGGTCTCTTTCACCCGCTTGTCAATCTCGGCGCGCGCGGCTTTCTCCTCGCGCAGCGGGTAGGCGAGATTGTCATAGACCGTGAGGTGGGGGTAAAGCGCGAAAGACTGGAAGACCATCGAGATGCCTCGGCCGGCGATCGGCGCATGGGCCATGTCGCGGCCGCCGATCTCAAGCGTGCCGGAGTCGGCCTTGACGAGGCCGGCGATAGTGCGCAGCGTCGTCGTCTTGCCAACGGAGCTCGGCCCGAAGAGTACGAAGAAGCGGCCTTCGTCGACGGCGAAGCTCAGGTCGTTGATGGCGCGCACGGATCCATAGGCCTTGCTGAGCCCATCGAGGCGCAGCGCAATCCCCTTGCCGTCACTGGCGCGAGGCGACGTCTGCGTCACGATGCGCCACCTCGTGCGGACGGAACACGCGCCATCCGTATGATTCTCCTCGTCCTGCCGAAATGGACTGCGGCTGTCATTCTCGATCCGCCTTTTCTTTCCTGATCTGGTATTACCAATTTTGGATAGCCGTCAAGCTCTTTCTTGGATCACCACCGGACCTTGTATAACCGGATTTTTCATGTATCCGACTGTTTTCCCTGAATTTTCCTACTCGTTGATATAGGAGAGCCTTGTTTCGGCACTGCCATCCCGGTTAACATCAATAGTGGGCATCCAAATCTGGTCGAACCAGATTGGCGCTATTTCGCCAATGCCGCCGTCGGGGCCGCATCGATTTCAGCCGTTGATTCCGCCACCGCGGCGCGCACAAGGGCGCCCGCCGCCCATTGCGCGACCGACCGCATGCCGCGGCTATCGAGCCCCCATATATCCTTCAGCACGATCAGCACTTCGACGCCGAACATCATCGACAGCGCCTGCGCCAGGCGCTTGAACTCGCGCGGCGGCAGCCGGCCCTTGAGCGGTGCGATGGCATCCTTCAGCAGCTGGACGCGATGTCCGCGCGTGAATTGCGGCTCGCCGCCCAGCGTGCCCGCCTGCCGCTGCGCCCATTGGTCGAGCGACAGTTTCAGCGCTGCCTTGAAAGTTGCCTCGAAAGCTTCGATGCGCGGCATGGCGGTATCGAACAATTCGGCAACGCGCCGCCCGGCATCGGTGGACGTCGATTGCCAGGTCAGGATCGGCCCAAGCCCCTCGTCAACCACCGCCTGCACCAGGGCTGCCTGGCTGGGGAAATAGCGATAGGCGGTGGCGCGCGACACTTGCGCCGCCTCCGCGACTTCGCTGACCGACGGGGTGACGCCCGCCTGCATCAGCCGCGTCGCCGTCTTCAGCATCAGCCGTTTTGTGCGGGCCCGTGGGCCGCGTTCTGCAGCCTCGTTGGCGTCGTCGTTCCCAGCGGCTTGTTGACGTGAGACTTCCATGTCAATACGATACGCGCGTCTCAAAAAATTGCAATGACCTTTGCCCACCGAAAGGCCGGCAAAGGGCGACAGGCGGCCCGGCGCCGGTCGGCCGGTGACGGGAGAAACGCGATGAAGCGCATCTACGTGGTGGGCACAGCCGACACCAAGGGCGAGGAACTTGCCTTCCTGGCCGATGCTATTGCCGCCACCGGCAGTTCGGTTGCCCGCGTCGACATCGGAACGCGCGGTGCCACGGTGCCGGTCGATATCCCGGCCAGCGAGGTCGCGGCGCATCATCCGGGTGGAGCCAGTGGCGTGCTCGGCATCGATGATCGCGGCACGGCAGTGGCCGGCATGAGCGCCGCCTTCACAAATTTCATTCAGTCGCGCGACGACATATCAGGCGTGATCGGCATTGGCGGCGGCGGCGGCACGTCGATCATCACTGCCGGCATGCGCGCGCTGCCGCTTGGGCTGCCCAAGATCATGGTCTCGACGCTCGCCTCCGGCGACACCGCGCCCTATGTCGACGTCTCCGACATCATCATGATGCCATCGGTCACCGATATGGCGGGACTGAACCGGCTGTCACGCGTCGTGCTGCACAATGCGGCGCAGGCAATCGCCGGCATGGCCGCCAGGCCGGCGCCGACTGCCACCGGCAAGCCGGCACTCGGGCTCACCATGTTCGGCGTCACCACGCCTTGCGTGACCGCCATCGCGGATCAGTTGCGCGCCAACTATGACTGCATGGTTTTCCACGCCACCGGCACCGGCGGCCGCTCGATGGAGAAGCTCGCGGACTCGGGCCTGCTCGCCGGCGTCATCGACATCACCACGACGGAAGTCTGCGACCTGCTGTTCGGCGGCGTGCTGCCGGCGACGGAGGACCGCTTCGGCGCCATCGCCCGCACCAAGCTGCCCTATGTAGGCTCGGTCGGCGCGCTGGACATGGTCAATTTCTGGGCGCCGCCGACCATTCCCGAGAAGTTTAGGGGCCGGCTGTTTTACGAGCACAATCCCAACGTCACGCTTATGCGCACCACGGCGAATGAATGCCGCGGCATAGGCGAGTGGATCGGCACCAGGCTCGCTCGCTGCGAGGGCCCTGTGCATTTCCTGATCCCCGAAAAAGGCGTCTCGGCACTAGATATCGAGGGCGGCGCCTTCTTCGACCTCGAAGCCGACGCCGTGCTGTTCGATGCCATCGAGCGCACCATCAGGCCGAGCGCCACGCGCCGCGTCACACGCCTGCCGTTGCACATCAACGATCCGGAATTTGCCAAAGCCGCAACCGCGGCCTTCCTCGACATCGCCAGATAGTGAGAGTCAACAAATGCCCGCAATACCGCGCAAGGACATATTGAAGAAGTTCAAGGCGATGATCACCGACGGCGTGCCCATCGTCGGCGGCGGCGCCGGCACCGGCTTGTCGGCGAAGGCCGAGGAAGCCGGCGGCATCGACCTCATCATCATCTACAATTCCGGCCGCTACCGCATGGCCGGGCGCGGCTCGGCTGCCGGCCTGCTCGCCTATGGCAACGCCAACGAGATCGTCAAGGAAATGGCCTACGAGGTGCTGCCGGTGGTCAAAAAGACGCCGGTGCTGGCCGGTGTCAACGGCACCGATCCGTTCGTCATCATGCCGCTGCTGCTTGCCGAGCTGAAGACGATGGGCTTTTCCGGCGTGCAGAATTTCCCGACCATCGGCCTGTTCGATGGCAGCATGCGCCAGAGTTTTGAGGAAACCGGCATGGACTTCGGGCTGGAGGTCGACATGATCGCCGAGGCGCACAAGCTCGATCTTCTGACCACGCCCTATGTCTTCAACCCCGACGAGGCGCGCGCCATGACAAAAGCCGGCGCCGACATCGTCGTTGCCCATATGGGGGTGACGACCGGCGGCTCGATCGGAGCCACGTCGGCCAAGTCGCTCGACGACTGCGTGGTCGAGATCGACGCCATCGCCAACGCGGCGCGATCGGTGCGCAAGGATGTCATCCTGCTTTGCCATGGCGGACCGATCTCCATGCCGGACGACGCGAGATACATCCTCGACCGCTGCAAGGGCCTGCATGGCTTTTATGGCGCGAGTTCGATGGAACGGCTGCCGGCTGAAGCCGCGATCGCCAGGCAGACGGCGGATTTCAAGGCCGTCACGCTGCACGACCAGAAGAAAAAGAAGGGATGAGATCATGACCGACAAGAGCAAGGTGTTCGTATACCCGAAGGACGTGAGCGCCTTCGGCTTTGACTGGGGCAAGCTGTCGCTGACAGTCGCGCCGGAAGTAAATGGCGCGACGCGCTTTTCCGGCGGCGTCGTCGACCTGCCGTCAGGCAAGGGCCACACGCGCCACAACCATCCCGGCGCGGAAGAGATCATCTTCGTCATCTCAGGCAATGGCGAGCAGATGGTGGAGGACGAGGAGGGCAATCCGGTCGTCGCCAAGGTCGGCCCCGGCTGCACCATCTATGTGCCGGAAAGCCGTTTCCATTCGACACTGAACACGGGCGATGGGCCGATGCAGCTCTTCGTCGTCTATTCGCCGGCCGGACCCGAACTGGTGCTGCGGGAGTTGCCGGATTTCAGGTTGATTCCGGCGGGGAAGTAATCGCGAAAGGCCCCCTTCATCCGGCCGCTTCGCGGCCACCTTCTCCCCGAGGGGGAGAAGAGGCAGAAGCCAGCGCCGGCGCAAACTCCTCTCCCCTCGGGGAGAGGTCGGATAGCCCCGAATTGCCCTTCGAAATTCGGATGGCAATCCGGGTGAGGGGGTAGCGCCGAGCTAGGCTATCCCACCTCTATTCCACCCCCGTGCCCGATCCCCAAACATCACATACCCCGCATCCGTCACCGCCAGCGTATCCTCCAGCTTGATGAACCCCCGCGTCGGGTGAAGCATGGTCGTCTCCACCGACAGCACCATGTTCGTCTCCAGCGGCTTGGCCGAATAGGTGCCTTCATAGGTGACCGGGTGGTTGGTCATCAGGAACGGCGCTTCATGGGTGATCAGGCCCATGCCATGGGCGAAGAAATCCGTATAGGGCGCGACCTTCGACGCCTTCAGCACGCCCTCCGCGTGCGAAATCATATCGCCGCCGATGGTGCCTGCCCTCACCTTCGAGAACGCCGCCTGCTGCACCGTCTCGACCTCGGCCAACAGATCTTCCAGCTCGGCATCCGGTTCGCCCAGAATGCCCATGCGGCAGAGATCGCCGATATAGCCGTGATAATTGCCGCCGGAATCGATCGACAGCACCTCGCCCTTTTCCCAAGCCTGCGGTGACGCCGCACGGTTGTGGCTGGAGCCCAGCGTCAGCAGGCAATATTCGAAATGCGCGCCGCGATTGGTCTCCTCGCGCCTGAGCTGCTCGATCATCTCGGCCTTGGTCTTGCCTTCGTGCGCCCACTGGATGGTCGCCAACATGGAATCGGTGATCAGCTCGGAGGCGATGCGCAGCTTTTCCAGCTCGGCGTCCGTCTTGATGGCGCGCATGCGCTCCAGCATATCGGTCGCGTCGATCAGCTTCGCGTCCGGCAGCGCCTTGCGGATCAGCGCATAAGCATCGGACGGCAGGAAGGCCGGCTCGATGCCGATGCGGGCGCCTACCTTGCCGATTTTCGTCACGTGCTCGACCGCAAGATTGGCAGCATCGAGCGTGCCCCAGCAGGCGGCATGCAGCGTCGGCGTCCAGAACGGGTTGTTCTGGTGCTCGGCGCCTTCCATGCGGTTGCCGATATAGGCGGCATGATCGGGCCCACCCTTTTCATAGACGACGACAGGCAGGTAACGGCTATGGCCGATCGCATCCATGGCGGCAAAGAAGATGAACTTGTAGCCGCCGAGCAGATACTGCGTGTTGTGCTTGGACGTCGCGAGCAGAACATCGATGCCGGCCTCTTCCATCAGCCGGTCGACCCTCGCCTGGTCGAACGGGATATTGCTGACGGCGCTCTTGCCCGGGGCAATGTTCATTGTTCTCTCCCTGATTTCCGTGGGATCGCCGATCGTGCAGCGGCCGATCCCTTGGCTTTCGATCAAATCTGCACCATTTCGTTAACTCTGGTCCAGCCAGAAACAGGTTAGATTGCTTCGGCAGGCTGTCACCACTCGTCATTGCTGCACACTAAGGCAATCTGGTCCTACCAGAATACCAGAATGAAAGGGCCACCTCTAAAACTGGTCCAGCGGACGAAAATTTCAAAGCCAAGCAAGGATGCGCCAATTCCGTCTCTGGCGAAACCCTTGGCAAGGGTCATAATCGCCGCGAGGATGCTGGCGGGTGAGGCCAGCTTCGAGGGGTGCGCCCATCTGGTCGCGGAGAGGACGGAGGTTGATCATGTCGGATATTTCCAGACGCACGCTGCTTGGCGGCTCAGCTTTGCTGCTGGCCTCCACCGCCATGCCCACATTCAGCTGGGCGCAGACGCCGAAGAAGGGCGGCCGCCTCGTGCTTGCCGCCGATTCCGAGCCGCGCAACCTCAATCCGGCCATCGTCGCCTCCAACGGCGTCTTCTTCATCTCCAGCAAGATCGTCGAAACGCTGGCCGAAGCCTCGTTCGAAGGCAAGGACGGACTGGAACCCCGCCTTGCGCTCTCCTGGGAAGGTGCTGCCGATGGGCTGTCGGTGACCTTCAAACTGCGCGACGGCGTCAAATGGCATGACGGCGAGCCGTTCACCTCGGCCGACGTCGCCTTCTCCGCGCTGCAGATCTGGAAGCCGCTGCAGAATCTCGGCCGCACCGTGTTCAAGGATCTGGCCAGCGTCGACACCCCTGACGATCTGACCGCCGTCTTCAAATTCGCCAAGCCAACGCCGTTCCAGCTGATCCGCAACGCGCTGCCGGCGCTGTCAAGCGTGGTGCCGAAGCACATCTACGAGGTCGGCAAGATCGAGGACAACCCGGCCAACAATGCACCCATCGGCACCGGGCCGTTCAAGTTCGGCGAATACAAGGCCGGCCAGTATTACAAGCTGACCAGGAATGCGGATTACTGGGCCAAGGACGAGCCGTATCTCGACGAGATCATCTACCAGGTGCTACCCGACCGCACGTCGGCTGCAGCGGCGCTCGAGGCCGAAGAGATCCAGCTCGCCGCCTTCTCCGCCGTGCCCTTGGCCGACCTCGACCGCATCTCCAAGGTGCCGGGCCTGAAGGTGATCTCCAAGGGCTATGAGGGGCTGACCTATCAGCTCGTCGTCGAGATCAACCATCGCCGCAAGGAACTGGCCGACGTGAAGGTCCGCCAGGCGATCGCGCATGCCATCGACAAGGACTTCGTCGTCAAGACGGTGTTCCTCGGCTATGCCGCCACCGCCACCGGCCCGGTGCCGAAGAACGATCCGCAATTCTACACTGCCGACGTGCCGATCTATCCATTCGACGTCGCCAAGGCCAACGCCTTGCTCGACGACGCGGGGTACAAGCGCGCCGATGACGGCAAGCGTTTTGCGCTGAAACTCCTGCCGGCACCCTATTTCAACGAGACGAAGCAGTTCGGCGACTATCTGCGCCAGGCGCTGGCGGCAATCGGCATCGACGCCGTGATCGTCAACAACGACTCGGCCGCGCACATCAAGGCCGTCTACACCGACCACACCTTCGACCTCGCCGTCGGCCCGCCGGTGTTCCGCGGCGACCCGGCGATCTCGACCACCATCCTGGTGCAGAGCGGCATTCCCGACGGCGTGCCGTTCTCCAACCAGGGCGGCTACAAGAACGCCGCGCTCGACGCGCTGATCGCCAAGGCTTCGGAGACGCTGGATACGTCAGCGCGCACCGACCTCTACAAGGAATTCCAGAAACAGGTCGCGGCGGACCTGCCGCTGATCAACGTCGCCGAATGGAGCTTCATCAGCGTCGCGCGCGATACCGTGGGCAACATCGCCAACAACCCGCGATGGGCGGTGTCGAACTGGGCGGACACCTATCTGGAATCGTGACACATTTGCGCGGATGAAAGTTCGCAAAGAAATTGGTGTGAAAGCATGGCGTAGGGCCGCGTTTCATCACACCCCCCTCTGTCCTGCCGGACATCTCCCCCGCAAGGGGGGAGATCAGCAGCTTCGCTGTCGCGTACATTCGGCATCGAAGATTGGCGAAGGCAGAGGCGACATCCAATCTCCCCCCTTGCGGGGGAGATGTCCGGCAGGACAGAGGGGGGTGCCTAGACACCGCACCTCTCCCGACTGGCGCAGCGCTATGCCTTTCCCATGACCCGCGCCCTCACCCTCATGCGCCGTCGCCTCGTCGGCAGCATCTTCGTGCTGCTGATCGTCATCATCGGCACATTCCTCCTCCTGGAAGCCGCCCCCGGTGACGCGGTCGACGCCTACATCGTCTCGACCGGCGGCGACGCCGGCATGATCGAATTGCTGCGTCATCGCTGGGGCCTCGACCAGTCCGAGCTGACACGGCTCGCGAACTATCTCTGGGCGCTGCTGCATTTCGACCTCGGCCAGTCCGTTACCTTCTCGCGGCCAATTCGCGATGTCATCCTGGAACGCCTGCCGACGACACTGCTCTTGATGGTGACCGCCACCGCGCTCTCCTTCGGTTTGGGCTCGGCGCTCGGCATCTACGCCGGCGCCAGACCCGGCAGCTTTCGCGACTGCTTCCTGTCGATCGGCTCGCTGGCGCTTTATGCCGTGCCGGGTTTCTGGCTTGGCCTGGTGCTGATCGTCGTCTTTGCCGTCGACCTGCGCTGGCTGCCGATCGGCGGCATCGAGAGCCTGGCCTCGGACAAGACCGGTTTTGACCGCGCCACCGACATCGCCGTCCACCTCGTCCTGCCGGTTTCCGCGCTCGGCTTCATCTATCTCGCGCTCTATCTGCGCATGATGCGCGCCGGCATGGCCGAGGCGTGGCGGCAGGATTTTGTGCTCGCCGCCCGCGCCAGGGGGCTGTCACGCCGCCGCATCGTGCTCGCCCATGTCGCCCGCAACGCGCTCTTGCCGCTGGTCACCATGCTCGGCCTGCAATCGGCGCAGATGCTGGGCGGCAGCGTCGTCATCGAAAGCGTCTTTGCCGTGCCCGGGCTCGGCCGGCTGGCGCAGGAAGCGGTCGCTTCGCGCGACACGCCGCTGCTGCTCGGCATCATCCTCACCAGCGCCGTCCTCGTCATTGCCGTCAACCTTGCCGTCGACATCGCCTACGCCTTCCTCGACCCGCGCGTCGGCGCCGGCGAGGCCAGCGCGTGAGCGCGCTGCCGCGGTTCCTGCGCCGGCCGGAAGCGGTCGCCGGCGCGATCATCCTGGCGCTTCTGTTCGCCATGGCGCTGTTTGCGTCGCTGCTCTTCCCCGGCGACCCGCAGGCCATTGCCGGACCAGCACTGCTGCCGCCCTTCCAGGACTGGTCGCTGCCGCTCGGCACCGACCGGCTCGGCCGTGACGTGCTGGCCGAACTGTTCCACGGCGCCCGCACCTCGCTGGCGGTCGGCCTGGCGGCGGCAGCGGCGGCACTCTTCATCGGCGCGGTCGTCGGCACCCTGGCCGGTTTTGCCGGCGGCCTTGTGGACGAGGGGCTGATGCGCATCACCGATGCCTTCCAGACCGTGCCGAGTTTTCTCCTGGCGCTGGCCTTCGTCAGCGTCGTCGGGCCGTCGCTCGGCGTCGTCGTCACGGCAATAGCGCTTGGCGCCTGGACCGGACCGGCGCGTGTAGCGCGCGCCGAAGTGCTGTCGATCCGCGAGCGCGATTACGTCGCCGGCGCTCGCGTCATCGGCATGCATCCGCTTGAGATCGCTTTTCGCGAGGTGTTGCCCAACGCGTTGCCGCCGGTGCTGGCCTTGTCCTCGGTGATCGTGGCCGCCGCGATCCTCACCGAGGCGGCGCTGTCCTTCCTTGGTCTCGGCGACCCCAATCGCGTTACCTGGGGCGGCATGATTGCCGAGGGCCGCACTGTGCTGCGAACCGCGCCCTTTCTGTCGATCGCTCCGGGCATTGCCCTGGTGCTGACCGTGCTCGGCGTCTATCTCGCCGGCGAAGGCGTGGTCGAAACGACGGCGGTGCGGAGGAGCCTGTCATGACCGCACTGGCTGAGGTACGCGACCTGTCGGTGCGCTATCGGCGGGACGGGGGCGAAGTGACGGCACTGAAGGGGGTCAGCCTGGATGTTATTGCCGGCGAGCGGCTGGCGATTATCGGCGAAAGCGGGTCGGGGAAGAGCACGCTGGCGCTGGCGGTGGCTGGACTGCTGCCGGCGAGCGCCAAGATTGAAGGGCATTTCAAGTGGCAATTTCAGGCGCCGCGATCCTTCCCACCCCCTTCTGTCCTGCCGGACATCTCCCCCGCAAGGGGGGAGATCAGCAGCTTTGCCGACGGCTTCCCTTCTGCAACGTTCGTGGTTGGCGAAGGCGGAGATGAGAGAGCAATCTCCCCCCTTGCGGGGGAGATGTCCGGCAGGACAGAGGGGGGTGTGACGGAACGCCGACCTCTCAAATTAACCGAACCCAGTACGCTCCCCCTTCCCGGTCGCGACATTGGTTTCGTCTTCCAGGACCCCTCCGCCAGCCTCGACCCCGTCATGACCGTCGGCAAACAGATCGCCGAAGTCGCCCGCACCCACCTCGGCCTCGACTGGCCACAAGCTTACGCCAAAGCCAAAACCCTGCTCCAACGTGTCCGGCTGCCCGACCCACAAACCGCCATGCGTGCTTTCCCGCACCAGCTCTCCGGCGGCCAGAAGCAGCGCGTTGCTGTTGCCGCGGCCATTGCAGCCGGTCCGAAACTGCTGATCGCCGATGAGGCGACCAGCGCGCTGGACACCATTGTGCAAGCCGAAATCGTCAGCCTCATTCGGCAACTGGTGGCGGAGGACGGCATGACGCTGCTGTTCATCAGCCACGACATCGCGCTGGCCGCCGAACTCGCAGAGCGTATCGCTGTATTCCGGAACGCCGAACTGATCGAACTCGGCCCGACGGAGCAAATCATAAACGCCCCGCGCCATGCCTATACACGAACGCTGCTCGACGCCCATCTCGGCCTCGACGCCGATCCGCTGCTACGACGGGCGCCGGCATGAACTTGCTCACCGTCTCCGGTCTTACCAAGCGATACCGTCGTGGCGGCAAGGCCATCGCGCACGTCGACGGTGTCTCCTTCGCCATCGAACCCGGCGAGACGCTGGCGCTGGCCGGGCCCTCCGGCGGCGGCAAGTCGACGATCGCGCGGCTGGTGCTTAGGTTGATCGAGCCGGACGCCGGCACCGTCCAGTTCGAAGGCGATGACTTTCTGCTCTTGAAGGGTGCGGCCCTGCGCACCAAGCGCGCGCGCCTGCAAATGGTGTTCCAGGATCCGCTCGCCGCGTTCAACCCGCGCGCCACGGTGGCTCGCGTGCTTGACGATCCCTTGCGCATCCATGCCATCGCTTCCCGCGCCGAGAGGCCGGCCCGCATTGCTGCCTTGCTGGATCGCGTCGGGCTGGCAGCCGATCTCGCCCCGCGCGCCATTCACGAAATCTCCGGCGGCCAGCGCCAGCGCGTCGCCATCGCCCGCGCCATTGCGACAAACCCGTCGCTGATCGTGCTCGACGAGGCAGTGTCGGCGCTCGATGTTTCGGTGCGCGGACAGATCCTCGAACTGCTGCTCGACCTGCAAGCCAGGGAACGGATCGCCTATCTCTTCATTTCGCACGATCTCGGCGTGGTCCGTGCGATCGCTCACCGCGTCGTCCTTCTCGACGCCGGGCGGATCGCCGAGAGCGGCGACGCCCGCACCATCATCGACGGGCCGCAATCGGCGGTCGGCAAGGCGCTGGTGGCGGCCGCGCCAAGATTGAACAGGATCCGGCCATGATCCCGCAAAGTGCAAACCCGTTTGCGGACAAGATCATGGTCAAAGGCAAGGACACATCATGACCGATCCCGAAGCACCCAGAGCCGAAAAACTCTCGCGCGAACTCGATTTCGCCTTCCGCAACCGCGCCGATCTCTACCGCCTGTTTCTCGACGAGCTGACCGGCGAACTCGGCGCGGAAAAGGCCGAGGCGATCATGATTCGCACCATCGAGCAGCGCGGCAAGGAGGTGGCGGCCGCCGCCTTCGCCCGTTTCGGACCTAACGACGCGCCGGCCATCGGCGAGGCATTTTTGGCCGTCAGCCCGGATGGCGGCCTGATGTATCCGACCGATGTCGAGCGCGGGCCGGACCACATCGCATTCAAGGTGAAGCGTTGTCCGCTGAAGGACGCCTGGGTCGAGGCCGGTGTCGGTGATGAAAAACTCGCCACGCTCTGCCGCATCGCCGGCGCTTTCGACCGTGGTCTGTTCGAGGCAACGGGCGTGCGCTTCGACAATGTCACCTGGACGCCGGGCCACGGCCCCGGCTGCTGCCACATCGCGCTGACCAACCGGGATGCCGCCGGATAGCCAATGCTGATCAGTCGGCGGCAAACACATGCAGCTCCGTGCCCGCCTGTTCGGCAGCAGTGCGCAGGTCGGCCTTCGGTTCGCTGTCGGTGACGATATCGGCAATGTCGTCGAGCCCGCAGATGCGTTCCAGACTGCTGCGGCCAAACTTGTCGTGGGTCACCACCAGCACCGTCGACAGTGAACGCGATATCATTGCGCGTTTAACGGCCGCGGCGCCCGAGATCATGTCGCTCGGGCCATCGGCGCTTATCCCCGATGCCCCGATAATGGCGACGTCGGCATTGTAGCGGCGCAGGAACTCGACGGTGTCTTCGCCCAACACGCTGCCTTCCCGGCTATCATAGGTCCCGGGGCAGAGCAGCACCCGACAGGTCGGATTGGCGCCCGCCACCGAGGCCACGCCGGTGGAATTGGTGATGATGGTCAGGTCGCGCTTCAGCTGCGAAAGGTTGCGCGCCACCTCATAGGTGGTCGAACCGCCATCGATCATCACGATCTGGCCCTTCTCGACAAGGCTTGCCGCGCCGCGGCCGATGCGGGCGCGCTCCTCGATCAGGGTCAGGCCACGCTCCGAAATCACCGGTTCTGATGTCACCAGCGAGATCGTCGCACCGCCATAGGTGCGGTTGATCAGCCCGGCATCGCCGAGTTCGATGAGATCGCGGCGGATGGTCTCGCCGGCGACGCCGATGCGCCGTGCGAGCTTGGAGATGCGTATCGACGCCGACCGGCGCACTTCCGAAAGGATAAGCGCGTGCCGCTCCTTCTTCGTCAGTCGGCCTTGGTCCATGACTATTCCATTCCCTTTGCAGCAATCAGCGCGTCGCCAAGCTCGGCAAATCCCTCCGCGCCGCGACCGCTTGTGACGAAGGCGGGAGACGCCGGAAGCTCGCCGGCGAAGTCCAGCACATTAGCGACGCCGACGCTGTTGGGGAAGAAGCCGAACATTGGTGCATCGTTTGGACTATCGCCGACGAAGACAATGCTGTCCTTGTCGTGGTCGATATCTATACCGAAACAGTCCCGCAAGAATAGCCGGCTTGTCGACAGTTTGTCGTATTTGCCGAACCAGCCATTGACGTGGATGGACGAGATTTTCGCCGTCGCGCCGTAGCGCTGGAAGATGCCGACGATCTTCAGAACCTCGGTTTTGGGCAGCGGCGCCACGTCCTCGCAAAAATCGATCGCCAGATCGGCCTCGCGATAGGCCTGGTCGGCCGC
Source organism: Mesorhizobium sp. M0058 (assembly GCF_040323095.1). Classification (NCBI taxonomy): domain Bacteria; kingdom Pseudomonadati; phylum Pseudomonadota; class Alphaproteobacteria; order Hyphomicrobiales; family Phyllobacteriaceae; genus Mesorhizobium; species Mesorhizobium sp. M0058. The sequence goes on from NZ_JAMYUQ010000018.1 coordinate 63,243, forward strand.
GACCGCCGCACCCGGAACTTCGCGCAGAACGGTTTGCTCGATCTCCTTGAGGCGCGCGGCATCGGCCTGCCGTTCGGCAGCGCTCTTGGCGTAGTGGCGAACAATCCGCTTTTTGGCGTCGTCATAGCGGAAATAGAAGGCGCCGTTCTCGCCGATCACGCCATCGACCGGCCATTGCCGCGCGATCAGGTCGCACCAGCCGGCAGGGCGGCCGGTCACCGGCGCGACAAGAAAGCCGGCCTGCTTCAGCCGCTCGAGCGCCGCATAGGCTTTTGCCGGCAGCCGTCCCTTGTCGGTCAAGGTGTCGTCGATATCGGTCAGAACGACGGCGATGTTGCGCCGGTCCAGCGCGGTGAAGTCGGCAAGCGGACGCAGCACCCGCTCAGGCTCCCGCCGCAACCGTTTCGAGCGAGGCAGCCGCGACGTCGAGCATGGTGAACCTGTCGCGGATCAGCCGGGCATTGGCGACCGCCTCGTCGTAGAAGCCAGCCGGTATGGCAACCTCCTGCGGCGTGGTCGGCGCGCCGGCGGCGCGCAGTGCTGCCGCGATCTCGCGCGCCGGGCGTGCCACCCGCACCAGCCTTTCACGATGCGAGCGCCATTGCTTGGCCAGCATGGTGTTGATGGCGTTTGCCCGTTCGCGGTCCAGCAGCTTGGGCTTGAATGCCGCCCAGCAGGAACGTCCGAGCGTTTCGCCGAAGATCTCGATGAAGCGTTCTGGCGTATCCGCGGACGGCGCGAGCTGCAGCTCCGGCAGTGCCAGCACGCGCTCCTGCAGCCGCGCCATCGTCAACGTCGTCACCGCTATGTGTTCGCCGTGATGCGCCTCAGGCAATCCCTGGCCCCGCATGTCGATATAGTGGGCGATCAGATGTTCGCCCTGACTGGCCGGATAGGAGCCGCCGCACAAAGTCATGCCAAGACCCGACATGACCAGCGTGCGCACCAGCACTTCCATCGCCTCAAGGTCGCCGGTCCCGAGTTCGCCGGCCTTGGCGATGAGCGCCTCCTCGTCCTCGGCCAGAAGCATGAACGGCGCCTCCCGGTAGGGCGTGCCGAGCAACAGATGCGCCATCAGCCAATCGGTCTGCGCGGTCGGGCGCGCCATCGAATCGCCGAAGCCGGCAGCGATCAGCCGGTCCGGCGCCCGCGCCATGACATCGAGATCGAGGAAAACGCCGACCGGCAGGCTCGCCGTCAGCGATTTCTTCAGGCCGTCCTCGGTGATTGCCGCCGACACCGAGGTGTAGCCGTTCATCGACGGCGCGGTGCCGAACACCGCATAGGGCTTTTGGGTCAGATGGGCGGCATATTTGGTGATGTCGTTGATCGAGCCCGATCCGACCGCGACCAGGCCGCTGGCGTCTTTCGTGCGGGCGATCACCGATCGCACGGCGTCCATGTCGGGATGCGGATGGCGCGGCAGGATGATCTTGTCGACATCGCTGGAGCCGCGCAGCGCAATCGACACCCTCTCGCCGAGCGCCAGCCTTGTGTCTGGGTCCATGACCACGGAAAGCTTGCGGCCGAGCGGCAGCGGCTTGACCAGCGCATCGGCTTCGTCGCCGAGGCCGCGCCCTATGACGATGGTCTTCAGCGGCACCGACAGCATTCCCTGGCTATCCGGGTCAGGCAGCGTGCCGGCAATAAGGCGATCGAGCATTTGTCTGGACATAGGATGCAGTCCGGTCAGTCAGCATGAAGCGGGGTCAGGGCATCGAATAAGGTGCGATACCGGCGGTAACTTCTGTCGTAGGCGGCCTTGGCGGAAGGATCAGGGTCGATCGTCTCGATGTGGCCGGCCAGCCTTTCAGCCGCCTGCTGCACTGAGGAGGTAAGGCCGATGGCCGCGGCGGCAAGGATTGCCGCACCGATCGGCGAGGCATCGGCCGCACCTGCGATCTCGACCGGCCTGCCGCTGACATCGGCACGGATTTGCGCCCATACCCGGCTGCGCGCGCCACCGCCTGAGAGCCGGATGCGATCCGTCGCGATATCGAGATCGTCCAGCCGGTCGACCACGTCGCGCATGGCGAAGGCGCAGCCTTCCAGCACTGCGCGAGCGCAGGCCGCTTTGCCGTGGAAGGATGTCAGGCCGTAGAAAGCGGCACGCGCTTCGGCGATCCAGCGCGGCGCCATGGCACCGGACAACGCGGGCAAGAACAGCAAATCGTCGCTGCCGGCAACCACCGTCGCCGCCAGTTCCGACATCGCCGCCGGCGAATCGACGCCGAAGGTTGTTAGAAACCACGTCACCGCGCCGCCCGAGAGCCATCCGGGATTGGAGATGAAATAGCCGTCGCCGAGAAAGCCATGGGTCTCGACCAGGCCGCTGGGGTCGAGGCGAAGCGTGCCGGAAACCGCGCCGACCACTTCGGCCGTGCCGAGATTGCAGGCGACGACACCGGGCACGACAACCCCGGCGCCTATGGCGGCCGAAAAATCATCGCCGGTGCCAACCGCCAGCGGCGTGCGCACAGGCAGGCCGGTGAGCTCGGCGCCGGCGTGCGTCAAGGCGCCGGCGATCTCAGATGCATCGTCGATGCCGGGCAATTTATCTGCATCGATGTCGAAGGCCGCCAGCAGATCGCCGGCATAGTTGTGCTCCTTCAGTCCATAGAGCATGGTTGTCGAGGCCAGCGCGTGATCGATGACGGCACGACCGCACAGCGCCGCGACCACGAACGATACCGGTTGATGCCAGAGCGCCACCCGGCGCGCTTCGGGCAGGTTGCGCGCGGCCCAGCGGATTTTCGCCGCCATATGGGTGGCGTCCAGAACGAGACCGGTGCGCTCACGGATGAAGTCCGGATCGATGCCGGCGATCTCTCCTGCCGCCCGCCGGTCCATCCAGATGATGCACGGAGCCAGCGCCTCACCATTGCCATCGACCGCGACGCAGCCGTCGAGCTGGCCGGCAATGGCAATACCCTTGATGTCGGACGGCGCAAGCCCAGCCTTGTCGAGCGCGCCGGCAATGGCCGGCTTGAGCGCCGCCAGCCACAGCGCCGGGTTCTGTTCGGCCCAGCCGGGCGCCGGGAAGGCCGGCTGGTACAGCGCAGCGGCCTCGCCACGCAGCCGCAATTCGTCATCGACAACGATCGCCTTTAGGCTTTGTGTGCCGAGATCGATGCCGATGACTGGCATTAGACGCGCTCGCAATCCGCGAGGACATCCCGCAATTGCGAGAGGATAGAACCTTTCGTCGGCGAATAGGAGCCATCGAAAATCGCTGTGCCAATGGTAAAAGCGTTGGCGCCGGCCAGCTTGATCGCCTTGAGCCGATCGGCTGATGCCACGGCGCCGGCGACGATCAGATGCCGCGACGGACCAAGCCCGCGCCGGGCTGCGCGCACCAGTTCGGCCGGGTCGGCCTCGGTGGCGCGATAGGCGAGGATGTCGCATCCCGCACAACCCTTCTCGGCGAAGGCCCTGCAGTCGGCCTCGACGTCCTCGGCCGAGCCGCCGAGCTTGGTTGGATGGCCGACCGGCCGACCCGGAAAAGGGTAGTATTCCGTGCCGCTCCCCTCCAGCAGCGCCATGATCTCGTCGACCTGGGTTCCACCGAGCAGGCGCTGGATGCCGAGATCCCTGGCGATGCGTGCAGAATTGAGGCAGGCCTCCGCCGTCGTCGAGACAACTTCCATGTAAGTAGTGGCGCCTGTCCGCCCAATGGCGCCAGCGAGCTTTCGCAGCACATCCGGCGCGACGCCGATATCCTTGAAGCCGACATGCTTCAGGCCGACCGGCTCGATCAACTCGACCAGGTCGAGACAGTCCTCGACCGTGCGATCGTTACGCGTCAGCATAAAGATGAAGTCCATCCGAAAGGTCCCTCGCCTGGTCGGGAAAGCCGGTTTGCTGCCGGTCTGTTAACACCTCCCAACCATTTGTTGCAAGGTGCCACATTTTGATTTGCAGTACCACACATTTTATGACAGAACGGGCGCCGGCCCGCCAGGCACGACTTCTAGGGAGAGGGAAGAATGCTCAAGCCGCTGAGACGTACCGCGTCCAGACTGCTCGTCGCAGCCGTATTTGTGTGGCCCCTGACGTGGCAAGTGACACAAGCGGCCGCGTGGGATCTGAAAGAGGCGTCGAAACCCTATAGCGGCCAGACCATCCGCATGGTCGGCGAGGCGCTGCCGCCGCTCGAAGCGCTGAAGAAGATGGCGCCGGAGTTTGAAAAACAGACCGGCATCCATGTCGAAGTCGAGATGTACGAGCACTCGGAAGCCGTCAACAAGGTGCAGCTCGATCTCAACTCGCACCGCGGCCGCTACGACGTCATCATCCAGCCGCATCGCGAACTCGGCAAGTTCGCCACCAACAACCATCTGGTCGAAATCGCCAAGATGATGGCCGACCCGGCTTTGCGCGATCCGAGCTTCGAGCCGGAGAAGCAGCTCTACCAGACTGCCTGGCACGAAATCTCCTGGTATGACGGCAAGGAGTACGGTTTCCCCTTCACCGTGCTCAACATGTTCATGTGGTATCGGTCGGACCTGCTCGCCGATCCCAAGGAGCAGGCAGGCTTCAAGGCCAAGTATGGCTACGACCTCGCTCCCGCCAAGGACTGGAAGCAGTATCGCGATATCGCCGAATGGTTCTATCGCCCCGACCAGGGCTTTTACGGCACCGCCCTGCAGGGCAAGCGCCACGAGGCGCTGTGGTATGAGTGGCTCAACTTCCTTTATTCCTTCGGCGGCGACGTGCTCGACGTGAAGAGCGGCTCGGCCTGCGGCCCGGTCATCGTCAACAGCCCCAAGGCCGTCGCCTCGCTCGAATATTACAAGAGCCTGCTGCAATTCTCGCCGCCGGACAGCCTCAACTATTTCTGGGATGATGTCATGGCGCTGATGCAGCAAGCCAAGGTCGCCGAGCTGATCATGTGGAACGACGCAACCTATGCCGTATCGGTCGACACCACGGCCTCCACCGTCGTCGGCAAGGTTGGCTTCGATCTCGTGCCGCAAGGCGATGGCGGCAAGATCGGCCAGGTCGAAGGCTGGACCTATCTCATCCCGGTCTATTCGAAGAACCAGCAGGCCGCCTTCCTCTTCGTCCAGTGGATGATGGGCTATGACCGCCAGCTCGAGCAGCATCTCAATGGCGGCGCTTCAGGTCGGCCCGATGTCTATGCTTCGGCGGAGGTGCAGAAGCTGCCCTATGCCAAGGCTTCGATGGAGGCCAACGAGCATGCGGTGCCGAAGGCGACGCTGCCGCAATCGGCCGAGATGACCGACATACTGGTGCGCGAACTGTCGTCCTACCTCGCCGGCGAAAAGGAGGCGCAGGCCGCCCTCGACACCGCCGCCACCGATATCTCGACATTGCTCGGTTCTTGCGCACCCATGACCTATCCGGCACGATAGGCCTTGAGATGTCGCGCAGAGGCTACCCGCACAAGTGGGTAGCCGTTCTTGTCCGCAGGAAACGCTCGTGACGAACCGCACTCCATCGCCGCGCCGCGGAATGCCGCTTCTCGACCGTGGGGTGGGACCGCTCTTGATACTGCCGGCGACACTGCTCGTCGTCGTCTTCCTGGTCGGCCCGTTCTACTACATGGTCTACACCGCGCTGACCGACCTCAGCTTCGCTGATGCCAGCCATGGGGGCGCCTTCGTCGGCTTCGACAATTTCCGCAAGCTGATGCGCAACGATCCACTCTTCTGGGCATCGTTCCTGCTGACGCTGAAATTCGTCATCATCGCCGTCGGCCTCGAATTCCTGCTCGGCTTTGCGCTGGCCTTCCTGATCTTCCGCTTCGTCGCCAGCCAGCGGCTTCTCACCACACTGCTGCTCATCCCGATGATGATTGCGCCGGTCGCCGTCGGGCTGATCTGGCGGCTGCTGTTGCAGGGCGATTTCGGCATGCTCACCTTCTACATGCGCAAGGTTGGCCTGCTGGCGCAGAATTCGGCGGTGCTTTCGGCACCCGACCTGGTGTTTCCGACCATCGTCGCCATCGATGTCTGGCAGTGGACGCCCTTCGTCACCCTGATCATGCTCGCCGGGATGATGAGCCTGCCGCGCGCGCCGTTCGAGGCGGCGATGATGGATGGCGCAAAACCGTTTCAGATCTTTTGCGATGTCATGCTGCCGCTGCTGCGGCCCGTCATCGCGCTGGTGCTATTGCTGCGCGGCATCGATGCCTTCAAGGAGTTCGACAAGGTTTTCCTGATGACCGGCGGCGGTCCGGGAACGCTGACCGAACTGGTGTCGATCTACGCCTACCGCGTCAACTTCCGCAACTGGGATCTCGGCTACGGCGCCGCGGTCGCCTTCATGATCTATCTCGTCGTGCTGATCCTGTGCTCCGTCTTTTACAAGGCCGTCTATTGGTCGAGCCGCAAGCAGGCGGCGTCGTTTTGAGGGCGCTGCGATGATCGATCAATCCACCAACCGCGCCTGGAGCAGCTTTGCCTGGGCCGTGCTGCTGGTCGCTGTCGTGGTGGCCTTGACGCCCTACGTCTGGATGGTGCTGGCCTCGTTCAAGAACCGCGTCGACCTGTTGTCCTCGGTGCCGAAATGGGTTTTTACGCCGACGTTCTCCAACTATCCGGCGGTCTTCATCGACAAGGAATACTGGCCGCTGGCGATCAATTCGGTGCTGATCTCGGTCTCGTCGACGGTGCTCTGCATCGTCATCGGCGCGCCGGCCGCCTACGGCTTTGCCCGCTCGGATTTTCCAGGCAAGGAAGACCTGTTCTTCTTCTTCCTGACCACGCGCATGGCGCCGCCGATCTCGATCGCCGTGCCGCTGTTCCTGTTCTTCACCTCGCTGGGCCTGATCGACACCATCTACGCCGTGGTGATCGCCCACACCTCCTTCAACCTGTCGCTGGTCGTCTGGATGATGCGCGGCTTCTTCGCCGAAATCCCCAGGGAGATCGACGAGGCCGCGATGATGGACGGCCGCTCGCGGCTCGGCGCATTCTTCTTCGTCGTCGCGCCGCTGGCCGCACCCGGCATCGGCGCCACAGCGGTGCTCTGCTTCATCCTGTCGTGGAACGAGTTCCTCTATGCCTTCATCCTCGTCGCTTTCGACGGGCGGCCGCTGACCGTCGGCATACCCGGACTGGTGACGCCGCATGGCACGCTCTGGGGACAGGTCGCGGCGGTCGCCATCGTGGCGACGCTGCCGATCGTGCTTTTCACTTTCCTTGTCCAGAAACAGCTCGTGCGCGGCCTCACCTTCGGCGCGGTCAAGGGTTGAAGGGATCTCGCATGGCAATTGTTTTCGACGGCGTCACCAAGGCTTTCCCTGACGGGACGGTGGCGCTGCAGGCGCTCGACCTTGCTTTCGAGCCCGGCGAATTCCTGGTTCTGCTCGGCCCGTCCGGTTCCGGCAAGACGACAGCCTGCCGGCTGCTCGCCGGGCTGGAGCGGCCGACCGCCGGGCGCATCATGGTCGAGGGCCTCGATGTCACCGACCTGCCGCCGCGCCTGCGCGGCATGGGCATGGTGTTCCAGAACTATGCGCTCTACAGCCATAAGAGCGTCTACGAGAACATCGCCTATCCCTTGCGCATCCGAAAAATGCCGGCCGCCGAGCTTGACCGCTGCGTCCGCGCCATGGCCGAGCTGCTCGAAATCACCCGTTACCTCGACCGCCGCCCTTCGCAATTGTCGGGCGGCCAGGCGCAGCGCGTGGCTGTGGCCCGCGCACTCGTCTGGCAGCCGAGCCTCTGTCTGATGGACGAGCCGCTGTCCAATCTCGACGCCTTGTTGCGGCTCCACATGCGCACCGAGCTGAAGCGTCTGCATCGCGAGCTGAAAAAGACCTTCGTCTTCGTCACCCACGACCAGGAAGAGGCGATGACGCTGGCGACCAGGGTCGCGGTGTTGCGCGAAGGCGCACTGATCCAGTACGACGACCCGCGCGAGATCTATCGGCGGCCTGCCAATCGCTTCATCGCCGAATTCATCGGCCGTCCAGCGATGAACACGTTCGATGGCGATGTCCGCGCCGGCGTCTTCCACGCCAGCGGTTTCACTTGCCCGCTTCCGGGAAAGCCTGATGGTCCCATCGTGCTCGGCATTCGCCCGGAGCAGATCCAGCTTGTCGACGCGACTGCCGGCGACGCCATCCTGTTTGCCGTCGACGTCGTCGAACCGGTCGAGCCGGACGTGCTGATCTTCGCCAATAGCGAGGCCAACGCGCTGATCGTCAGGACTGTGAATGACGATCGCGCTTTCGATCCCGGCCAGCCGCTTTATCTACGCTTTCCGCCGGCAGCGCTGCACACATTCGATGCTGTGTCGGGAGCGCGGCTGCCGTGAGCACGCTGCTCGCTTTGGTGCCGCTGGCCGCCGCAGCCTTGGTCTGGTGGCTGTTCTACAGCTTCAACCGGTCGCGGCGCTGGTTCTCGACAGGCGAACTCATCTTCTGGGACGCCATTGCACTGGTAACCCTGCAGCTTGTCTGGCTGATCTGGTTCTGAATGCGCATTCCAGCAACGCAGATCAGTAGCCCAGCGCACAACCGTCCTTGCGAGGATCGGAGGCACCGGTGAGCGTGCCCTTTTCCCAATCGATCAGCACCAGCTGGCCGCCGCCATGCGGCTCCTCGGCGATCGAAACCTGATGACCGCGCTGACGCAGGCCGGCGATCGCCTCAGCCGGAATCCCGCGCTCGGCCAGCACGGCATTGTCCTTGTAGAACACCCGTGGCGCATCCAGTGCCTGCTGCGGGTCCATCCCGAAATCGATCATGTTGGTCAACAGATGGACATGGCCGAACGGCTGGTAGCCGCCGCCCATCACCCCGAACGGCATCACCACCTTACCCCCTCGCGTCGCCATGCCAGGCATGATGGTGTGCATCGGTCGCTTTCGCGGCGCGATACGATTTGGATGGCCTTCCGTGAGGCGAAAACTGCTGCCGCGATTCTGCAGCACGACGCCTGTCTTGGGACCGACGACGCCGCTGCCGAAGGAACCGAAGGTCGAGTTGATGAAGCTGACTGCATTGCGGTCGCGGTCGACCACGGAGATATAGACGGTGTCGCTGCGCGGCAGCTCAAGCCGCGGCAGATGCGTCATGGCGAGGGCCGGATCGATGGCGGCGCGCAGCCGCTCCGCATAAGCTGCCGACAGCAGTTGTTCGACGGGGACCTGGACGAAATCCTGGTCGCCGATGAAAGTATCGCGGTCCTGGTAGGCAAGCCGGCCGGCTTCGATCTCGAGATGCAGCCGCTGGGCACTGTTCGGCTCCAACGAACCAAGGCTGAAGCCCGAAAGCACATTCAGCATGATCAGCGCCGTCATGCCCTGATTGTTCGGTGGCATCTGATGGATATCGTAGCCGCGATAGGACGTATTCACCGACGTGACGTAGTCGCCTTGGGTCTCGGCGAAATCCTCCAATGCATGCAGCCCGCCCAGCGCGCGAAGACGTTCCACCAGATCGTCCGCGACTTCACCTTCATAAAACCCTGCACGGCCTCGGTTGGAGATGATGCGCAAGGTGTCCGCCAAGTGCGGCTGCCGATGCACATCGCCGGCTTGCGGCGCCCTTCCCTCGGGCAGGAATATGCGCGCGGCATGTTCATCGGCTGAGAGCAGGGCGACCTCGTCGGCCCAGTCGAAGGCGACGCGATCATGAACGACATAGCCTTGTTCGGCATAGCGAATGGCTGGCGCCAGCGCGGCGTCGATGCCCTTTTTTCCGTGGTCCTCGAGTAGCCGGCACCATGCATCGATGGCGCCTGGTATGGTGACGGCATGCGGTCCGGCCGCAGGCAGTTCGCAATGCCCCCGCTCCAGATACCATTCGGCGGTTGCCGCAGCGGGCGAACGCCCCGAGCCGTTGAAAGCGAGAACATCGCCCTCGCCTTTGGGACTGTAGAGCACAAAACAGTCGCCGGCGATGCCGGTCGATTGCGGCTCGACGACGCCTTGCACCGCCGCAGCGCACACAGCGGCATCCATGGCATTGCCGCCGGAGCGCAGCATGTCGATGGCGGCCAGCGTCGCCAGCGGATGCGATGTCGCCGCCATCGCTTCTGTCGCGCGAACTGGCGAGCGTCCGGGGGACTGAAAATCACGCATGCAATCGCCTCCAATGATTTCGCGCCCGCCGGCCGCAGCCTTCAATGCTTGATGCGGTCGCGCATGGCGTACCACAACATCCCCAGCACATAGAGCGGGCCCCGCAGCGCCGTACCGCCCGGGAACGGCATCGGCGTCAGCGTCGAGAACAGGTCCAGCCGCGAGGCGTCGCCCGTAATCGCTTCGGCCAAGAGCTTGCCCGACAGCGTTGACAGGATGACGCCCTTGCCGGAATAGCCATGCGCGAAATAGACCTCGCCATAGTGCCCGACATGCGGCAGCCGCGACGTGGTCACCGACACCAGACCGCCCCAGGCATGATCGATGCGGCAGCCCTTCAGTTGCGGGAAGGTGGCCTCCATGTGCGGCCGCACGAAGCCGGCGATGTCGGCCGGCGGCGATGGCGTGTAGCGCTCGCCGCCGCCGAACAGCAGCCGACCGTCCGCCGACATGCGGTAGTAGTTGACGACGAAGCGCGTGTCGGACACCGCGACATTGGCCGGGATGACATTGTGTTTGCCCTCCAGCGGTTCGGTGGCGACGATGTAGTTGCCGACCGGCATGATGCGGCTGTTGACGCGCGGCTCCAGCCCATGCAGCAACGCGTCGCCGGCCAGCACGACATGTTTGGCCCTTACCGACCCCTGCGCCGTCGAGACCCGGATCGAAGGCTCGCGCTCCAGCTTTACCGCGACGGAATTTTCATGGATGACGACACCGGCCGCCACGGCGGCACGGGCAAGGCCGAGCGTGTAGTTCAGCGGATGCATATGGCCGCCAAGCGGCTCATACATCGCGCCATGATAGGGCGTGTCCACCTTGCCGCGTGCCTGCGCCGCCGACAGGATCTCGACGTCGCGGAACTTCATCACGCTCTCGAGGCATTTGGCCTCGTCTTCGAGATCCCTGAGGTCGGAGCCATTAACGGCACCGACGAGATGGCCGGTCAGCCGCAGATCGCAATCGATGGCGTGGCGCTCGATGATGTCGAGCACCAGGCCCCGCGCCTCGAAGGCGAGGTCGAACAGCGCCTTCGCCCGCTCGGGGCCGTAAAGCTTGACCAACCCCTTGGCGCCTTTGCGCAGGCCAGGGATCATCTGGCCGCCATTGCGGCCCGACGCGCCCCAGCCGATCTTGCCGCCTTCGAGCAGCACCACCTTCAGGCCGCGCTCGGCGGCATGAAGGGCGGCCGACAGGCCGGTGCAGCCGCCGCCGACCACCACCAGATCGGCGCCGACATCTCCCACCAGCGCCGGATGGTCCGGCGCCGGATTGGCGGTGGCGACATAATAGGAATTGCCGATATCGAGGCTCGAATTGAAACCCGTCGAGCCGGAGGCCATGATCACACCTTCAGCAGCAAATGGTCGCGTTCCCAGCTCGTCACCACGCTCTGGAACAGGTCGAGTTCGACGCTCTTGACGCGCAGATAGGTCTGGAAAAAATCCTCGCCGAGCAATGCCCGCACCGGCTCGCAAGCAATGAAACGATCAAGCGCCTCCTCCATCGTTTTCGGCAGCGTGCTTTTGATCTTGTAGGCATTGCCCGAGGCCTCAGCCGAGCGCGCCAGCTTCTGCTCGACGCCGAGATAGCCGGCAAGCAGCGAACCGGCGATCGCCAGATAGGGATTGCAATCCGCTCCCGGCAAGCGGTTCTCTACCCGCCGGGCGGCGCGGCCACCTGCCGGCACGCGCAGGCCGCAAGAGCGGTTGTCATGCGACCATTCGATGTTGGCCGGTGCGCTGTGGTTCGGCCGGATGCGGCGGAACGAGTTCACGTTGGGTGCGAACAGCGGCATGATCTCGGGCACATATCTCTGCAGGCCGCCGATGAAATGGCCGAACATTTCGGTGTCTGCATCATCTCTGTCGGCAAACAGCGCGGCGCCTGTCGTTTCATCGACGACAGACATGTGCAGATGCATCGAGCTTCCCGCCTGCGCCGCGATCGGCTTGGCCATGAAGGTCGCGTGCATGCCGCTCTGTTGCGCCGCTTGGCGGGTCAGCCGCTTGAACAGCAGCACCTGGTCGGCGAGCGGCACCGCGTCGCCGTGCAAGAGATTGATCTCCAGCTGCGCGGTGCCGGACTCATGGATCAGCGTGTCGAGCGGCAGGCCGGCGGCTGCGGCATAATCATAGACGCGCCTTATCACCGGCTCGAATTCTTCCAGCGCCACCATGTCATAGGGATGCTGCGAGCCCTCGGCGCGGCCATTGGCGCCAACCGGTGCCGTCAGCGGCTGGTCGGGATTCGGATTGGGCGCGGTCAGATAGAATTCGATTTCCGGCGCCACCACCGCGCGCCAACCGCGCTTCCGGTAGAGATCGAGCACGGCGCGCAGCACATGTCGTGGCGAGGCCATCCAGGGCTTGCCTTGCATGTGGAAGGCGTCGGCGAAGACATAGGCTTTGCCGACGCCACCGCCCGGCGCCAGGCACAGCGTCGACATATCAGGCACCATGCGCATATCCGGGTCTTGATAGGCAAAGCCTTCGTCGATGGAACCGGAGTAGCGGCCATCGATGCTGACCAGGAAAGCGCTGCTCGGCAGGTAGAGTGCGCGGTCTTCCAGCGCCTTGAGGAATTTCACCGTCGGCAGCGCCTTGCCGCGCAGCACGCCATTCATGTCGGGCACCAGGCACTCGACCTCCGTGATGCCGTGCTGGGCGAGCCAGGCCTTGGGATCGTTGCCGGTGAAGAGAGCGGTGTTGGTATTTTTGTCCTGCATTTTGGTTCACGTACCTATGAGAGAGAGTATGGCTTGCGCGGCCACATCCGTTCCAGGGGTCAGCGCCATCTTGGCAGCATTGTCCCTGAGGCGGGCGCGCATCGCATCGTCGGCCAGCAGGCCGAGAATGGCTCTCTCCAATCCCCCTTCCGTCCAGGCGTCGCGGCCGATATGGTCGCCGACACCTGTCTCTCCCGCGCGTTGCGCATTGTCGTGACCGTCCCAGCAATAGGGCATGATCAGCGACGGCACGCCGAAGCGCAGCGCCTCGCAAAAGCTGTTGTTGCCGCCATGGTGGATGAACAGGTCCGACTTCGCCACCACCGAAGGCTGCGGAAACCAGGCGTCGAGATAGACATTGTCCGGCACCGCGCGATAGGCGTCGCGCAGGCCGCCGGCATTGACGATGAAGCGCGCCGGCAGCCTGTCGAAGACGGCGAGCATGCGCTCGATCAGCCCGACATCCATCGCGCCGAGGCTGCCGAAGCTGACATAGACCAGCGGGCCGCCATTGCGCGGAAACACCGGCACCTCGAATGGCCCTTCCGAACGCACGCAGCCTTCGAGATAGACAAAGCGTTTGGGGTCGAGCGGCTCGGCCCGCTCACGCCGTACGATCGCTGGCGTCAGCAGCAGATTGAGGTCGGGTGATGTCTCGAGGAACAGGCCCTTGGGCAATGGCGCCAGGCCGGCATCCGCACGAAAACGGTTGAAGCGCTCATGCGCGGGTGCGGAGGCCGCGAGATAGCGCGCTTCGAACGCCGCACGTTGCGGGTCGTCGGCACCCATCCCCGAGAGATAGGGCGGCACCTCGGCATCCGGCAGTTCCGTCTCGGCACAGGAGACGACGCGCACCCACGGGCAGCCGGCGGCGGCGATCGCCGGGAACATGATGACGTTGTCGAGCACCACCGCGTCCGGCTTCAGCCGCGCCAGCAATTGGCGCAGCGGCGCCTCGGCGTTGACGGCGGTGTCGACGATCGCTTGCCAGGTCGGCGCGACATAGGTCTCGAGCTGGTCGATCGGGCTCAGCCGGAAATGCGGCAGGTGCCGGCGCACGAAGGCCTGCCAATAGCTCTGGCGGTCGCTGTCGCTCAGCGGCTCATCCGTCGGCAGATGGTATTCCTGGAAGCCATAGTCGGTAAAGACGCCGGAGAAGCCGGCATGGCAGATGAAGACGGGGCGAGCGCCCCGTGCGCGCAATGCCTGTGCGATACCGACGCAATTCAACGCGGCGCCGAAACTGGCTTCGGGAAACAGCGCGATGGTCGGGCTGGCTTTACGCGTCAATTATTCCTCTTCAATCCGGCCGGCTGATCATGCTGAACAGTGCGGGAGCTCCGCGGCTGGCTGCTTGCGGTCGCTGGCTGCGGGAGAGCCGCAGGTGGATGCGAAGCAGATCGGCAGCCACCTCATACTGCCGGCTTTCAAGATAGTCGAGTATGCCCGAGTGTTCGCGCAACGATTGCCGCAGCCGAAACACGTTGACGCCGGAATAGATGCCCGGCAGCCGGCGCAGGCGGAGATGATCGGCCAATGCATCCGACACAAAACGGTTGGCGCAGCCCTCGGCGATCATGCCATGAAAATCCATGTCCAGCCGCTGGAACTCGCGCGTGTCGAATGTCTCGTCCGGCAGCGCTGCAAGCGCTTCCATGCCTTGCCGCAACATTGCTGCCCGCGCCCCGTCCAGCCGAAAGCCTGGCGTCAGGATGGCCGCCGGCTCCAGCACCAGGCGGAACTCGTAGCTTTCGCCTTGCGCCTCCGGATCGTCCGGCGCGCGGCGAAACAACCAGGATTGCCCAGGCGCACGATCCAGAAGATTCTCGTCGGTCAGTTTGTTAAGTGCTTTTAGTACCGTCTTGCGATCAGCGTCGTAGCGTCGCATCAGCCCCGCGATGGTCACCGTCTGGTCCAACCGTCGCGCCGAGCGGTCGCGCAGGATGGCTTCGGCGAGCTCGTCTTCCTCCGCACTGGGTAGTTCGGCGGCAATGGCGGGCTGGGCGGCGAGGTCGACCGTCAGATGATAACCGCTGTCGGCCTCCCAGCGCACCACGCCCCGTTCCGCGAGCAGGCCGAGTGCGGCGCGTACGGGCGTGCGCGAGACATTGCACAGCGAGGCGATCTGCTGTTCGGGCAGGCGGGCGCCAGGCTCGAAGCCACGCTGCCGCGCCACATCCAGGATGCGCTGCGCCAGATCGAGATGGTTGGTGCGAGGTCGTCTGGCTACGGCTTGCATGACTTTTCTCGAATGCGAATGTGGCGCATTGGTCTGGCTGATCGCCGGAACAGGGACAATCGGCCAAATTCCTCCGTCGGTTGACAGATTATGGATTGACGTACTTTTTTCTGCAATAGTACTGTCGGCACAATCGGCGAGAAAAGACCGAGGGAACAGGATCGAGGCAGGCGCGCGCGTCGCCGGCCTTGGTCCGGCAAATGATTTCGACGATCAAACCGAATGGGAGACTGCCATGACCGCTACCAGCCTGCGGCGCCGTGCGCTCAATACATCCTCAATCGCTCTCGGTCTCGCCCTGACGCTCTCGGGGCCGGCCGCCGCAGCCGACCTCGTTATTTCGAACTGGGATGGGTACATGGCACCCGACGCCATGGCCGCTTTCAAGACCGCCACCGGCGTTGCCGGCGAAGTGGTGGTGCACGCCACCAATGAAGAGATCATGGGCAAGCTGATTGCCGCCGGCGGCAAGGGCTATGACGTGGTCTTCGTCTCCTCGCCCTTCGCCGAAGTATTAAACAAGCTTGGCCTGACCGAGCCGATCGACCATGCCAAGATCCCCAACCTCGCCAACCTCTATCCCGAAGCGACCAAGCTGCCGCACGATGCCGGCAACGCTTTCTCCGTGCCTTACACCTGGGGCACGACGGGCCTCTGCTACCGCTCTGACCTTGTCAAGACGGCGCCCACGAGCTGGAGCGACCTGCTCGCCCCTTCCGACGAGATGAAGGGCAAGACCACCATGCTGGCGACCGATCGCTGGCTGCTGGCCGCCGGGCAGCTCGACAAGGGCTATTCGGTCAACGAGACCGACCCGGCCAAGATGGCCGAGGTCAAGGACCTCCTGATCTCCGCCAAGAAGACCCTGCTCGCCTATGACGACACCACCTTCTATTCCAAGCTGGTTTCCGGCGAGGCGCTGATGGTGCAGGCCTGGGACGGCTGGTGCAATTACGGCATCGCCGACAAGCCGGAGATCAAATACGTCATCCCTAAAGAAGGTTCGGACCTGTGGGTCGACACGATGGTGGTGATGAAGGCGTCCGAGCACAAGGACGACGCCTTCAAGTTCATCAACTTCATGCTCGACGCCAAGAACCACGCCTGGGCGGCGCAGAACATCGACTACAAGGTGCCGAACAAGCCGGCGATGGAAAGCCTGCCGGCCGACTTCCTGGCCAAATTCCCCAACATGGCGATGCCGGTGGCCGATCTCGTCAAGTTCGAGCAGTTGCGTGACGTCGGCGAAGCCCAGCGCGACTATTCCAAGATCGTCAGCGAGATCAAGGCCGCGCAGTAAGCGGCGCAGACTTCACGGCCGGCAGCACTTCTGCCGCCGGCCCTGAGCGGTACCCGAGAAATTGTCCCAGACCCGACTTCGTTCCTCTCTGCTGATGGCCCCGGCGCTGGTCTGGCTGACCGCGCTGATGGTTATCCCATGCGCCCTGGTGCTGGCGCTCGCCTTCTTCCGGCGCGGCGTCTATGGCGGCATCGACTACACTTTGACGCTGGAAAATTTCGGGTTGGTCTTCGACCCGCTCTATGCCGGCATCTTCCTCAACTCAGCACGTATCGCCGGTACCGCGACGCTCATCGCAGTCGTGATCGGCTATGCCGCGGCCTATGCAATTGCCGCCGCACCACGCCGGTGGCAGCCGGTGTTCCTGTTCTTCGCCGTGCTGCCGTTCTGGTCCAATTACCTGATCCGCACCTATGCCTGGATCGTGCTGCTGAACCGCGAAGGGCTGATCACCCAGCTCTTGCGCTGGTTCGGCTACACCGGCGAGTCGCCCTCGATGCTCTATACCGAAGGCGCGGTCATCGCAGGCCTCGTCTACAACTATCTGCCCTTCGTCATCCTCGCCTGCTACGCGCCGCTGTCGCGCCTCAACCCGGAACTGGCCGAGGCATCGCGCGATCTCGGCGCCTCCGCTGCCACCACCTTCCGACGTGTCATCCTGCCGCTGACCGTGCCCGGCATCGCTGCGGGTGCTGTCTTCGTCTTCGTGCTGTCGATCGGCAATTTCGTCACCCCGGCGCTGCTCGGTGGCGGCCGCTTCCAGATGATCGGCAACCTCGTCTACGACCAGTTCCTGACTGCTAATGACTGGCCGTTCGGCGCAGCGCTCGCCATGGCGCTGATCGCCATCATGCTTCTGGTGCTGATGGCGCAGGCGCTCGCCGCCGACCGCGCCGCGGGGCGTGCGGCTGAGGCAAGGGGTGACGCCTATGGCTGAGCGCCGCGCAATTCTTGCCTTCTCCCCGTTCACCGGGAGAAGGTGCCCCGAAGGGGCGGATGAGGGGCGGCGTCAACCTTTGCGACGCTCAACGCTGCCCCCCGTCTGCCTGCCGGTAGCTTCTACCCGCGAACAGGGAGAAGGACTCTGGTCGTTCGCTTGCCCTCCAATTGTCGGAGGCCGGCGATGACCCATTCCTTCACCCGTACGCTCGGCATGCGTACGATCCTCACCCTCGTCTTCGCCTTCCTCTACATCCCGATCGCCGTGCTGGTGGCGCTGTCCTTCAACGAAGGCGGATTGCCGACGGCATGGTCGGGCTTTTCGCTGAAATGGTATGCCTCGCTGGCCGGCAATTCCGCCATCCTTTCCGCTGCGCTCAACACGCTGATCGTGGCGTTGGTCTCCACGGCCATCGCCACGCTGCTCGGCACGCTGCTGGCCATCGGCATCGAGATGCGCCGGCAATACGGCAGGGGTCTCGAGGCGCTGATCTTCGCACCGATGATCATCCCCGACATCGTCCTGGCGATCGCTCTGCTGTCGTTCTTCTCCATGCTAAACCTGACCATGGGCCTGCATACCATCATCCTCGCCCATGTCGTCTTCAACCTCGCCTTCGTCTGCTCGGTGGTGCGCGCAAGGCTAAAGAGTTTCGACTGGTCGATCGTCGAGGCCTCCGCCGACCTCGGCGCCTCGGCTCTGACCACCTTCCGGCGTGTGACATTGCCGGTCATCGCGCCGGCAGTGATTGCCGGCGCTCTGCTTGCCTTCACGCTCTCGGTCGACGAGTTCATCATCGCCTTCTTCACCGCCGGTGCCGGCCGCGCCTCGACGACGCTGCCGATGCAGATCTACGCCATGATCCGCTTCGGCATCACGCCGGAGATCAACGCGCTGGCGACCATCGTCATGGCGGTATCCATCACCGCGCTGACCCTGTCGCAGCGGCTCAACCGTGGGATCATCGGCCAATGAGCGAACCGCGCACGCTGCTGGCCATTGATAACGTTTCGAAGAAGTTCGGCCGGGTCACCGCCGTCGACGGCATCTCGCTCGACATCCGCGAAAACGAGTTCTTCGCGCTGCTTGGACCCTCCGGCTGCGGCAAGACCACGCTGCTGCGCATGCTGGCCGGCTTCGAGACGCCAACCGACGGCCGCATACTGCTCGATGGCAAGGACATCGCCCGGACCCCGCCCAACAAGCGGCCGGTCAATCTGATGTTCCAGTCCTACGCGCTGTTCCCGCATATGAGCGTGCGCGCCAATGTCTCCTACGGGTTGGAGATGGAGCGCTTGCCGAAAGCTGAAATCCGTTCCCGCGTCGAGGCCATTCTGGCCACCACCGAGCTTGTCCCCTTCGCCGACCGTAAGCCTGAGCAATTGTCGGGTGGCCAAAAGCAGCGCGTCGCGCTCGCCCGCGCGCTGGTCAAACGGCCTCGGTTGCTGCTGCTCGACGAACCGCTGGGCGCGCTGGACAAGAAACTGCGCGGCGCCATGCAGATGGAGCTGAAGCGCCTGCAGCACGAAGTCGGCATCACCTTCGTCATCGTCACCCACGACCAGGAAGAGTCACTCGTCATGGCCGACCGCATGGCGGTGCTCAAGGACGGCCAGCTGCTGCAATGCGACGCGCCGCACGCGATCTACGAGCATCCCACCGACCGTTTCGTCGCCGACTTCATCGGCGTGATGAATTTCGTACCGGGCAAGGTGTCTGCGGATGGCGTGATCGCCGCGAACGGCGCGCGCATCACCGGCAAGGTTCCCGCCAAGCTCACACCCGGCGCTTCCGCTGTCGCTTCGGTGCGACCCGAGCGCATCCGGCTGTTCCCGTCACCCGAGACCGCCAACCACACCGCCGGCACGGTCGAGGCGCTGGCCTATCACGGGCTGGACCTGCAGCTGCATATCCGCACGCCTCTGTCGCCAAAACCGTTCCTGGTGCGCGTCACCGCCGATGCCGCCGACCGCCGGCCGGTCTCGTCGGGCGATCAGGTCGAACTCGGCTGGGACGCCGCCGATGTCAGAATTTTTCAGGAATAGGAGAGCTTGATGGCGCAGAAGACGATCGCGTTTTTTCCCGAAGCGGCCTACGGCCCGGCGCTCAATTCGGTCGGCATCGCGCAAGCCGTCGAGGCGCGCGGCCATAGGGTAGTGTTCCTGTCCGACCCCGGCTTTGTCGATGTCTACAAGGGTTACGGCTTCGAAGCGCATCCGGTGAACTTGTCGGAGCCGATGCCGCCCGAGCAGATGGCGAAATTCTGGGAAGACTTCATCAACGGCCACATCCCGAACTTCCGCAAATCGCCCTACGATCAGGTCGACAATTACGTGAAGGATTGCTGGACCGCGATCGTCGACAGCGCCAAATGGGCGCAGAAGGATTTGCCGCGAGTCCTGGCCGCCATCAAGCCTGATGTCATTTGCGTCGACAATGTCATCCTGTTTCCGGCCATCAAACAGTTCGGCAAGCCTTGGGTGCGCGTCATCTCCTGCTCGGAAAACGAGATCGAGGATGAGGACATCCCGCCGCATCTCTCCGGTTGCGGCGAGAACGACCATGTCGGCCACCAGCGCTATCGCGATCATTTCAATGCGGTGATCAAGCCCATCCACGACGACTTCAACGCCTTCCTCACCGCAAACAATGAAGCGCCATACCCGGTCGGTCAGTTCTTCGAGGCCTCGCCCTATCTCAATCTCCTGCTCTATCCCGAAGCGGCAAAGTTCAAACGCCGCCATCCGCTTGATACGACGAAATTCCAGTATCTCGAAGGCTGCGTGCGGCAGGAAAAGCCATACGCCGTGCCGACCTTCGCCGAGAACAATGACGGGCCGCTGCTCTATGTCTCCTTCGGCAGCCTCGGCGCCGGCGATGTCGATTTGTTGAAGCGCATCATCACAACACTGGGCAAGACCCGTTACCGCGCGCTGGTCAATGTCGGCGGCTACAAGGACCAGTACACGGATGTGCCGGGCAACGTCATCGTCGAGAGCTGGTTTCCGCAGCCTTCGGTCATTCCGCAAGTCGATGCGGTCATCCACCATGGCGGCAACAACTCGTTCACAGAGTGCCTCTATTTCGGCAAGCCGGCCATCATCATGCCCTATGTCTGGGACGGCCACGACAACGCCACCCGCGTCCAGGAAACCGGCCACGGCTTCGGTATGCCGCGCTACGACTGGAGCGACGCCCAGCTGATCAGCAGGATCGAAGCCTGCCTGACTGACACCAAGATGAAGATCAGGCTGGCGAAGACCTCGGCGCAGATGCAGGCCCAGAACGGGCCTGAGAAGGCAGCCGGGCTGCTGGAGGCGCTGCTGTGACCTCCTCCGCCCCACACCTCTACCAAGCCTCCACCCGCACCGACCTCGTCGACTGGGGCGCCCAGTCCGACGCGCTGGACGGCGCGTCGCACTCGACCGGCAGGCTTGTCCACAAAGGACCCAACAACCAGCCGGAATCCGGCATCTGGGTCTGCACGCCCGGCCGCTGGCGGCTCTCGATTCCGCGCGACGAATTGTGCCATTTCGTCGCCGGCCGCGCGACGTACCGGTCGGATGCCGGGGAGGTGGTAGAAGTCGCAGCCGGGACCGTGGTCATGTTCCCTGCCGGCTGGACAGGCGAATGCACCGTGCATGAGACCATGCGCAACGTCTACATGCTGGCTTGAACAGCAACGGAGCTTCCCAATATGCCGACACCGCACTGGCCAAAGGCCTCGACCGTGAAACTGGAGGACTGGGGCGGGGGCAGCAACACGCTTGCCGGCTCGCCGCGCGCCTCGGGCAGGATCCTCTCGCAGAACCCGGACGGCTCAAGCGAATGCGGCCTGTGGTCGTGCACGCCAGGCAGCCGCAAGGTTACCTTTGCCGCCGACGAGTTCTGCCATTTCCTGTCGGGCCGCGGGACCTATGTCCGCGAGAATGGCGAAGAGATCCCGGTCGAGGCCGGCATGCTGGTGTTCTTCCCCGCCGGCTGGGCCGGCACCTCCACCATCACGCAAACACTGACCAAGGCCTTCATGTGCCGCTGAGCACTTTTTTAAAGGAAATCGCCATGACCACGCCCATCATGCAATCCCCGCTTGCCATCACCGACCTCGTCGACTGGGGCGTCATCCCGACCATGATCGAGGGCGTGTCCCACACCTCGGGCAAGCTGCTCTACAAGGGGCCGGAGGGCCGTTCGGAATGCGGCCTGTGGGTCTGCACCCCCGGCAAATGGCACTGCCATGTCACCCGCGACGAGTTCTGCCACTTCCTTGAGGGCCGCTGCACCTATGTGCACGAATCGGGCGAGGTCATCCAGATCGAGCCGGACACGGCGGCGTTCTTTCCTCAGAATTGGAAAGGCGTCTGCACCGTCCATGAGACCATCAAGAAGGTCTACATGATCCGCTGAGCGGACCTGAAAGGACGACCATGCAATTCTCCGCTGAACGGCCGGCTTTCTTCGTCAATCCGGACTACCGGCCGATGACCGGCACGGCAAAACCGGTGATCGATCCGGCGACGCTGGAGACCGTCGGCTCGATCTCCGCCGCAACGGACGGTGAGGTCGATGCGGTGCTGTGTGCCGCAACCACGGCACAAGCCGCCTGGAAGCAGCTCGATGCCAAGAGCCGGGCAAAGCATCTGCATGCGGTCGCCAACGCCATCGAGGCGGCGGACTTCACGCGCTGCGCCGAGCTGATGGTGCGCGAGATGGGCAAGCCCTATCCCGAAGCGATCGGCGAGATCGCCAATTGCGCGCCGATCTTCCGCTACTATGCCGAGATGGCGCGCGACGACGCCGGCAAGATCGCCGGTACGACGCAGGCCGGGTCGTTCCAGTATGCGCGCTACGAGCCGTATGGCGTCTCCGTGCACATCATGCCTTACAACTTCCCGATCCTGCTGATGTCCTGGACCGTTGCGGCCTCGCTTGCCGCCGGCAATGGCTGCATCATCAAGCCGGCCGAAGCCACGACGCTGTCGACACTCGATTACATGACCGTGTTCCGCTCGCTGCCCGAAGGGCTGGTCTCCTGCCTGCCCGGCACGGCCGCCACCGCGCAGGCGCTGATCGCCTCCGAGCGCACCCACGCTGTCGCCTTCACCGGCTCGGTCGCCGCCGGCAAAGCCGTGGCAGTCGCCTGCGCCGAGCGCATGAAGCCTTGCGTCATCGAAGCCGGCGGCAGCGATCCGCTGATCATCAGCGAGCACGCGCCGCTCGACGTGGCGGCAGCCGGCAGCGTCACCGCCGCCTTCCACCTGACCGGCCAGGTCTGCACCTCGGCCGAACGCTTCTTTGTCGTCGACTCGGTTCACGATCGCTTCGTCGAGCTGTTCGCCGAGAAGACGCGGGCGCTGCGCATCGGCAATGGCATGGACAAGACCGAGATCGGCCCGCTGGTCAGCGAAGCCGCCCGGGCGAAAGTGATGCGGCTGGTCGATGATGCTATCAGCAACGGCGCTATAGCCGTTGCCGGCGGGCGCATTCCGCCGGCGCACAACACTGGCTGGTTCTACGAGCCAACGATCCTGACCGGCGTCACCCCCGATATGGCGATCGTGCGCGAAGAGTGTTTCGGACCGGTCGCCGCGATCTGCCGCGTCAAGGATTTCGACGAGGCGATCCGGCTTGCCAATGACAGCCCGTTCGGCCTCGGCGCCTCGGTGTTCACCACCGACCTCGCCGAGGCGCATGAGGCGGCCGAGCGGCTCGAGGCCGGCATGGTCTGGGTCAACAACCCGCTGATCGACAATGACGCCTTGCCCTTCGGCGGCTGGAAGGCATCAGGCCTTGGCCGCGAGCTGGGACGCCAGGGACTCGACGCCTTCCGACGCTCCAAGATGGTCATCATCGACCACAGACCGGCGATCCAGGACTGGTGGTATCCTTACCCCGACAGCTGGTTCCGCGAGACAGGCGGCCGCAAGCACGTGTGAGCCCGGCCAGTCCATAACGTAAGCTGATGCTTACGCATCTGCCGAGATAGGCCGGCTATTTCAACGCTTGAAGCTTGTCGATCGCGGCAGTGAATCCGGCAAGCGAGACCGGAATGGTCACCGGCTTGCGCGTCACCGACTCCATGCCGATGTTCAGGTTGGTTCCCGATTTCATCGCCTTGACGAGGTCCGCCGACAAAGGGGTCGCGGCATAGGCGCCGTTCTGGTCGCTGGTCTGGATGGCAATGGTCGTCTTCTGCCCCTGGTCGATCTGGTACGAGGCGCCGGAAGGCAGGAACAGCCCGTGCGGCAAGGCCAGCAGCATGGCGAGGTTGCCATTGCCGTTGTCGCGGCGAACCGTAACGGTAAGAACGCGCTGCCCCGTCTTGGCCTCGGTAAGGTTTTGGGAGACCTGGCATTGAAGCTCGATGCCGGCCGATCCGCTGGCGCAGTTTAGCGCCCACGGATTGCCTTCTGCAGGCTTGGTCTCGGCAGATGTGGTTGACTTCGGCTCTTCGGCAAGCGCCGACCCTGCCGTCACGACCAGCCATAGCGCGCCGACCCAGGCGGCCCGGCCACAAACGGTTCTCAGCAATGAAGCCACCCGATCCTCGTCGTGTCAGGGTTTCGCCGAGCGCGTTGATACAACAGCCGAGCCTGGCGGGGAAGCCAATACGGTACATGAGCTCAGGCTAAATTACTGTTGCTGAATTGTCACAATAAACAACTTTGAAATCTTGTACGTGTAAAGCAAACAATCATGCTCGCTATACACTGGGATTCGGATAGTATTAGCGACGGAGCGTGTACTCGTCGGGGTTCGCAAGGGATGGAGACGACCGAGAAAACTCGGCAGATCAATGACATGGCGACGCACGGAAGAAGCTTCCGGGCGAATAGCAAGTATCGCCGGTCAGGTTTTTCCAGGCATCTCTGGAAGACGACTGCGCTGTCCACTCTGGCACTTGCCCTTTCCGGCATAGCCGCCCATGCCGGCGACACCGGACTGTGGCAGCCGCAGGTCCGCGCCATCATCGGCGCCAACAACAATGGCGGCAACACGGCGATCGAGGGTTTCCTGCCGCTGAAGCAGAACCTCGAATCCGTTCTCTTTCTCGATGTGCGCTCGAAATACGATTTCGACGACGGCTTCGGCCAGGACGTCGGCCTCGGCGTTCGCCGCATCGTGAATCCGGATCTGATGATCGGCGGCTACGCCTATCTCAACATCCAGAACCACGACAGTCACCAGTTCGTCGCCTCGACGCTCGGCCTCGAGGCCATCACCTCAAAATACGATGCGCACGTAAACGTCTATCTGCCGATCAGCGGCGACCGCAGCACGGCCGGGCAAGAGTCGAGCCTGTCGCTGGTCGGTCATCAGCTGATCGAGCAGATATCGGCCATCGCCCACCGCGATTACGCGGCCTGGGGCATCGAGGGCGAGGTCGGCGTTCAGGTGCCGCTCAACCTGCCCGAGAACCATTCACTGCGTTTCGATCTCGGCGCCTACCATTTCGGCGATCCCGACGGCGACGACGGCAGCATCACCGGCGCCAAGGCCGGCCTGGAATATTCGATCGGCGACGTCATCGGCAAAGGCACGTCGCTGACCTTCACCGGCGAGGTGCGCAACGACAACCGCGATGACACCCAGTTCGCCGGCAGCATCCGGCTGACGGTGCCGCTCAACGCTTTCGACAAGGGCTCGTCTTCGGCCGATGACGGCGCCGAGCCGGTCTATCCGGTCAGCCCCGGCCTGCGCAAACGCGTCAACGAGCGCGTGCGTGGCGACATCGGCGTTCGCATCGAGAGCCAGGACAAAGTTACCGGCACGTCGACGCGGGTGGCGATCAATGCCGCCACCAACACGGCATTCGGCCAGTTCTTCTTTGCCGATGGTGACAACGACGCGCTCGGCCTCGGCACGATCGGCGACCCGACCACGCTCGACAATGCGGTCGCCGGCGCCGGCGCGAACGCCGTCGTCGTCGCGCTCGGCGGCAAGGGCAACATTACGACAGCCGGTGTGACGCTCGCCAACGGCCAGACCGTCATCGGCGGTGGCGGGGGCGTCCAGGCGCGGCTCGTCGACGGCAGCATCGGCACCTACAATTTCGGCGGATCCAACGGCACCCTCCAGGGCACCGACCCCGCCAACAACGTCCTGACGCTCGCCAACGGCAACACGCTGAGCGGCATCATCATCACAGGCGGCAAGGACGGCATCTTCGGCAACAACATCACCGGCGCCACGTTGACCAACGTCACGGTCACCGGCACCGGCGGCCACGGCGCCGACTTCACCGGTACATCGACCGGCGTCAATGGCTCGAACTTCACCGCGACCGGCAACGGCCTCGACGGACTGCACATCGAAGGCGACGGCACCTATAACTTCACCGGCACGACGCTACTGCAGGGCAATGGCGACGACGGCCTGGATATAACCGGCCACGGCACCTACACTTTCGCCACCCTCAACTCGCTCGACAACAACGATGCCGGCATTACCGTGAAGGGCACCGGGGTCGCCGGCTCGATCACCATCAGCGGCGGCCAGGTGTCGGCCAACAAGGCGCTCGGCGACGACGGCGTCGGTGTCTTCATCGATCCGATCACCGCCCATATCGTGCTGGATTCGATCACCCAGACGGGCGGCGCATCGGGCGTCGTGCTCGAGAATCTTTCGGGCAGCTTCACCGTCAACGGCTCGACGACGATCTCGAACACGACCGGACCGGGCATCGCGATCACGGATTCGCCGGCCGCGATCCGCTTCGGCGACATCAACATCACCGATCCCGGCACCGACGGCATGGTGTTTACCGGCGTCAATGCGTCCGTCATCGCCGGCAACATCATCATCTCGGGGCTCGGCTCCAGCATCGGCCTCGACTTCTCCGGCAGCCAGACGAATTTCACCGCGCAGTCCCTGAACATAAACGGCACCGGCGGCACGACGTCCATCGGCATCGACCTTGTCCAGACCAACGGCGGCACGATCATCATCACCAATGGCGGCACCATCGCCAATGTCGGCACCGGCGTGCGGCTCGGCATTGCCGGCTCGCCGGCCGACACCGCCAACGCCCAATTCACCTTCGGTGGCGGCTCGATCGGCGGCAACCTCGCCTCGCTCGACGCACGCGGCCTCAATTCCGGTTCGGGCCAATACGCATTCGGCACGACGACGTTCAACGGGCCGCAACTGTTCGACCAGACGCAGCTGATCTTTGTCGCCGCAGGCGGCACAGGCGACGGTACCTCGCTTTCGGACCTGGCTTCGATCACCGACGCCGACAACAATACCGACGGCACCGCGATTTTCGTGCTGGTCAATCGCGGTGTCATCGACGACACCGACGGCTTTACGCTCGAAGCGGGGCAGACCCTGGCCTCTTTCGGCAACGGCCGCACCTTCTCGCTCGGCGGCCTGCCGATCAATGTGACCGGCGACAACGTCGATCACGGCAGCACCATCTCGGATGCGGCCGGCGCCGCAACGCTGACCGCTTCGGGCAGCGGCGACGTCGTCACGCTGGCCAACAATACCTCGCTCCAGGACTTCAACATCTCCGGCGGTACCGCCAACGGCATCCATGGCAGCGGCGTTACCGGCGTCGTGCTGACCGGCATGACCGTGTCGGGGGCCGCCCTCAATGGCGTGCTGTTCGATGGCGCCAACGACGTTTCCGGCAGCAATCTGAGCTCGACCGGTAATGGCGGCGCTGGGCTGTCGATCCAGGGCGACGGCACCTACAATTTCACCGGCACGACGACGGTGTCGGATAATGCCGGCGACGGCTTGCTGATCAACAGCAATGCCATCACCAGCTTCCAGACGCTCAACGCGACCAGCAATGGCGGCAGCGGCGTCCAGGCCACGTCAACTGGCACCGGCTCGCTTTCGATCGACGGCGGTACCGTCAACAACAACACCACATCCGCCTTTACGGCGTCGAATATCGGGCTCGGTGTCACGCTCTCCAACATCGGCCACGTCGGCGGCACAACCGGCGTCAGCCTTTCGGGCGTCAGCGGCAGCGTCAGCGTTACCGGCCCGACGACGATCGGCAGCACCACCGGCGACGGCATCTCGATCAGCGGCAGCACGGCAACGGTCGGCTTCAGCGGCGACGTGCTCATCAGCCAGGTGCTTGGCAATGGCATCGCGCTCAACGGCAACACCGGCGCCGTCAGCTTCGGCTATGCGGAAATCGGTGCGCCGGGCCTCAATGGCATCGACGTTCAAGGCGTCAACGGCACGATCAGCTTCGACTCAATCTATATTGGCGGCGTCGAGGCCACCGGCCTCGACCTGTCGGGCAGCCAGTCGGCCTTTAGCGCCAATTCGCTCACCGTCTTCGGTGGCGCCACGTCGACCGGTATCGACCTGTCGGGCACCACTGGCGGCTCGGTCACCATCGGCACCGGCACCATTACGGCCGACACCGGCGTGCAGATGGGCACACATGGCGCAGCCGGCACCACCGCCAACACCACCTTCTCGTTCGGCGGCGGCACGATCACCGGCACCACCGCTTCGCTCGACATGCGCGGCCTGATGGCCGGCAGCGGCACCTATGCCTTCAACGCCACTCATCTGGTCGGACCGCAGCTGTTCGATGCCGCCAACATCGTCTTCGTTGGCGCCGCAGACACCGGAACGGGCTCCGGCGCGAGCGTTGGCGACCTTATCAACGCCGACGCCGCCGACGGTCTGACGACCGACGCCAACACCATCTTCGTCCTTGTCAACAACGGCGCTGGAACCATCAACACCGATGCCGACGGCTTCACGCTTGCCGACGGCCAGCAGATCGTCTCCTTCGCCAACGGCAACACCGTCGCTCTCGGCGGGCCGCCCGCCAACGTCACCGGCGCCGAGGTGGTTACGTCGGGCACCCAGGTCGATCCGTTCGGCAATGGCGCCGCCACTCTCAACAACTCGGCCGGCAGCACCATCGATCTCGCCAACGGCAACCGCGTCGCCGACCTCAGCGTCAGCAATGCAGGTTCGGGCTCGGCGATCAACGGATCGAATGTAAACGCGGCCACCATCACCGGGGTGACGATCAGCAGCGCCGTAACCGGCATCGACCTGACCGGCGCAACGGGTGCGATCAACATCACCAACACGACGATGGGCGGCGTCAGCGGCACTGGCCTGCTGGCCAGCAACTTCGGCGGCACCGGCACCTTCAACAATTTGGACATCACCGGCGCCGGTATCGGCGTCAGCGTCACGGGCGGTTCCACGGGCACGCTGACCTTCGACAATGCGAGTTCGATCGCCGGCACGACGGGCACGGCGCTCAGCATTCTTGGAGCAACGCCTAACCTCACCTACAACGGCACCATCAATCAGACGAGTGCCGCGAGCGCTGTCATGATCAGCGGCATGACCGGCGGGTCGGCCACCTTCGCCGGCCAAATCACCGCCAGCACCGGCGCGGCCAACGCCATCGACCTGACCGGCAATGCCGGCGGCACGATCAATTTCACCGGCGGGCTCGACCTCACCACCGATGGCGGCCTTGCCTTCAGCGCCATCAATGGCGGCACGCTCACCGTCACCGGCACCAACACGACCGCATCTGGGCTCGGCCCTGTCGAAAACGGCATCCATCTCGGTGGCGCCGGCGGTTTGACCATCGGCGCAGGCGGCGTCATTTTCGACAGCATCACCGTCGACGGCTCAGGCGGCGCCGTGCAGACCGGCATCCTCATCGAAAACACCAGCGGCGGCAGCGTCACCTTCGGCGCTGTCGACATCAATCGCGTCGATGGCGACGCCATCCGCCTCACCAACGTGGCCAACGCCGTTACCTTCAATGGCACGACGACGATCGACACGGTTGTTGGCGGTGGCCCCGGCTTCGTGGTGCAAGGCAGCGCCGCGACGGTTAATGTCAACAATCTGGTGACGACGCTGGTTTCGGGCGACGACGTCAGCCTGACCAACAACACCGGCACGATCAACATCGGCGGCACCATCACCAATTCCGGCACCGGCAACGGCGTCGTGGTTTTTGGCGGCAGCGCCGCGATCACGGTCTCGGCCAACATCTCCAGCTCGGCAACAGCACCAGGAACGGCGGTCAAGATCGACGGCACCATCGGCGGCTCGGCCCAGTTCAGCGGCAGCGTCACGTCAACCGGCACCGGAAATCTGTTCGCCATCGGCTCGACATTGCCCCCGGCAGGCGGTGCGTTCAGCTTCACCGGCCCGACCCTGTCGGCGAGCGGTGGCGGCGGCGCGGTGGTCGGTGGCCTGATCGGCACCGCAACGTTGAATGTTACCATCCCGCTATCGATCACCAATGCCTTGGGCACCGGCCTGTCCATCTCCGGTGTCGCGAGCACCGCATCGGCAACCTTCGGGGCGGTGACCGTGACGGGCGCCGGCGGCATCGGCATCAACATTGTCGGCAATGCCGGCCCGGTGACCTTCGGCACGACCCAGGTCACGCTGGGCACCACGAGCGGCACTGCCGGCATCAACTTCGCCGGCACCAACAACGATGTCAGCTTCGGCACGACCACCATCGACGACGTCGGCGCCAACCAGACGGGCATCGACTTCAGCGGCTCCTCGACGACGGCCGATTTCCGCCTGACGACGATCACCGGCACGAATGACCTGACCTCGCGCGGCATCGACCTGTCGTCGACCACCGGCAACAAGGTCGTCACCTTCCTGGCGGGCTCCGAGATCAAGACTGTCGGCATCGGCGTCGACTTGTCGTCCGGCGGCACCACCGCGACCTCGGCCAACGCCAACTTCACCTTCGGCGACGGCACCTCGGTCAACGGGCTGCAATCCAAGATCACCATCACCGCGCCCGGCGGCTTCACCGTCAACACGGTCGGTCTCGATCCGACGCTCGGCAATTACGATTTCGACGACGTGTTCTTCACCGGCAGCGCCAACCTGCCCGTAGCGCCTGGCTCGGTCACGATGGTCTCGCAGTCGGGCGGGTTCATCGCAGGCGGGACGACCGGCAATCTCAGCCAGGGCGTCAACACCATTTCGCTTGCCGCCGCCGATGCGCTGACCGGGGCGCAGACCTTTGCCTTCGTCGGCACGATCAATCTCGGCGCCACCGCCTTCACGCTCGATTCCGGCCAGACGATCACCGGTTTCGGCAACAGCAATGTGGTTTCGACCGGCACGATCCAGCCGGCCAATGTCCAGGGCAATCTCGGCGCCACCGGTGGCAACATCACCGGCGACGAGGCCGTGGTCAGCGGCACCGGCGACTTCATGCATCTGCTCGGCGACAATGCCGTGCGCCACACCACCTTCGACTTCACCGGCGCAACCGGCGCCGCCTTCCTCGTCGACCAGAGCGCGGTCGGCTTCAGCAATGCCAGCGGCATCACCATCGAAGGTGTGACGATCAGCAACGTCGCCGCCGGCCAGACCGCCATCCAGGTTACCGGCCTCAATGGCAACCTGTCGGTCATCAACAACAACATCAACGTTGCCGGCACGCTGCTCGACGTCAATGGCGGCACCGGCACCCTCTCGGTGTCGCGCGGCTTCCTGCCCAATGGCGGGCCGGCCGGAACACTGACCGGCGGCGGCATCAATATCGCCAACCGCACCGGCGGCGCGGTGACCTTCACCGACCAGGTGACGATCACCGGGGGCAATGGCGTTTCGATTTCGGGCGGCAGCGCGGCAGCTGCGGTCAACTTCAATGGCGGCCTCGACATCACGACATCGCTCGCCACGGGCCTCAGCCTTTCGGGGCTGAATGTCCTGACCGTCGCCAATGCCGGTTCGACGACGATCGACGCGACGGGCCAGACAGCGCTGTCGCTGCAAGGCACACTCGGCGCCGGCGGTGTCAATTTCGACAGCATCACCTCGAGCGGCGCCACCAGCGGCATCATCCTCAACGGCGTCACCGGGGCGGTGAATGTCTCCGGCGCGACCAGCATCACCGGAACCAGCAGCTTCGGCATAGACGTCACCGGCGCCAACACCGGTACGTTCACCTTCGGCGCGGTGACGGTCAACAACACCGCCACGGCCGGCGGCGGCATCCATGTGGTATCAGGCACGGTCAACGTCACCGGCCTCGCCAACATCGATACGACGAACGGCATCGGCCTTTCGCAGAGCGGTGGCACCACCAGCTTCACCGGCGGCCTGACCATCGACACCACGTTCGGCACCGCCATTTTCGGCACCGGCGGCACGATGGGCATCACCGCCACCGGCGGCAGCGAGACGGTGAATTCGACCCTCGGCCCGGCGATCAGCCTGACCGGCGTCACCGCCACCATCGCGATCGACTCGACCTCGTCGGCCGGCGGCACCAACAATGTCAGCCTGGCCAATGTCACCGGCACAGTCGGCCTCGGGTCCGGATCGCTCACCGGCGCGACCGGTGCTGCGTTCCTGGTCAATGGCGGCGCTGCGACCGTCAGCTATGCCGGCTCGGTCACCAAGACCACCGCCGGCAAGATCGTCGACATCTCCGGCGTCACCGGCGGCACGGTCACACTGTCCGGCGCGCTCAGCGCCACCGGCGGTTTCGACAATGGTATTTATGTCCACGGCAACTCCGGCGGGACCATCACTCTCAGCGGTGGCACGAAGACGCTGACCACTGGCGCCAATACGGCGGTCGACTTGACGACCAACACCGGCGCGACGATCAACTTCGATACGGGTGGCCTGGTGATTACCACCACCTCCGGCACGGGCTTCAACGCCAGCGGCGGTGGCACGGTCAGCGTCGGCGCGCTCCTCAGCGACAACAGCATCACCACGACGGCCGGCGGCACCGCGTTGAACCTCAATGGCGTTACGATTGGCGCTGCGGGCATGAATTTCGACAGTGTTTCGGCCACTGCCGCCGCAACCGGCATCTCGCTGACCAATATCGCCTCGTCCGGCGGCGGGGCCATCATTCTCGGCACGGTCAACCTGCAAGGCATCACCACGCGTGGTGTCGATGTTTCCGGCACGCTTGGCGCGGCGCTGTCCTTCAACGATCTCGACATCGGCCTGAACAGCACCACGGGCGTGGCCTTCGACCTCAACGGTGCCACCATCAATGCGGCGGTGACGGCCAATGACTTCGATGTCACCAATGCCGCCGCCGCCGGCACCTCGATAGGCGTCGACCTGCGTGGCACCACTGGCGGCCAGACGGTACGCCTCGGCGATGCCGTTGTCGGCGGCGCCAGCTCCAGCATTGCCGGCGTCAACACCGGCGTGTTCCTCAACAGCGCCACCAACCTCGCTTTCACCTATGGCGACGGCGAATCGGCGACCGACCAGCTCTCGACCATCGGCGCCAATGTAGGCATCGACGCATCCAGTGCGCCGGTTGCCGGCACCTACAATTTCCAGGATGTGAACTTCCAGTCGGCTCCCGGCCTGGGCTTCGGAGTCGGCAAGGTCTATTTCGTCGGCGCGTCCGCGACCGGTGACGGCAGCGGTCGCGACCAGAACAATCTCGCGACGCTGGCCACCGCCGAAGCAGCAGCCGTGGCGACGGACATTCTGGTTCTCGTCAACGATGGCGGCACCATCACCGCGGCAGGCAGCAATGGCAACGACACGCTGGCTCTCGCCACCGGCGAGCAGGTGCGCGGCTTCGGCAACGGCAACATCAATCTGGCGCTGACGGTGCCCTCCACCATCCAGCTCGCCAGCAACAGCATCTCGATCATCGACCAGACGCCCAATGGCGCCGCGACGCTGACGACGAGCGCCGGCAACAATGTCATCACGCTCGGCGCCAGCGGCAACATCATCGACGGCTTCATCCTGAATGGCAGCCCGGCGGGTGCCGCGCGTGGCGTCAAGGACAATGGCGCGGGTGCTGCGAATACCGTCATCAGCAACATGACCATCAGCAATTTCGCCACGCAGGGTATCGAGATCACGCCGTCAAACAGCACGACGATCAACAACGTTACTTTCTCCGGCAACGCCAGCGATGTGTGGCTGAACGCGTCCAACACCACCATCACCAACGTCACCAGCACCGGCGCCACCGGCATTGCTTTCAAACTCGACAACACCACCGGCACGACGACGCTGACCAACGTCAACATCACCACGGCGGCGACCGGAACCGGCATCGCCTTCGGTGGCGCGTCGGGCGCTGGCGGCACGATTGCCGGTACCAATGTCGACATATCGGGCGGCAGCGGCCTTTCGGTGACCGGCGGCAACGCGGTGATCAGCTTCGACGGCGCCAGCTCTATCATCAGCACGTCGGGCGCGGCGGCCACGATCTCGACCCGCGCTGGCGGCAGTTTCACCTTCGCCGGCTCGGTGATCGCCAATGGCGCTGCCAGCGGCATTAGTATTTCCGGCGCGACGGCGGCCAATACGGTGAGCTTCACCGGTACGGTCGATCTCGGCACCACGACGCCGATGACCGGCACCGCAGTCGCAATCAACAACGGCGCCACGGCCTCGACCGTCAGCTTCGCAAACCTCGACATCGTCACCAACGGCACCACCGGATTCAGCGCCATCAATGGCGGCACGGTCAATGTGACGACCGGCACGGTGAGCTCCACTTCCGCGCAGGCGGTCAACCTCAACGGCATCGCCACCACCACCGGCATCAATTTCACCTCGACCAATTCGACCGGCGGAACCAACAACGTGTCGCTGACCAATGTCACCGGCGCCGGCACTGTCAGCCTCGGCTCCGGTGCGCTCGGCGGCGCGACCGGCGCGGCCTTCCTGGTCACCGGCGGCTCGGCCAATGTCAGCTATGCCGGCTCGGTCACCAAGACCACGGCCGGAAACGTCGTCAGCATCTCCACCCGCACCGCCGGCACCACGACATTGTCGGGCACTCTCAGCGCCACCGGCGGCGTGGCCAACGGGATCCTCGTCAACGCCAACACCGGCGGCACGATCAACTTCTCCGGCGCCAGCAAGATACTGACCACCGGAGCCAACAATGCCGTCGACCTGACGGCGAACACCAACACCGCGGTCAACTTCACCGGCGGCGGCCTGGCCATCACCACCACCTCCGGCACCGGCTTCAACGCCACGAGCAACGGTACTGGCACCGTGACCGTTATCGGCTCGGGCAACACGATTTCGACCGGCAGCGGCGTCGCGGTCAACCTTGACAGCGTTGCCATCGCGGCGGGCGGCGTGACCTTCGCTTCCACGAACAAAGGCGCCGGCGGCACCAGCGCCGTCATCCTCGATACCGTCACCGGTTCGGGAGCGATCGACCTCGGCACCGGCGCGCTGGTGGGCGGAACAAGCGCCGTGATCCGTATCGGCGATGGCCTAGGCACCGCCAACAGCGGCGGCACGGCGGCCTTCACCTATGCCGGCGCGATCACCAGCGGCAGCACCGGCCAGGCGGTCAACATCCAGGATCGCGCCCTGACCGCCGGCAACATCACCCTGTCGGGCAACATCACGCATAATGCGGCGGGCCAGATCGGCCTCCTGCTGGACGACAATGTCGCCGGCATCATCACCTTCTCCGGCGCGTCGAAGTCGATCACCTCGACCACGGCGGCTGGCGTCAGCCTGAGCGACAATACCGGTGCGACGATCAACTTCACCAATGGCGGGCTGGTCATCGCCACCACCAGCGGCGCCGGTTTCAATGCCACCGGCGGCGGCACGGTGACGGTGCAGGGCACCGGCAACACCATCGCGTCCGGCACGGGCACGGCGCTTAATGTCGCCAACACGACGATCGGCGCCGGCGACGTGACGTTCAGGAGCATTGCGTCCAATGGTGCAGCCAACGGCATCGTGCTCAACAACACCGGCACCAGCGGCAATCTGGTGGTGACCGGCACCGGCGCGACGGGGGGCAGCGGCGGCACGATCCAGAACTCGACCGGCGATGGCGTCAGCCTGACCGACACTCAGGATGTCAGCCTGAGCAACATGATCATCAGCGACAATGCGGGCAACGGCATAAAGGGGCTGCGGGTCAACGGCGTGGTGCTCAACGGTCTGACCCTGAACAGCAATGCCGATGCCAACACCGAGTCCGGAATCCTGTTCAACGAACTTACCGGCAACGCCTCGCACGTCACCACGTTCACCAACCTCACGGTCTCCAACTCATTCACCCATAACGTGCAGGTCATCAATTCCGGCGGCACGTTGGCGAACCTGGTGGTGAGCGGCGGCACGTTCTCGAACAACGGCGCCTCGAACAATGCCGGCAGCGACTTCATCTTCGAGGCGGACGGCGCCGGTGTCGCCGGCGCGCCGACGATGACGCTGACCGTCGACGGCGCAACCTTCACCGGCAACAACGCCTATCCCGGACCGGGAGTCATCCCTGGAACCGGTCTGTTCGTCATTGCCAATGACGGCACCGTCAACGCTCACATCGGCGAGACCACGGGAAATCTATTCAACAATCTGAACAACGGCATCAACCTCACCCAGAGCAGCAATTCCGGCGCCGGCACGGGCGGCAATCTGAATTTCACCGTCCGGAACAACACCGTCACCAACAGCGACTCGACGGCCATCAACGTGTTCAGCAGCGGCGACCTCGCACGGACGCTTGACGGCACAATCGCCAACAACGTCATCGGTACGCAAGGCGTAGCAACCTCGGGATCGCGAACCGGCAACGGCATCAGGGTTGGGCATGAAAGCCTCGGCGTCGCCAAGGTGCTGATCGACAACAACATTATCCAGAGCATCGGCGTCAACGGCATAAGCGGTGGCGACAGCGTCTCGATCACGCAGCTCGTGCAGCCGGGCACCGTGCACGCGGCGGTCACCAACAACACCATTCGCGACAATGCCGACAGCCGCGGCATCACGGTCACCGCCACATTTGCCGGCGCTATCATCAATGCCGACGTTCATGCCAACACCATCACCAACGTCAACAACGCCAATGCCATCCGCTTCCTCGCGGACGGCCTCGGCGGCGCCGACGGCACGATCAACGTACCGCAGGCGAGCGAGGCCGGTATCGAAACCGTCAATGGCGGGGCAACGGCACTGACGGACACCCGGACGTTCTTCAACCAGCCGCTGCCACTGCTGCCTGCCGCGACACCGTAGTCAGCAACCTTGGATTTCGTCCTAGGAAATATATTTTATGAATCTGATATCGACTTGTTGTCTTACTTAGGCATAATACAAGAATTCAGACAGTAAGCCGCCAACGAAGGGAACGGGGATGAGCGAGCCTTATTTAGGTGAAGTCAAGATCATTTCCTGGAACTATGCACCGCGCGGCTGGGCATTTTGTAACGGCCAGTTGTTGCCGCTTAACCAGAACCAGCCATTGTTCTCACTTCTTGGCACCAGGTACGGCGGCAACGGCCAGACAAATTTTGCCCTTCCGGATATGAGGGGACGTGCGCCGGTTCATACGGGCGGCCCTATCGGTGCAATTGTCGGCGGCCAGGGCGGCGAAGAGTTTCACACGCTCACGCTCGGCGAAATGCCGACACACAACCATTTCGTCAACGCATCGAACACTGCCGGCAACGTCAACAATCCATCCGGCGCGCTGTTGGGGGCGAACGCCAGCCCGATCTATCAGCCGCCTGGCAGCGCGGTGGCTATGGCGAAGGAAAACATCACTTTCGTCGGTGGCGGCCAGCCGCATGAGAACAGATCGCCCTATCTCGTCTTGAATTTCATCATTGCCCTGCAAGGCATATTCCCGTCGCGAAATTAAGAGGACGCTTCGATGAGCCAACCTTTTGTCGGCGAGATCAGGATGTTCGGTGGCAATTTCCCTCCGAATGGCTGGGCGTTCTGCCAAGGCCAGTTGATGCCGATCTCCGAGAACGAAACCTTGTTCAATCTGATCGGTACGACCTATGGCGGCGACGGGGAGGAAACATTCGCCCTGCCCAACCTCGCATCCCGCATCCCCGTCCATGCTGGCAAGGGCCCGCTGGTCAGCCAGACCTATATCATCGGAGAACTGGGCGGGGTCGAATCCGTCACTGTTTCAACCCAACAAATGCCGAACCATTCCCATACCTGGACCGGTTCGTCGAATATCGCCAAGAATCCGGGTCCGTCCGGCGGTGTCCTGGCGACATCGAGCCTGCTGACGCCCTATGTGGGTATCGCACCTGATGGCAACATG
Source organism: Mesorhizobium sp. M0058 (assembly GCF_040323095.1). Lineage (NCBI taxonomy): Bacteria > Pseudomonadati > Pseudomonadota > Alphaproteobacteria > Hyphomicrobiales > Phyllobacteriaceae > Mesorhizobium > Mesorhizobium sp. M0058. Next base: position 100,547 of record NZ_JAMYUQ010000018.1, read on the forward strand.
GCCGCCGGAGCCATTTCGCCGGCCGGCGGCAGCCAGCCTCACGACAATATGGTGCCGTTCCTCGCCGTCAGTTTCATCATCTCGCTATTTGGCATCTTCCCCCAGCAAAGCTAGAGACTTGCCATGACCAATCCGTTCGTCGCCGAAATTCGAATTTTTGCCGGAGATTTCGCCCCGACGGGGTGGGCGACCTGCGATGGCCAGCTCCTGCCAATCTCGCAGAATACGGCGTTGTTTTCGCTGCTGGGCACAGTTTACGGCGGCGACGGCAAGTCGACCTTCGCGTTGCCGAATATGGCTGGCTCCGCGCCCATGGGGCAAGGACAGGGCAATGGCTTGTCGGAGCGGTTTCTCGGCGAGACGGGTGGCGAAACGTCCATCACCCTTCTGCAAACGGAAATGCCGCAACATAATCATTTTGTCGCGATGTCCACCGAGAGTGGCGCCCAGGGAACTCTTACCGATGCGGTTGTTCTGGGGAAGTCGGGGGGCGGAACGCTGTATCAGAACAACACTTCGCAAAATCTGGTCCAGATGGACCCCCAGGCACTGAGCATGGCGGGCAGTACGTTGCCTCACAACAACCTGCCTCCCTATCTGGCGATGACGTTCATCATTGCCATGCAAGGCGTTTATCCGGCGCGTCCGTAAGCGCCACTCCATGATCCAGCTTCCGATTGTGGACAACGGGCCTGTTATATTTTGCTGGGTGCGCGCGGCGCGGATTGATCTGACGTTCCGCCCGATGGCGGACGCCGATCTGCCGTTCCTGTCGGCGCTCTACGCCTCGACCCGCGCCGAAGAACTTGCCGTCACGCCGTGGAGCGATGCGCAGAAAACGGCGTTCCTCGACATGCAGTTTCAAGCGCAGCACGCGCATTACCAGAAATACTATCCCAACGCCGACTGGCTGGTGATCGAGCAGGCAAGGCAAGATATCGGTCGCCTGTATATCGAGCGCTCGGCGAGCGAGCATTGCATCATAGATATCGCCTTCCTGCCGGCGCATCGCGGCAAGGGGTCTGGCGGTGCGTTGCTCGCCGATCTCATCGATGAGGCCGCCGCCGTCGGCAAGTCGGTCTCGATCCATGTCGAGAAGAACAATCCAGCGCGGCGGCTCTACAAACGCCTCGGCTTCACCGTTGCCGAGGACAAGGGCCTCTACGACCTGATGATCCGTTCGCCGTAAGGGCCGTGCCGGTCGTCACGTGCCGCGATACCAGGAGACGATGGTGAAACGTTCGTTGCGCGTGACCGGGGTGACTTCATGCGTCGTTTCCGAACGAAAGGCGACGAGAGAGCCCGGCAACGCGGGCATGGCAACGCGCAGGCCCGGGCCGCTGTAAGGCCCATGCAGGACCAGCGAGCCGCCTGCATAGCTTTTTGGCGAAGGGTTGTCCGATTGACGGTTGAGAAAGATCACCGCCGAGATCTTTCGGAACCGCGACTCGTCGTGAATGAGCGGCGTGTTGCCATCCTGGTGCGGCACAAAGAAATCGCCTTGCCGATAGTGAAGGAACTGAGGTTTCTCGACCTGGCCGAGCAGCAGCCCGAAATGCCGTTCCAGAGCCGCCTTCTGCTGCGCCAACAGGGCACTCACTCGCTCTTCAGTGGCCCGCGAAACATCGGCGCGCACGGTCTTTCGGATCTCCGGCCATGCCATCTTCTGGTCGGCACGCCCCAGCAGGCCGGCCGGACGGCCCACGGCCGCCCGAATTTCCGCGCACAGTGCGCTACACGCCGCTCCGTCAAATACGTCCGCAATCTCGATATAGTCGATCATATGTCGAGCCGCCGCGCTGCCAAATCGCCCTGATGGCCGGAGCGTCCCCGTGGCCGATCCGGTCGAAAAAAATCAGTTGAATACCGCCTCGTAAAGCCGCCCTGCCTCATCGGCAGCGATCGGCACGATGAAGATCTCATGGGCGCCGCTTTTGCCGTTGAACCGATAGATAGCCTGCGGCAGCGCCGCGTCGCGCGGCCCCCTGAACAGCAGCGTGAAGCCACCGCCGTCGCGCGGGCTGTTGGCAATGGGCTGCACCGCGCTCAGTTCCATCGTGAGCGTCTGACCGCCGGCTTCGACGGAAAAGCTCTGCCCCTGCTCGAAATCCGAAAGCGATGCCATGCGCCTGCCCTGGTTCGTCTGTCTTTCAGACGGCTCTCTTGAGATGTCTATCCCGTCAGCCAATCTCGCCGCTTCATGGCGTGCTGTCTATAGAGCTCGATCTCCAGAAGTACAAAAGAGCACGATCAAACAAACAGATAGATTTATCTTGGCCACGTAGGGTGAAGCAGCCGTCAACGCGTTGCGCACCGGCAGCCACTGGCCTAAACCGGAATGGTATAAGAGGAGAACACTAGGGATGACTGACGCGAAAACAGACACGGCCCCGGCCGGAAGCACCGCGACCAACGCGCTGCCGCTGTTCTACAAAAAACCCGAGGCGCTCAATCCGCTGCGGCACGGCTCACTCGGCCTTACGGCGCGGGCCGATTTCTCCTTTGCCCGCACCGCGCACGCCATCCCCGTCCTCGCATCGGAAATGCCCGCGGCGATGCGCTCCTATCCGATCGTTTTCATTGGCGACGCCAAGGCGCCTGTCATCATCACCGGTCTGCGCCAGGACCAGAACCTGTTCGTAGGCGCCGACGGCAAATGGGCGGAGCCGCATTACATTCCCGCCTATGTCCGCCGTTACCCCTTCATCCTCGCCGATGAATCGAAAACGACCGGCCGCCTGACGTTGTGCATCGACCGTGCCAGCGAACGCGTCGTCGAGCAGATGCCTTCGTCCAAGGACAGCGACGAGACCGCGCCCTTCTTCGACGGCAACGAGCCGGCCGAGGCCTCGAAGCAGGCGCTCGCCTTCTGCAGCCAGTTCCAGACCGACTTCAATGCGACTCGCGCCATGATCGACAAGATCGACGCGCACGGCCTGTTCGCGCCGCGGCAGAGCAAGGTGACGCTGGAGGGCGGCGAGACCCTCAACCTCACCGACTTTCAGGTGATCGACGAGCCGGCCTTCAACAAATTGAGCGACGAGGCGTTTCTTGATCTCAGGAAATCCGGCGCGCTTGCGCTGCTCTATTGCCATCTCGCCTCGAGCAACAGCTGGACCTCGCTGGCCTTCCAGGCGTCATTGCGGCGAGCTGGCTGACGCGGCCCGCGACGAAAAGCTTCGGCAAGGCGCGGGTTGTTTAAATCAACGGTTCGCGCCTTCGCACGACGATCTCTCCGCCGCTCGAATCATGCTGTTGTCGTGCAGATCGATTGCCATGACGGGTTGGCGAACTCCCAATGCTCGACGTGTAGCTCTCGCCGAAATGCGCCGAGGCGGCATCACCCCCCGGTTCGCGGACCTGTCAATAAAGTCGAGCACGCCAGCCTTGCTGCCCTCCTCGATCGTTGAATAGCCGGTCGCGGCCATCGATCACGGTCCGAACGCAAAAAGCCCGCGTGAAGCGGGCTTTTTTTGTTGGTTGCGGGGACAGGATTTGAACCTGTGAC